>JADLFX010000044.1 GCA_020849665.1 Planctomycetota bacterium | reverse complement strand
GGGCCGCTGGCCCCCCTTGGGTCCGTCAGATCACGAAGTCCGGATTGCCCCAGTCGAGGTTGTAGTACTTGATCCGCATCCGGCTGACGCGGTGCGTGACGAGGTCGTAGACGTTCACCTCGTCCAGATCGCGGCCGTAGATGTGCAGCGAGATGGCCACTTCGCTGCCGCGGTTGCCGATCCAGTGCAGCTCGCGGTACGGCGGCAGGACATGGCTCACCACCCCAGGTCGGGCCACCTCGGTGTCTGCCTCCTGCAGCTCGGCGTAGCCCGGCCGAGAGCCGTCGTCGAGGCGGTCGTAGTTCACGACCGTGAGCTCCCCGGCGACCATGCCCATCACGCCCCAACACGAATGGTCGTGGATCGGCGTGGCCTGGCCGGGCAGCCACACCAGGGAGAGGACCACGAAGCGGTTCAACCGATCGCGATGCAGGAGGTAGCGCGCGTAGCTGTCCTTGTTGGGCTGGCGGAACTGGGGTTGCAGCCAGCCGCGCGACCCGGCGAGTCTGTGGGTGAGGGTGGACACCTCGCGCACCTTGACGGGCATCGCGGCACAGCGGTCGTGGAGCGCCTCCAGGTCGCGGATGTACTCCGTCAGGCCGTAGGAGTGGAGTTCGGTGGAAGGCGTCGGCATGGGAAGAAACTTGGCGCTGCTGCGGTCCTCCTGGATCATGCCTGCCTGCGCGGCCGAGCCAAGGGCCGCGGGATTCTACATGCCGTCCAAGAGCCGCCGGAACCCTCGATGGAGCCGCGCCCTAGCGCCGCTCCTGCTCTGCCTTGCCGCCTGCTCCAGCCACGGGGAGGCCCTTGCCAAGGCCAGGGCGTTCGCCGCCAAGGCCAATTACTACCAGGCCTACCACATCGTGGCCGAGGCGCGTGCGGCCAGCCCGGGCGACCCGGAAGTCGAGCAGGCCTATTGGGAGTACCGTGCCCGCCACCTCTTCGAGCAGGCGCGGCGGGCGATCTACGACGACGACGAGCGGACGGCGCTGCGCTACCTGGAGATGGTGCGGGCGATCGAGCCAGGCAACGCTGGCGTCGAGATCTGGATCGATCGGGCCAAGGCCAAGCTGGCGCATGACGCCGTCCAGGCGGCGGACATCGCGCAGGGGGAGGGCGACCTGAAGGGCGCGCTCGAGCGCTACCACGAGGCGCTCGCCTACGTGCCGCAGATGCCCGCGGCGCTGGAAGGCGTGCAGAAGGTCAGCGAGGTGTTCGCGGCGCGCCGGCAGAAGGCCCAGGAGCAGTTCCTGGAGGGCATGCGCGCCCAGGCCGAGCAGCTCTATCCGCGCACCGACTACCACATGGGCATCGCCCTCGCGAACGACCCGGCGATCCTCGAGGCGAAGGAGCGCCAGACCCTGGCCCAGCGCAAGCTGGCCGAGGAGCGGCTGGTCCTGGCCCGCGCCATGGAGAAGGAAGGGCTCTACCCCGCGGCGTTGCGTGAGTACCGCGCCGTGCTGGAGGTGCTCGTCGACGACAAGGACGCCAAGGAGGGGATCGCCCGCGCGGAACGCGAGACCGCCGCGGGCGAGATCATCCAGAAGGCCGAGAACCACCTGTTCCGGGGGCAGCACACGCAGGCACGCGAGCTGCTGGAAGAGGCCTACCAGCGCACCGTGGCCGAACGCACGCGCGTGGCCGAACTCCTCACCCTGGCCAAGGAGCGCGAGATCGAGCAGCGCTACACGCAGGCCAAGGACCTCGAACTGCAGCGCCGATACGAGGACGCGGTCGCCGGCCTCAAGGCGATCGAAGCGGACCTGCCCGGCTTCAAGGACGTCCGGGCGAGGATCTCGGAGCTCAGCGCCGCCATCGAGCTCGCGGTCAAGGCCAAGGCACGCGGCGAGGAGGCCGAGGCGCGTGGCGACCTCAAGGCCGCCATCGATGCCTACACCGAGGCCCTGCTCGTGTACCCGCGCTATCAGGGCCTCGACGCCAGGGTCCGCGACCTGCGCGCGCGCCTGCAGCAGTGAGCCGCCCGCGCACAGGCGGCGGCATCGTTGGAGTGCGCGAACGGCGTCCCGGCCCGCCCGGCTAGCCCGACCGCCATGCGCAGGCTCCCGGTCCTGACCACGCGCCTGATCCGCACCCTCTTCCTGGTGACGGTCGTGCCGTTCCTGGCCTTCGTCACGTGGTCGGCGCAGGCGATGCGCGAGCGGATGGAGAGCCGGGTCATCGCCGTGTTCCTGCCGGAGGTGGCCACCAACGCGGCCGAGCGGATCCGCGCCCGCCTCGAGCAGCTCAAGCAGACCGCACAGCAGCTGGTGGATCTCGCCGCCAAGACGCTGCTGCGCGAGGCCGGCAACCGGCCGCCGCCGCGCGACGCCGCCGAGGAGTTCGCCCGGCGCGTCGCCCAGCTGCCAGGATTCTCCGCGCAGATCGAGCTCGTCCTGGCCCTCGACCGCGACGGCCGGGTACTGCACGCCGTGTTCCGGCCGGGGCTCGACCTGGGCGAGGAGCAGGCGCGCCGGCGCCGGCTGCAGGAGGCGGATGTGGCGGGCATGGACTGGTTCCGCGCGATCCGCGAGGGGCGCGGCCTCGCGTGGATCGACCGGCATCGCTCGCCCTTCGTGCACGCCGAGCCGGAGCGTGAATCGCGTGATCCGGCCGACTACGCGCTCGGCCTCGCCTACGACGTCCAGGGCGAGGAGGGCGGACAGGGCGTCGTGCTCGTGCTGCTGCGCTGGCCGAGCGTGCACGAGGCGATCGATGCGGCGGCCGGGTTCCTGCGCGACCGCGCGGCGTACCCCTCCGGCCAGGCGTTCCTGGTGGACGGCACGGGCCGGGTGCTCGCGCACAGCGAGCGCGAACTCTACGCCAGCACCCTGGCGGGCAGCGAGCTGGCGGCCAGGGTCGGCACGGCGGCCAGCGCGCATTTCACCGACGCGGGCGGCGTCGAGCGGCTGGGCGGCTTCGCCAGGGTCGAGCGCGTCGAGCCGCTGGTCTGGCACGTGGGGGTGCACGCGCCGGTGCGCGAGCTCTTCGCCACCAGCGACGAGTTCGTGCGCAACCTCCTCTACGCGGCCGCCGGGGTGGCGGTGCTCCTGATCGTGAGCCTCGCGCTCTCGTCCCGGCGCATGCTCGATCCGGTGGAGGGCCTGGCCGCCGCGACGGCGCGGCTGGCCGCCGGCGACCTCTCGGTGCGCGTGGCAGTGCCGCCCCGCGACGACGAGCTGGCCCAGCTCGCGCGGGCGTTCAACGACATGGCCGAGGACCTGTCGCGCAAGCGCGATCAGCTGGTCGACGCCGAGCGCCACGCCACCCAGGTGGACATGGCGCGCCGCGTGGCGCACGAGATCAAGAACCCGCTGACCCCCATGCGGATGAGCGCGCAGCTGCTGGCGCGGGCGCTGCAGGCCAAGGACCCGCGAGTCGCGGAGCTCACCGAGCGGCTGGTCCGCATCGTCACCGAGCAGACCGAGGCGCTGGCCAGGATCGCCTCGACGTTCCGCGAGCTCTCGCAGCCGCCCGCGGCGCGCCTCGCGCGGATCGCCGCCGACGAGCTCCTGCGTCACGCGGCGGAGTTCTACGCCGGCCAATCCGAGCTGGGACGCGTGCGCGTGCAGGTGGAGCCGGGCGCGGCCGGCCTCTGGGTCCTCGCCGACCGCGACGAGATGCAGCGGGTGTTCGTGAACCTCGTGAACAACTCGATCGAGGCGTGCGGCAGCCAGGGCACGGTCACGCTGCGCTCGCGAGCGCACGGCGAGTGGGTGCGCTTCGAGGTGGAGGACGATGGCCCGGGCATCCCCGCCGAGGCCAGGGATCAGCTCTTCGCGGCGCGCTTCACCACCAAGAGCGCGGGCATGGGGCTGGGCCTCTTCAACTGCCGCGTCATCCTCCAGGGGCATGGCGGAAGCATCGGCCTGCTCGAATCCCGTCCCGGGCGCACGGTGTTCGCCGTCGACCTGCCGCGGCAGGGCTAGGGTCCACGACGCCGGGTCGGGCTCGCTCCGCCGCCCGCGGGGGGGGGTTCCAGCCCAAGCCAGCGGGGCGCGGCCCGGGACCCTTGCACCCGTGCCAGGGGCCCGTGCCTGCGCCCGCGGCAGTTCACGCGAGGGGGGATCCTGGCCGTCCGGATCGCGGGAGCCCCCAGCCGCGGGCACTCCGCCGCCCGTCACCACGCTCGGGGGAGCGGGGGCGAAATCCTGGTGGCCACGAACCAGGGGGCGATCCCCGGGCGCCCGGGTGGGGACAATGCGCTGCCATCCGAGGGGCCGGGTCCGACGCACGACAGCCGTGCGGAGCCTGCCGGCCACCCCGAACCAGAGGTCCTGCCCCAGGGATCCCCGCTTCCATGTCCCAGCGCACGGCTGCCTCCTTCCTCGTCGCGTTCCTCGTCCTCCTGCTGGGCCTCGGCGCCTGGCTCCTCCATCGCGGCCAGGACGAGGCACCCTCCGGCACGCCGGGCGATCCGGCCGTTGTCGCCGGAGCTCCGGGCGCCGTGAGCGCGGCACCTTCGGCCCAGACCGCGCCGGGCGCCGGGGACGAGACGGGTCCGGCCACGCGCACGGCGAGCCGGGATCCGGCCGGCGGCGGGGCCACGGTGCGCGGTCGGGTCCTCGACGCGAAGACCGCCCGCCCGCTGCCCGGCGTGGAGGTCGTGGCGATGAAGCGCCTGCCCGGCTTCGAACGCCTGGAGAGCCGCTTCCGCGGGCTCTTCCGCACCGGCCTGTGGACCGATCCGCACGAGCCGGTCGTGGTGCTCGGCTCGGCGGTGAGCGACGGCGAGGGCCGGTTCGAGATCCGCGGGCTGCCCGAGGGTCAGCTCTTCCTGGACGGCCGTTCCGATCGGGTCTACGTGCGCACGCCGGGGATGGTGCGCCTGGCGCGGACCGAAGTGCGCGAGGGCGTGGAGCTCCTGGGGCTGCCCGGCGGGCGGATCCGCGGGCAGGTGTTCGGCCCTGACGGCCTGCCGGCCTCGGGCGCCGAGGTGAGCGTGCGACCGGGCCTGAACGCGTTCCTGGGGCAGGTCACGCAGCGCCGCTATCGCTGGCTGGAGACCAGGACCGACGCCGATGGGCGCTTCGACCTGCGCGGCGTGCCCACCGGCTCAGGCTACACGCTCTCCGCCACGGCCAAGATCATGGCGCTGGAGGAGGTGCACGGCGTGGAGGTGCGCGAGGGGCAGACCACGGACGTGGTCGTGCGCGGCCTCGCCGGCGGGCTGGTGCTCGGTAAGGTGGTCGACGGCGAGGGGCGTCCGGTCGCCAAGGCCAACGTGGCGATGGTCTACCTCGACGTCAGCCGGGTGCTCTTCAGCGCCGATGGCCGCACCGAGCCGATCACCACGGATGCCGATGGCACGTTCCGTCTCGAGCGCGTCGCCCCCGGCCGGATCGCGCTGGCCGCGGCCGCCGACGGGCTCGCGCCCTCGGCGATCCAGGAGCTCGCGGTGGTGGACGGCGGTACCTACGACGATCTGACCTTCGAGCTCGGGGAGGGGCGCGCGTTCGGCGGGCTCGTCGTCGATGACCAGGACCGTCCGTTGCCCGACGTGGACGTGGAGGTGCGTCCCTTCGAGCAGCCCAACGACCCGGACGTGCTGAAGTTCGCGCTGCGCATCCGCTCGGTGAAGACCCGCTCCGGTCCCGACGGGCGTTTCGCGTTCCGTGGCCTCAGCGGCCGCGACCTCTTCCTCCAGGCCAGCCGACCCGGCTACGTCACCCTGCTGCGCTTCAACGTCAAGCTCGACGACAAGGACGTGAAGCTCCAGTTGGTGCGCGGCGTCACCGTGCGCGGCAAGGTCGCCTTGCCCGACGGCGCACCGGCCACGCGCTTCCGCGTCGAGGCACGCTCGCGCGAGGCGCGCCCGCAGGGCGCGGAGAGCCGGCCGGACCGTGGCGCGCTCGCCGAGGCCCAGGGCAACGACCGGCGCGGCGACCGGCGCGGCCCGCCCTGGGCCCAGGGTGGGCGCCGTGGCGGCGCGGCCCAGATCCAGCTGCGCGAGGGGCAGGCGATGATGGATCGCGGCCTCGAGGGCGACTGGGAGGAGATCGAGAGCCCGGACGGATCGTTCACGGTGAAGGGCATCCCTCCCGGCAGGGTGCGCGTGCGCGTGCGGGCCGAGGGCTACCTGGATCCGGAGACCCGCGACGTCGATCTCGCCGCGGGTGCGACCAGCGAGGTGCTCGAGTTCACGCTCAGGCCGGGGGCGGTGGCCAGGGGCACCGTCGTGGATGCGGCGTCGAACCAGCCCGTGTCCGACGCCCAGGTCACCGCCTATCGCGCCAACACCGAGCGGGAGGCGCGCGACCGTGACGCGCTGCCGTTCCGGATCAGCGCCGACCCCGAGGACCTCGATTTCCTCGGCCTCGCCGCGATGGGCGCGCGCCGCTCCGTGCTCACCGACAGCCAGGGCCGCTTCGAAGTGAAGGGGCTGGCAGGCGGGACGTACCGCTTCACCGCGCGCCACCCGGACCTGGCCAAGGCCTCGGCCAAGGACGTGGAGGTGCTGGTCGACCGCCCGACCGAGGGCGTCGTGATCCAGCTCGGCGGTGGCGGCACCGTCGAGGGCGTGGTGACCGGCGCCGGCCGCCGGCCGCTCGCCGACGCGCTGATCGTGGTGGGCAGCCTGCAGGCCGGCTCGCTCAAGAGCGTCAGCACCGATGCGCAGGGCTTCTACCGCCTCACCGGACTGCCGGGCGGGCTCTACATCGTGTTCAAGTCGCGCATGGACGAGCGGGCCATGAACCTCGGCTACGACCTCTTGGGCAACATGCGCCTCAAGACCGTGACCGTGCGCGAGGGCAAGGTCACCCGCTTCGACATCGCAGACGAGAGCGACGACGGCGTGCGCGTCTTCGGCGTGGTCACCGACGCCGGGCAGCCGGTGGCCCGGGCGATGGTCACCGCGCTGAACTCCGACCGGGAGGGCGTGCTCGGACTCGGCATCCGCGCGCGGCCGACCGACGAGAAGGGCGCCTACGAGCTGATCGGCCTCAAGCCCGGCACCTACTTCTTCCAGGTGTCGCGGTTCCGCGGCCGGCCCGAGCAGGCCAGCCTCTCGATCACCGTGCCGGAGGGCGTGAAGGAGCATCGCCTCGACCTGGACCTGCCGCAGAGCACGATCGCAGGGGTGGTGCGCAGCCGCGACGGCGCCCCGATCCCAGGCGTCCTGGTGCAGGCCGGCGTGGTCGGCGGCGAAGCGGCGGCACCGGACGGCCTCCTCGGGCTGATCCTGCAGAACGGCGCCAACCAGGCGCGGACCGACCAGGAGGGGCGCTTCACCATGCGCAGCGTGGCGAAGGGGACCTACCGGGTCACCGCGTCGGGGCGCGGCATGCGCGCGACCGGCGTGCGCTACGGCGAAGTGGCCGTGGAGGGCGTGGTGGTCGACGGGCGTACGGCGGTGGAAGGCCTCGACCTTCTGCTGCCCGCGGCCGGCACGATCACCGGCACGGTCGTGGACGGGAACGGCGCGCCGGTCGGCAACGCGGAGGTGCTCTCGCTGCGCGATGGCGGGCCGAGGCGCGACCAGGCCTCGCCGCTGGGGGATCTCTTCGGCCTTCAGGAACGGCCGGCGCGCACCGGACCGGACGGCCGGTTCAAGATCGAAGGCGTCACCCCGGGACGCTACCGGGTGCGGGCCGACGTGGAGGGGCTCTCGCCCGGCGTTGCCGACGAGGTCGTCGTGGCGGAATCGGCGGCCACCGACGTGACGATCCAGGTGGTGCGCGGCGCCACGTTGCGCCTGCGGGTCACCAACGTCGACGGCTCGTTCGTTCCCTTGGCGCAGGTCTCGCTGCTCGACGGCCGGGGCAAGCCGCTGGCCTCCCGCGTGTCGGTGCTCTCCGTGTTCCGCCGCTTCGTGGCCGCGGACGAGAAGAAGGAGGACACGGGTTGGCGCGAGATCGGCGGCATCCCGCCCGACACCTACACGCTGATCGTCAAGGAGCCCGGCAAGGAGGAGGTGCGCTTCACCCGCACCGTGAACGACGGCGAGAAGGTGGAGTGGGAGATCGACATGATGGCCGAGCTGCGCAAGGCCGGCCGCGCCAGGTGACGCGCCGGCGCTTCCGATCGACTCCCGCCGCCGGCGCGGTCGCCCGGGATCAGGAGCCGCTGGCGGCGAGCGCTGGTTCCGACCAGCCCGGCTGCCGCCCGGCGATCCGGTCCAGCAGGGTGGCGGGATCCTCGGCCTCCACCACCAGGTCGCCGTGCTCCACGGGCACGAAGCGCTGGCTCACCATCTTGTCGAAGAGCGCCAGCAGCGGATCGAAGTAGCCCTCGACGTTGAGGACGCCGCACGGCTTCTTGTGCATGCCCAGGTGCGCCAGGGTGACGACGCCGCAGAACTCCTCGACCGTGCCGAGGCCGCCGGGCAGGGCGACGAATCCGTCGGCCATGCGGGCCATGACCTCGCGCTTCTCGGCGGCGTCCTTGGTGACGTGCAGCCCGCTGAGCCCCCCGAGCGTGCCCAGGCGCTTCACGTCCTGGACCGCGAGGATCCCGATCACCTCGCCACCGGCCTCGAGAGCCGCCTCGGCCACCGCCGCCATGAGGCCATGCTCGCTGGCGCCGTACACCAGTCCGATCCCGCGCCGCGCCAGCTCCGCACCCATGCGGCGGGCGGCTTCCCGATGGCTGCGACGCGAACCCAGGGACGAGCCGGCAAACACGCAGAGGCGCTTCATGCGGAGGATCCTGGTCGGGCGACCGAGATGGCGAGTCTAGGCGTGTGCGGGGCTGCGCGGAGCGCCGGAGTCGTCGTTCCGGCCGTCCCGGCGATGAAGCTTCCGTGAAGGCCTGTGGCCGGGGCCCGCGCGGCCGCAGCGGCTGGTGGCCGCCCCATGGGGCGGACTCGCCGGGCCAGCCGGCGCGCCGCTGCGGCGCGCGGCGATGGGCTCGTAGGATGGCAGCATGGTGCGACTGGTTGCCGGGCCGCTGCTCGCCCTTCTCGGCTGCGCCGGGCCCGAGCCCGTGCCGGTGCTGGCCAACCCGCCCCGCAACCTCGCCGTCGTCCTCGCGGCGGAGAGCGCCGCACCGGCGCCGGTGTCCGACGCGATCGCCGTGGAACTGGACGGCCTCCTGCGCGAGCGAGGCTACCGGGTGGCGCCGCTGCCCGGCGATGCGCCGGCGAGTCTCCGCGGAGCCGCCGGTCTGGACCGCGTGCCGGCCGAGGCCCTCGCCGCGGCGCGCGCCGCAGGCATCGACGGACTGCTCCTGGTCCAGGTGGCGCGGTGGGACGCCAGTTGGGGGAGCGCCGGCCTGAACGAGTTCCGTTCCCAGGTCCACTACCGGCTCGTGGACACCGCCACGGGCGCGCTGCTCTGGTCGCGCGACTCGCGGTCCCGCTACGACGCGGTGCAGGACTCGCGTGTGCTCAGCGACGAGTCGGGCCAGGGTTTCTATCGCTGGGAGTCCCGCTCGCTCTACGCCACCGAGCGCGACGTGGTCCGGGCGCTGCAGCGCGACCTCGTGGGCAGGATGCCGTACGGACCCGGGGCGCGGTGAGCGGCGCTGCGTGCGGCCGCGGCGGGTCTCGGATGCGGAGCCCCGGGCGGAGCTCGACGGGGTTGGCCGCCGGGCCGGCGCACCTATGCTCCGCGCCACCGTGTCCTGCCCTTCCCGATCGAGCACCACCATGACCCTGCGCGCCGCCGCCGCCCTCGCCGCGTTCCTCGTCCTCCCCGCGTGCCAGGGCACGGGCGGCGCGGAGAGCGCCGGCACCGCCGGTCCGGGCCTCGCCGACGGGACCTTCTATGCCCAGGCCAGTCGTGACGGCCGGATCTACGTCTTCGGCAAGGAGGCCACGTTCGCGTCCTGGCAGAGGGGCGGCGAGATGCAGCTGACGCGCGCGCTGATCGGCGCGGGTCCGGGCGGCGAGACCGTGGTGTTCGAGGTGGACGCCAAGGACGCGAAGGGCGTCATGACCGCGCGGCTGATGGGCGAGTTCGCGAAGCGCAACAACGTCAGGATCTGACCGGCCGCCGCCGGGTCGCGACCGTCGCGCGCGCCCGTCGGCCCTTCCGGCGCGCTGCGGCCGTCTCGCCGATGTCCTCGCACCAGAGCCCCGGGTGTGCGGCGACGAACTCGCGCAGGAGTGCGACCGCCTCGGGAAGGTCGGCCACCACGACTTGTACGCCGCGCCGGCGCAGCAGCGCCTCGGGACCGCGGAACGTCCGGCGTTCTGCGATCACCACCCTGGGGATGCGGTAGAGCAGGATCGCGCCGGTGCACATGTCGCAGGGCGAGAGCGTGGTGTAGAGAGTGGCCCTGCGATATGCGCGCGCCGGCTGCCGCCCCGCGTCCTGCAGCGCGGCCATCTCGCCGTGCAGGATGGGGTTGCCCTCCTGCACGCGGCGGTTGTGGCCGCGGCCGAGGATCCGGCCACCGACCGCGAGGACCGAGCCGATCGGGATCCCGCCCTCGGCCAGCCCGCGCCGGGCCTCGGCGAGGGCCTCGGCGAGGCAGCGCAGATCCGCACGGGTCAGCTCCGGATGGGTCATGCCCCGAGCTTGCCGCGCGGAGGCGGGGCTTGGCAACGGTTCGGGGTTTCCGTGCGCGCGTGCGACGGGTGGAATCGCCGCCGCATGTCGCAGCCGCTCTGGATCGCTCTCGCGGGGATCAACCTCGTCGCGTTGGTGGTGTTCGCCGTCGACAAGCGGCGTGCGCGCCGTGGTCGGCCGCGCATTCCGGAGTCGGTCCTGCTCACCACGGCGCTCCTCGGCGGCACCGCCGGAGCCTGGCTGGCGATCCTCTTCCTGCGCCACAAGAACCGGAAGATCACCTTCCTGATCCCGATGGTGGTCATCACCGTCCTGCAGGCCGCCGCCCTGGCGTGGTGGCTCCAGGGCGGTTGAGGGCCTGCGGCGCCGGCGAGGCGGCTCTAGTAGGCCAGCGTGACGCGGCGTCGCGCCCGCACCTCGAAGAGCAGCTCCTCCTGCAGGTAGCGGCGCATCGCCGCGGCGATCTCCGGCTTGGCGGCGTCCGTGTAGAGCACGAACTGCTCCTGGACGAAGGAGATCCTGCGTACGAAGTGGATGCCGAACGGGCTCTCCACCGGCCCGGCCCACGCGCCGTCCGCCAGCTCCCAGGCGGTCCGGCACAGGATCGCGGGCAGGCGGTCGTCGAGGCGGCCCACGCGGCCGAACTCGCCGCCGCGGGACGCGGTGCGCCGGTCGTCGGAGAGCAACGCGGCGACCTCGGCGAAGTTGCTGCCATCGGGCCGCAGCCGCGCGCGCACCTCGGCCACTTTGTTCGTGGCCCGCTCCCTGGCCTCGCCCTCGAGCAGCTCGCCCGTGACGGGATCGCGGTGGTGGATCAGGATGTGCGCGAAGGTGACCGTGCCCCCGAAGATCCGCGCGTGCCTGGTGTAGAAGGCATGGATCTCGGGCTCCTTGTCGGGCGCCGGCACCAGGGCCGCGAGCAGTCCCTCCACCTCGCGCGCCAGACCGTGCTCGCGCTGGTAGCGGGAGAGCAGCAGGTTGATCCGCTCCTGGGTGAGCTCGGGGGTCTCGCCGAACCGCTGCCGGCCGGCGACGTACTCGGTCAGCCAGGCCTCGAACCCGACCTTCAGCGATGCCGAGAGCGCCGCGTCGAGGTCCTTGGCCGGCAGGTTCCGGTAGCGCGCCTCGTTGCGCAGGGCGCACAGGTCGGCGTACATGCGCACCCAGGTGGCCGCCATCGGCGCAGCGAGGTCACGCTGGCCCGAAGGAGTGGCCAGGTAGTCGCGCAGGCCGGGTGCGTGGCGCTCCTCGACGTGGCGCAGCATCTCGTCGAGGGTGAGGTCGGTGCCGTCGACCCGGGCGATCACCCGCTGGGCGTCCCGCGGCCACAGCAGCTTGCCCCTGGCCGCGGGCGCCGACTCGGGACGGCTCGCCGGGAGGGTGGTCTGGCCGGAGAGCGCGGTGACAAGGGCGAGTGTCGCGATCGTGACGGCGCGGGGTTGGATCATCGCGTGCTTCGGCTCGTTCGCGCACCGATATAGCATCGGCTCCCCACCCGGTCACCGATGTCGGCCCCGCCCAGCAACACCGAGCTCGTCGCGCGCGTGCGCGCGGCGTTCCAGCGCGAGTTCGGTGGTACGCCGGTGCGCGTGTTCTTCGCGCCGGGCCGCGTCAACCTGGTCGGCGCCCACCTCGACTACAGCGGCGGCGACGTGCTGCCGCTGGCGGTCGATCGCGGCGTGTACGTGGCCGCGGCGCTGCTGCCGGACGCGCGGATCCGCCTGCGCAGCCTGGATCAGGAGGGCGCCCTCGACCTCGAGTGCGGCGAGCTGGGCGACCACCGCCGTCCCGGCGACGGCTGGGCCGCGTACCCGCTGGGCGTGCTGGCCCAGTTCCGGGCCCGCACCGGGCGCAGCCGGGGCGTGGCGATGCTCTTCGGCGGCGACCTGCCGATGGCCTCGGGACTGTCCTCCTCGGCCGCCATCGAGCTGGCCACCGCGCTCGCGTTCGACCGCCTCTGCGACACCGGCCTGACCCCGCTCGACCTCGCGCGCCTCGCGCACCGCGCCGAGAACCGCTACGTGGGCGTCCAGTGCGGGATCATGGACCAGTACGCCTCGGCGCTGGGCCAGGACGGCAAGGCCCTCCTGCTGCATTGCCGCAGCGAGGAGGTGGAGCACGTGCCGCTCGATCGCAGCCTCTTCGAGATCCTGGTGATGGACACGCGCAAGCCGCGCACCCTGGCCTCGACCGGCTTCAACCAGCGGGTGCGCGAGTGTGCCGACGCGCTGGCGGTGCTCCGCACCCGCCTCCGTCCCGAGCCCTGTCTCGCCGCCTACGAGGTGGGGGATCTCGCCGACGCGCGGCTCGTGCTGCAGGCCGCGCACTTCCGGCGCTTCCGCCACGTGGTCACCGAGCAGGTGCGGGTGGCGGCGGCGGTGGAGTGCCTGCGCCGCGGCGACGTGCGCGGGTTCGGCGCGCAGCTCGACGCCAGCCACGCCTCCTCCCGCGACGACTACGAGGTGAGCTGCCCCGAGCTCGACCTCATCACCGCGGCGGCGCGCGCCTGCCCGGAGGTGTTCGGGGCCCGGCTGGTGGGCGGCGGCTTCGGCGGGTGCGCGATCGCGCTGATCCGTCCCGGCAGCGCGGCCCGGGTGGAGGAGCAGGTGGCGGCCCGCTACCGGCAGGGCTTCGGCGTGGCGCCTGCGTTCTACGTGCTGCACGCGGGCGCAGGCCCGCGCGAGGTCACGCCCTGAGCGCCGTCAGCGCTGGCGGAGCGGGCGCACGATCAGGTCCTTGAGCGCGAAGTTGCTGCCCTCGCCCACCCGGGTCACGAAGAGGTCGTTGTGATGGCGGATGAGGCCGAACTCGTCCAGGCATGCCACGCCGCCGCACACTTCCATGGCCAGCGCCACCAGGTCGCTGGCCACGCGGCTGGAGTCGACCTTGACCTTGGCGCACTGCTCGCGGCTCACCTGCCCCTCGTCGTAGCGCCGGCACAGGTGCAGCAGCCAGGTGAGGTTGCGCTCCAGGGCGATGTCCATGTCGAGGATCACGTCCTGCACGCGCTGGAAGCGTCCGATCGGCTGCTCGTCGAACTGGATCCGCTCCTCGGCGTACGTCCGGGTCTTGTCGAGCGCGAACGCCAGCGAGCCCAGGGCCAGGGAGGCGATGAACAGGCGGCCGCCGTTGAGCGTGGTGACCATCACCTTGAAGCCCTGGTCGACCTCGCCCAGCACCGCGTCGCCGGGTACCTCCACGTTGTCGAAGGTGATCGAGCCCGTGCTCGACTGCTCCCACACCTTCTTGCCGGCCATCTCCTGATAGTGCACGCCGCGCGCGTCCATCGGCACGATGAAGCAGGTCGAGCGCTTGCCGTTCGGGGCGGCCGGGTTGGTCAGTGCGTGCACGACGACGTGGCTGGCCCAGTGCGCGTTGGTCGACCAGCACTTCTCGCCCTGGATCACCCAACCCGAACCCGAGCGGCGCGCGGTCACTTGCGGGTTGGCCGCGTCCGAGCCGCGGCCCGGCTCCGAGAGGCCGAAGACGAACATCCGCTTGCCGTGGGCGAGGTCGGGCAGATGGGCCTTCTTCTGCGCCTCGGTGCCGCAGAGCTGCAGCGGCTTGGCGCCCAGCGAGAGCGCCGCTCCCGGGGTGATCGCCACGCTCTGGCTGTGGTAGGCGAGCGCGAGACCCATGAGGACCAGATCGAGCTGGTCGCCGCCCTGGCCCCCGTAGCGCTCCTCGATCGGCAGCCCGAAGAGCCCCAGGTCCGCCATGCGCGCGATGGCGTCGTCGGGCACGAGCTGGTGCTCGCGCTCCCACCTGAGCAGGTTGGGGGCGATCTCCTGATCGGAGAAGTCCCGGACCACCTCGTAGAAGGCGAACTTGTCCTCGGGCAGGAGGTCGGCCAGGTAGGTGTCGATGCGGCGCGGCATGGCGCCGTTCTAGCACCGGGGCGCGCCCGGGACGAGGCGCGAGCCGCCGCGCCCCGGATGCCACGGCACCCGCGGGCTCAGCGTGCCTCGCCCGGCTTCGTCTCCGTGCCGGCCTTCGGCTCGGGCCCGGGCCTGGTCGCCGCGTCGGATGCGTCCATGGCCGACAGGAACACCTTCGCGATCAGGCTGCCGGGGTCGATCTCCATCACGCGCTGGAACGCCAGCCGCGCCTCGGCGGTCTGCTCGGAGAAGCGCAGGTTGCACGCCAGCACGAGCATCGCCGCGGCGTCGTAGGGCTTCTCCTTCACGTAGCGGCGCAGGGTCTCCATCTGGTCGTCGAACACCGAGGGGCGCCGGTAGAACTTGCGCTTGTCCGCCTTGGCGCGCGCGACACCCGGGTCGAGGTCGATGGCCCGGCGGATCATGAACGCCGCGTAGTGGTAGTCGCCCGTGGCGAAGAGCGCGTCGGCGGCGACCAGGTGCAGGCTCGCGTCCTCGGGCGCGTGCTTCAGCGCCTCCAGGTACGACTCCGCCGCCTCGGCGAAGCGTTCCTCCTGGAAGTAGAAGTCACCCATGCTCACCGCGCGGCGCGCCAGCTGCTCCTTGGTGGGCTTGGCGGGCGGCGCCTCCCCGGCCTCCCCGCGCGGCGCCGGCTCGGGAGTGCGGATGACCTCGGTCGCGGGGGCCTCATCCTGCACGGTCTCCTGGATCACGACCGTGCTCGCGGGCAGGGTCACGTATTGCACCGAGCCGTAGCCACCCCACCAGTCGATCGGGTCGTAGGCCCAGCCCGGCCACCACCAGGAAGGGCGGTAGTAGTACGGGGTGCACCAGTTCCACGACCAGCCGTAGCACCAGTTCGAGTAGGTCCAAGGCCAGTAGCAGGACCAGTAGTACGGCCAGGAGTAGCAGCCCCATCCGGCGCCCCAGCCGAAGCAGAACGAGTACGAGGGCCAGTAGCAGCCCTTCCAACCGTAGCCGCCGTAGTAGCCGCCGCCGTAGTAACCGCCGCCGTGGTACCCCCCGCCACTGCCGCCGATCGGGTAGCGGTACACGTTGTTGAGGCGGGGCTGCGGCACCGTGCCGGTGCGGGCACCCGGCGTGGGAGCCACGCGCACAGGTGTGAACGCCGAGCGTGGCGTGCTGGCAGCGGGCTGCCTGGGCTGCAGTCCGGACTCGCGACCCGGCGTGGGGTAGCGCTCGCCGGCGAGATCGCTCACGGGCGCGTTGCCGCGACGGGGCGCGTCGGGACGCCCGGCGCCCACGACGTCACCCGGTCCGCTGCGGCCGGGCGCGGCACCGGCACCGGTGCCGGGACGCGGCCTGCCCGTGTCGTACGCTCCCCGAGCGCCGCCCCGGTCCGCGCCCACCCCCGGCGTGACGTCGCGCACGGGGACGTTGCCCGGCGTCCCGACGGGCTGGCCGCGCAGGACGTCCTTCCCGTAGCGCTCGCTGTAGCGCTCGCCGATCCGATCCCGGACCACGGGCGCATCGGGCTTGTAGCGGGCGCCCGTGCCAGTCCCGAGGTCGGGGCGGTACACGTCCTTCAGGTCGGTGCGTGGACGGTTCGTGCCATCGACCGGCTTCAGGGTCCTGGGCTTGGGCTGGTACCAGGGCTGCGGCGCGGCGCCGCTGCGTCCGCCCACGGCGTCGGGGGGTGCCGGGCGATTGCCGCCGAGGTCCACCTGGATCGGACGCGACGGCTGGTAGCCAGGGGTCGAGATGCGCTCGGCTCCCGGCCCACCCGGCGACGCGGAACCGGAGCTCCAGCCGCTGTAGGGCTGCGGGGTCGCGCGCGGTGTGCTGCTGTCGTAGCCCCCGGGGTTCGAGCGGCTCGGCGCCGGCGAACTCGTGCCCGGCCGCGGCGAAGACATCGAGGGCCGGGGCGTCGAGCCGACGCGTGACGGCGCAGGGGCCGAGGGCTGGTAGGTCCGCGTGGGCGCGTTCATCCGTGGCGCCGGAGCAGGGGAAGGCATCGAGGGCCGTCCCGCCGAAGGAGATGGAGATGGCATCGACGGCCGCCCCGCCGAAGGAGAGGGCATCGAGGGCCTCCCCGCCGAAGGGGAGGGAGAAGGCATCGAAGGCCGTCCAGCCGAGGGCGAAGGCATCGACGGCCGAGGGGCACCGCCGGAGTGGCTCGGGCTCGGGCGCTGGGCCGGCATCCACGACGCCAGCAGGGCGGACGAGAGCAACACGAGCAGGGTCTTGTTCATGGGCGCCACCAGGGGAACAGGCTGCCTTCCGCAAAAAGGATACCTGCCGCACGCCGAAGCCAAGGCCTTGTCGCATGGCACGTTGGCACCGCGATCTTGCGCCGTGCCGTGTCGCGCCGGGACGGATCTGTCCACGCGCGAGGACAGGAGCCTGTCCCCGGAGGGAGCTAGGATCACCAACCACGCCCGTTCCGCGCCTCGCGCGCGGACGCGTCCTGCCCCGCCCTCATCCGACCTCCACTTCGCATGAACAAGTTCCTTGCGTCCCTTCTTGCCTCTGCCTGCCTGACCCTCGGCGCGGTCGAGGCGCAGCTCCCCGGCGTCACCCTGAACGGCCGGGTGGAGCGCGTCACCAGCGGCTGCGATCCAGCCGCTGGGTACCGGATCACCTGCTCGGACGTGCAGCTCAAGAGCAGCACGGTGGACCTGAGCCAGTGGGTCAACAGGACCGTCACCCTCACCGGCACCCCGGAGGTCCGGGTGGGCTGTATCACGGTCGACGTGGCCACGATCGAGAACGCGGCCGCCCGCACGACGCTGCTGGCGTTGGGCGGCTACCGGATCGGCACCAGCGTGATCATCACCACCACGGCGCCGGCGGGCGCGGTGGTCGCGTACGTGTTCGGCGCCGAGAACGCCTTCGTCCCCCTCGGCCAGTTCGGCACCTACCTGATGGATCCGCTCACCTCGGTGTACTGGACCTTCGACCTCAGCATCGGTCTCGCGGTGCGCAACCTGCCGATCCCGCGCGACCCGGCTCTGGTAGGGCATCGCGCGCTCTTCCAGGTGGTGTACGGCTCGGTCACTCCGACCTTCGAGCTGGGGATCCTGAATCCCAACTGCTTCACGATCACGCAGTGAGGCGGCGCCCGCCGCGGCTCAGACGCGCCAGTGGATTCCGCGGCGGTGCAGCGCCAGGCAGCCCAGCCACACCAGGGTCACGTAGAGCAGGGTGAACGCCAGGGAGCCGGCGCGCTCGCCCAGGGCCTCGCTCAGCCGGTCCACGCACCACGAACGCACGCTCTGGCCGCCGCCGTGCGGCGGGCCCACCTGCCACAGGTCGAGCGTGCAGTGCTTCACGAGGATGGCGCCGAAGTATGCCGTGATGGCGTTGCGGCCGAATACGACCCACGGCGACGCCCATCGCGTCCGGCCCGCTCCCGTCGCCAGGTAGTTCATCCCCGCCAGGAGCACGGTGCCCATCCCGCCCGCGACGAGCAGGTAGGGTGCCGTCCACACTTCCTTGCTGAAGGGCAGGTCGAGGTGCCAGACCCATCCCACCGCCATCAGGAGCGTGCCGGCCAGGGTCAGGCGCAGGCAGGTCTGCCCCGGCGGCGGGTGCCGGTCCGCGAGCACGTCGCCCACCCAGGTGCCGATCCCGACCAGCGCGGTGGTTGCGAACGGCGAGACCAGCCCCGCGAGGTGATAGGGGCCGAACACTTCGCGGTTCAACCAACGGACGATGTTGACGTCCTGGTTCAGAACCCAGGCACCGACGCCGGGGACCGGAACCAGGCGCAGGAGGGCGGTGTGCGCGGCCAGGATCCCTCCGACGATCCACCAGCGCTGGCGGCGGGCGTGCACGTAGAGCAGGGTCCCGGTGACGCTGACGATCCCGAGGTGCTGGAGGACGTCGAGGCCGATCACCACGCGCCGCTGCGCGCTGCTGACCAGGATCCAGCCCAGGATCATCAGCGTCCATCCGCGCCGCAGGACCCGGCACCAGAACGGGCCATCGCGCAGGTCGAAGACCACCTCCTGCACCAGCCACGCGAGCCCGAACACCATCGCCCAGGCCAGGGCAGCCGGCAGGAAGCGTACGCACTCGTTGGCGAGCAGGACCGCTGCCGTCGCCGCCGCCGCAACCCGCCACAGGCCGCGGCTCGCGCGCAGGGGAGTGGCCGCGCGCGGTTGCGCGAACCAAGCCCGCACGGCGAACGGGATCGACACCCCGATCGCCAGCAGGAACCACGGCATCACCAGGTCCGCGAACGTGATGCCCTGGCCCCAGGCGGCGTGGCGCAGTTGCGCCGGAGCCCGCTCGGGGTGGCCGGGGTTGTTCACGAGGAGCATCCCGGCGACCACGAGGCCGCGGAACGCGTCCAGGGCGAGCACCCGTTCGGCGGGCGCGCGCGGCGCGGCCGGGTCGGCGGCTGGCGCCGCGCCCCGGCTCACTGGGCGATCGTGACCTTCATGCCGCGCGACGCGGAGAGCCCGGCCGGGTTGGTCGGATCGGCCACCACGTATTGCGCGTAGAGCGTCGCCCCCGCGATGCCCGGAGTGTTCGGCAGCGGGACCGGGATGTTCGCGCTGCCCGAGCCGGCCACGCCGCCGTTGCCGCCGGTCGCGGACGTGAACACCACGTTCGGCTGGCCGAGGTCGACGAGCAGGTCGATGCCGAGCACGCTCTGGTTCGTGGCTGCGACGCCCAGGATCAGGGCGGCGCTCGATCCGCCGCGCATCTGCGTGCCCTCGATCGCGAACGTGCCGTTGCCGACCTGCGCGAAGCCGCCGGCATAGTCGATGGTCGGCACGAGTCCGCCGGTGCCGGCGGTGCCCTTGCCGTAGTGGTTCGGCACGCCCGCGGTCACCTCGACGATGAAGAACCCGGTCTGCATGTCGGTCAGGTAGATCAGGCCCGAGGGCTGGAACGGGTAGCAGCCCCAGCAGCCGTGGTAGTCGCTGCCGGTCAGGGCGTTGGTGTCGAAGCGCGCCACGGGCTTCGGCGAAGTGGGCTTGCTGATGTCGATCGCCCAATAGCCGTCCGAGTAGGACGAGAAGTGGGCGACCTTGCCCTTGATGAACACGTTGTGCACGGTGGCGCCGTTCGGGCTGCACCAGGTGGAGCGCTGCACCGGCGCGGCCTTGTTGCTGATGTCGTACACCGTGAGGCAGCCGCCCTGGTTCTCGTCGGCCGTGACCGCCAGCTTGTCGTCGTCGGTGACCCAGACGTTGTGCGTGAAGCGACCCGGCGTGGTCGTGGTGCTCACGATCGGCAGGCCGCTGCCGATGTTGGCCGTGCTGAGGATCCGCATGTTGCCGCTGAAGATCTGCGCCAGATAGGCGTAGCCCCGGATCGGCAGGCAGTCGTGCACGTAGTCCGTGGTGTAGCGGCGCAGCTCGGCGGGTGCGATCGGGTTCGCGGCCACGTTGAAGAGCACGCAGCCGCGCGGCCCGCCGCCGCTCGCCCACAGGACGCCGGTGCCCGGGTCGACGCTCACCGTGTGCGCCGTGGTCCCGAACGTCCCGGCCAGCGCCGGCGCGTCCGGATTGGTCATGTTGATGACCTGCAGCGGGCCGTGCTCGGAGCTGATGTAGACGTAGTCGCCGTAGCTGTTGGCCTCACGCCAGAAGTACGGCTGCGAAGTGCTGCCCGGTCCGGCGATGAACCCGCGCTCCACCGGCGTGGCCGGGTTGCTGCAGTCGTAGATCACCGTGCCCGTGCGCGCCGGCACGATCGCGTACTCCTTGCCGTTGCGGCCCACGATGCCCCAGACGCCGGCGTAGTTGTTGGTGGGTGTGACCGCGCCCGGGAACTTGTTGGCCGAGCCCACGAGCCGGGTGTTGAGGTTCTGGGCGTGGGCGAGGGCCGCGAGCACGACGAGGGCGGAGATCGAGACGGAGAGCCTGTATTGCGTCATCGCAGGGTGGGGAGGGTCTGGAGAGAGAGAGGCAGCGCGGGAACGCGTCCACGGCAGCGAGCGCATCGCGCGGGGCGAGCGGCACAGGATCCGCGGCTAGCGGGACGACCGGAGAACTCTAGAACCGCGCGGCGACCCGACAAGGGCCGGCCCCGCAGGCTCGTTCTCTGGTTGCCTCGCCACCCCGTGGACGTGAACCTGTGTGCAGCATGTTCCGCTTCTACGCGCCTTGCACCTTGGGGCTCGAACCCGCCCTCGCTGCCGAGCTGCAGGCGCTCGGTGCCACCGAGGTCGAGCCGCATGCCGGCGGAGTCGGATTCGCCGGCGACGCGCGCCTGGGCCTCCGCGCCAACCTCTGGCTGCGCAGCGCGATCCGCGTGCAGCAGGAGGTGCTCGCCTGCGCGGCGCCCTCCACGGACGCGGTCTACGCCGCCGTCCGCGATCTGCCCTGGGAGGGCCTGCTGCGGCTCGACCAGACCCTGGCCGTGGACGCGGTGGTGCGGGACAGCGCGATCACGCATTCGCAGTATCTGGCGCTCCGCATCAAGGACGCCGTGGTCGACCGGTTCCGCGACCGGTTCGGGGCCCGGCCCAACATCGATCCCGACGACCCCGACCTGCCGCTGCGCGCGGTCCTGCGCCGCGACCGCCTCCTGCTCTACCGCGACTGGTCCGGCACCAGCCTGCACAAGCGCGGCTGGCGGCCCATCCAGGTCAAGAGCCCGCTCAACGAGTCGATCGCGGCGGGGCTGCTCCTCCTCGCCGGCTGGGACCGCAGCGGCGGCCTGGTCGATCCGATGTGCGGCTCCGGCACGCTGGTGGTCGAGGCGGCGCTGCTGGCCGCGGACATGGCGCCGGGTCTGCGCCGCCGCTTCGCCTGCGAGCGCTTCGGCGATCTCGAGCCCGGCCTGATGCGGGCCCTGCGCGCCGAGGCGCAGGCGCGCGTGCGCACCAAGGTCGACGTGTCCCTGGAGGGTGCGGACCGGCACCCCGGGGCGCTGGCGATCGCCAGGCGCGGTGCCGATGCGGCCGGCGTGGGACACCTGGTGCGCTTCGTCCACGCCGAGGTGGCGCGGTACACCCCCTCGTTCCCGCCGGCCTACGTGTTCGTGAACCCGCCGTACGGCGAGCGGATCGGCGAGGGCGAGGATCTGGTGCAGAGCTGGCGCGACCTGGGCGCATTCCTGCGCGCGCGCTGTCCGGGGGCCCAGGCCTACGTGCTGAGCGGTGATCCGGGGCTCACGCGCCACCTGGGGCTGCGCAGCACGCAGCGCTGGCCGGTGCACAACGGACCGATCGAGTGCCGGCTGGTCCGCTATGACGTGCGCGCGGCGGCCGCGCCGGAAGCGCCCCTGCCCTGAGCGGCCCCGCGGGCTCAGCCCTTGCCTGGGTCCGCGGCCCCGTCCTTGTCCCCGCTCTTCGCCTTGCCATCGTGCCCCGCGGCCTCCAGCGCCTCGCGCGCGCGCTTCTCCAACGGAGCGAGCTGCATGCT
Organism: Planctomycetota bacterium; assembly: GCA_020849665.1. GTDB lineage: Bacteria > Planctomycetota > UBA1135 > UBA1135 > UBA2386 > JADLFX01. Next base: position 44,539 of record JADLFX010000044.1, on the reverse strand, counting down.
CCGGAAGCTCTCCGCCTCCGGTGTGACCAGTTCCAGCTTGCGCGCGAGGAGCTCCTTCAATTCCTTCGCCGACGCGGCGCTCTTGGTGCGGCGCAGGTCGTCGACGGCCACGCGCAGGTCGGCGACGCGCTGGTTGATCGCGTGCCCGTCGCGCGCCTTCGCCACGAAGCTCTTGTACGGGTCGCCGCCGGTCTCGCCCTTGGGGTCGAGGCGCTGGGCCGCGAGCACCGACCATGCGTCCTTCTTGGGGTCCTTGCCCACCACGAAGAGGCCGGTCATGCCCTCCTCGCAGAGCGCGCGCGGCGTGGTGAGGAAGTGGCGCTGCCTGGTGCCGTCGGGCATGCCGGACGATTGCACGGGGAACGCCAGCATGAGCGTTGCGGCCGGCTTGGTCGGGGTGAGCACCTCACGTACCTCCACCCTGGCCGTGGTCTGCACCCGGTAGAACGTGGTACCGGCGATCTGGAGCACCTTCCCGCCTTCGCCGAGGCCCCCCTCGCCCTCCTTCATCCTCTCGCGCTTGCCATCGCTGATCTTGGCGAGTGTGCCGATCACGACGGCCACGCTGCTCGGGCCGAGGTGCTCGGAGTAGTCGAGGAAGCGGCCCATCCCGCCCTGCATCGCGGCGACCTGGGCCGGGAGGGGGAGAGCCAGGAGGCCGGCGAGGAGGAGGGAGCCGCGGAGGAGCGGGGTGCGCATCGGGTGTGGCTGCGGGCGTGGGTCGAGGGGGCGGGCGTCCAGGACGGTGGCCAGGGCCGAAGACTCCTCTGCCACTGAGGTTGGCGTGGGTGTCCCGCGCGACGGAAGCCGGCCACCTGGAACCCGAGGGGCATGCGGCGCGGGGGGTCGGGGTGCGCGATCCTCCCACGGCGGAACGGCTGCGGGTCGCGGCGGCCGGGATCCCCGCATGCCAGGACCGGTGGATGGGGGGGGAGAGGAAACAAATGATTGAAACAACCGATTGAATCGCTGATTCGGGGCCCTACCTTCCTCGCCTTCGCACACGGCACCCCCCGCCATGACCCATCCACTCCCGCAGGATCCCCACGGCGACACCAGTTCCCGCCTGATGGACGCCGCCGCGACGGTGTTCGCGGATCGCGGGCTGCGTGAGGCGACCGTGCGTGACATCTGCGCCCTGGCCGGCGCCAACGTCGCGGCGATCCACTACCACTTCGGATCCAAGGAGGAGCTCTACCTCGCCACCCTGCGGCGGGCGCTGCGCCAGCACTTCGACGCGCATCCCCTGCCGTCCCTCGCACCACTCGATCCCGAGGTCGACCCCGCCGGCGCCCGCGCCCAGCTGGAGGCCGTGGTGCGGGGCATCGGCCAGGGCATCCTCGGTCCTGCCCCCGAGTGGCACACGCGCCTGCTCCTCCGCTGCCTGCTCGAGGCCGATTTCGCGCTGCCGACCGTGCTCGAGGAGTTCCTTGGACCGCGCTTTGGCGTGCTGCGCGGCGTGCTCGCCGTCCACCTGCCGGGCAAGGACGCACAGGTCGTCGTGCGCCACGCGCTCAGCGTGGTCGCGCAGCTAGTGTTCTACCGCGCGTTCCCGGGCGTGGCCCTGCACTTCCTCGGCGCCACCGAGCTGACCCCCGAGCTGCGGGCCGCGGCGGTCGACCACGTCGTCACCTCCACCCGCCGCGTCCTGGAGGCCGCCCGGAGGGCGCCATGATCTACGTCGCGTGGCGGATGCTCGTGGGCGACCGCGTCAAGTACGTCTCGCTCGTGCTGGGCCTGGCGTTCGCGATCATGCTCATCACCCAGCAGGGCTCGATCTTCATCGGCATCATGCGCCGCACCTACTCGATGCTCACCGACATGGGAGCCGTGCGGGTGTGGGTGATGGATGCCGACGTCCAGACCCCGGACGACGTCAAGCCGCTCAAGGATCCCGACCTGCTGCGCGTGCGCAGCGTCCCGGGGATCGCGTGGGCGGTGCCGCTCTTCAAGGGGCAGGGGCGCGCGCGCACGCGCCACGGCGAGTTCCAGAACGCGATGGTCCTGGGTCTCGACTCGGCCAGCCTGATGGGCGGACCCTCGGAGATGCTGGAGGGGCGGATCACCGACCTCTATCGCCAGGACGCCGTGATCGTCGACGCCCCCGGCGCGTTGCGCCTGGGTGGCCTGAAGATCGGCGACGTGCTGGAGCTGAACGACCGCCGCGCCGAGGTCGTGGGCATCTGCCGCACGGAGCGCAACTTCCAGTCCCTGCCGGTGGTCTACACCACGTACTCGCGGGCGCAGGGCTTCGTGCCGGCCGAGCGCCACATGCTCAGCTTCATCCTCACGGCACCGCAGCCGGGCGTGAGCGACGCGGAGCTGGCGCGGCGGATCCGTGCCAACACCGGGCTCGGCGCGCTCCCCACGGACGAGTTCGGCTGGCGCACGGTGCGCTGGTACACGCGGAACACCGGCATCGCGATCAACTTCGGCACCACGGTGCTGCTCGGCTTCTTCGTCGGGCTCGCGATCGCCGCGCAGACCTTCTACACGTTCACGCACGAGAACCTGCGCCACTTCGCCGCGCTCAAGGCCATGGGCGCGGGCGACGGCAAGCTGGTGACGATGGTGCTCTTCCAGGCGGTGGTCTCGGGGCTCATGGGCTACGGGATCGGGGTGGGCGTGGCCACGCTCTTCGGCCGCAGCGCGCCGCGCGGCGGCCCGCTCGCGTGGCACACGCCGCCGGAGCTGCTCTACGGCGCATTCGGCCTGATGCTCGTGCTGGTGTCGATCGCCAGCGTGATCTCCCTGCGCAAGGTGCTCACCCTCGAGCCCGGGATCGTGTTCAAGTGAGTGCCCCACAGGAGAGCGGTGGCGGGGGCCGCGGCGCGGCCCTGACGACCGTGCCGGCGGTGCGCTGCGTCGGCCTGCGCAAGAGCTACCGCTCCAACGGCAACGAGGTCGTCGCGCTGCGCGGCGTGGACCTCGAGGCGCGCGCCGGCGAGATGCTGCTCCTGGTCGGGCCATCGGGGTGCGGGAAGACCACGCTGCTCTCGGTCCTGGCCGGCGTGCTCGACGCCGACGGCGGCGAGGCGGAGGTCTTCGGGGCCTCGGTCACACGCATGCGGCCGCGCCAGCGCACCGAGTTCCGCCTGCGCAACATCGGCTTCGTGTTCCAGCACTTCAACCTGCTGCCCTCGCTCAGCAACGCCGAGAACGTGGCGATCCCTCTCCTGCTGCGCGGTACGCCCCGCGCGGCGGCGGTCGACAAGGCCGTGGCCGAGCTGCGGCTGGTCGGTCTCGAGGGCCGCGAGCACGACCACCCGCACCACCTGTCCGGCGGCCAGCAGCAGCGCGTCGCGATCGCGCGTGCCCTGGTGGCCGAGCCGCGCCTGATCGTCTGCGACGAGCCGACCGCGAGCCTCGACGGCGACACGGGCGCGCGCATCCTCCAGCTCTTGAAGGACATCGCGGTCGACCGCGAGCGGTGCATCGTCGTGGTCACCCATGACGCGCGCGTGTTCCGGTTCGGCGACCGCATCGCCGAGATGCTCGACGGCCGGATCGTGAAGGTGCACGACGACCCCAAGGAGTTGCTGCATGGCTAGGTCTCCCCGCATCGTGTTCCCGGCGCTGGCGTTGGCCGGCGCCGCGTTCGCCTTCTACACCGTGCTCACCGCGCAGGATCCCACGCCGGCCCGGCCTGCGGTGTCGCCGCCCAGCAATCCCTACGCCACGGCGGTGTCGGGGAGCGGGATCGTGGTGCCGCCCAGCGAGCGCAACGTCGAGCTCGGCGCGCCGTTCGCCGGCGTGGTGACCAGCGTGTTCGTGAAGGCCGGCGACCCGGTCGAGGCAGACGCGCCGCTCTTCCAGCTCGACGAGCGGCCGTTGCAGGCCGAGCTGCGCACGCGTGAGGCGGCGCTGGCCGCGGCGCTCGCGCGCCGCGAGCGCCTGCGCGCCCTGCCGCGCCCCGAGGAGGTGCCGCCGCTGGTCGCACGGGTGAGCGAGCTGGAGATGACCCTGGCCGACTGGCAGAGCCAGGTGCGGCGCATGGAGACCGCGCTCGAGAAGAACCCCGGCTCGGTGGCGGGCGACGACCTCGAGCGCCGCCGCTGGCAGGCCAAGGCCGCCGGACAGGCGCTGGAGCGCGCCCGCGCCGAGCTGCACCTCACGCGTGCCGGGGCGTGGGCCCCCGATCTCGCCCAGGCCGAAGCCGAGGTGCTGCAGGCGGAGGCGGCGGCGCAGGTCGTGCGCACCGATCTCGAGCGCGCCCGGGTGCGCGCCCCCGGCCCCGGCGTGGTCCTGGAGGTGAACGTGCGCGTGGGCGAGTACGCGCAGGCGGGCGGCGGCGGGCTGGTGGTGTTCGGTGACCGCGGCGCACCCCTGGTGCGCGTGGACGTGGACGAGGAGTCGGCGCCGCTCGTCCAGGGCCGCCCCAAGGCCCTGGGCACGCTGCGCGGCTTCCCGCATCACCGCTTCCCGCTCGAGTTCGTGCGCATCGAGCCGTACATGAAGCCGAAGCGCTCGCTCACGGGCGACAACCGCGAGCGGGTGGACACGCGCGTGCTGCAGGTGCTGTTCCGGATCGCCGAGCAGCCGCTGCCGGTCTATGTCGGCCAGCAGATGGACGTGTACATGGAGGGACCCGACCGCACCGCGATCGTCGAGGCGGGCAGCCGGCCCTCGACCGGAGAAGGACGCTGATGAGGCCATTCCACTCGTCGTTCTGGGTCTGCACGCTGTTGGCCGCCTGCGCGGTCGGACCCGAGCATCAACGCCCGGAGGTGCCCATGCCGCCCGCGCTCGCCTCGATCACGGGCGAGACCCCTGCCGGCCCAGGCACCCGCTTCACCGATGCCGAACCCTGGGCGGAATGGTGGCGGACCTTCGACGACCCGGAGCTGGTGAAGCTGGTCGGCGCGGCGATGCGCGGCAATCAGGACCTGCGCGCCGCCGCGGCACGGGTACGCGCGGCGCGCGCGTTGGCGCGCGGCGCCGACGCCGCGCTCCTGCCGACCCTGGACGCCAGGGGCGGCTACACGCGCGAGAAACGCTCGAACGCGTACTTCGGCGGCCCGGGCAACACGGAGTTCACCGATCCGTACTCGCTCTGGTCGACCACTCTCGACACCTCGTGGGAGATCGACCTCTTCGGGCGGCTCACCCAGCAGGAGGAGGCCTACGCCCAGGAAGCCGAGGCGCAGCAGGAGGACCTGCACGGCACGCGCGTGGCGCTGGCCGCGGACGTGGCCCAGGCGTGGTTCGACCTCGGCACCGCCGCCGCGCGGCAGCGGATCCTGCTCGAGACCGTGACCTCGCGCACGCGCACGCTGGAGCTGATCCGCGCGCGCGTGGACGCGGGGCTGGCGGGCGAGTTGGAGCTGCACCAGGCGCAGGGCCAGCTCGACATCGCGCGCTCGCAGCTGCCCGAGGCGCAGCTCGACCACGAGCTGGCGGGGCACCGCCTCGCGCTGCTCCTCGGCCGTCCACCGGGGGAGGTGTACGCCGGGCGCGAGCCCGCGCTGGTGGCCGTCCCGCCCGAGATCCCGATCGGGATCCCCGCCGCGCTGCTGCAGCGTCGCCCCGATCTGCGCGCCGCGGAGCGACGCCTGGCGGCGCAGAACGCGCGCCTTCGCGCCGCGATCGCCGAGTTCTACCCCTCGATCACCATCCTCGGCCGCTATGGCTACGAGAGCCGGGAGCTGGACCGGCTGGTGACGAGCCCCACCGAGGTCTGGTCCATCGCGCCGGCGATCTCCCTGCCGATCTTCCGCGGCGGCCTGCTGCGCGCGCAGGAGATGGAGGTGACCGCACGCAAGGACGAGGCCGCGGCGCGCTACCTGCATGTGGCGCTGGGCGCGTTCCGCGAGGTCGCCGACGCGCTCGCCGGGATCCGCCGCAAGGGCGAGGCGCGCGATCGCCTGGCCGAGGTGGTGGCCGCGGAGCGGCGCGCCCTCGACATCGCCAGCGTGCAGTACGAGCAGGGCCTCACTCCGTACCTGAACGTGTTGGAGGCCGAGCGCGCGCTGCTGGTCAGCCGCCTCGCCCTGCTGGACGCGCAGCGCGCCGCGCTGCTCGAGGTGGTGCGCCTGTGCAAGGCGCTGGGGGGCGGTTGGCAGGCGGAAGCGGCGGTGGAGTCGGATCTCTGAGCCCGGGCCCCGGCGGCGCGCGCAACCCGCCGCGCGGGCGGGGGTTCGTCCCGCCCCCGCGCCGCCGCGAAAGGTCCCGGGCGCCCTCCGGCCACGTTCCCAGGCGATTTCGTGCGTGCCCGTGCCGGCGCGCGCCGGCACACTCTGCCGCCCCGTTTCCCGTCCCAGGAGTCTCATGATCCGTTCCCGTTCCGCAGCCCTCTTGGTCCTCGCCGCCTCCGCCCTGCCGCTCACCGCTCAGGAGCCGGCGGCCGCCGCGCAGTCCGGCGCGAAGCACACGCTCAAGGTCGGCGCCAAGAAGGGCGCCAAGGAGCGCTTCGTCGTGACCAGCTCGCAGACCACCGTGCTGGAGTCCATGGGTGGCCAGGAGCAGGGCAACGAGCAGGTGTCCGAGCTCGAGGCCGAGGTCCTGGAGGTGAGCGAGGCCGGCGAGCTGACCGTACGGGTCACCTGGAAGAACGTGCGCGGCAAGATGACCTCGATGATGGGCGAGATGGCCTACGACTCGGCCAAGCCCGAGACTGCCGAGGAGGACCCCACCGGCGGCCTGGTCGGCGCGATGATCGCCCTCGCCAACAAGTCGGTGCAGGCCATCGTCGCCTCGAACGGCGAGATCAAGGAGGTCAAGGGCCTCAAGGAGCTGAGCGACGAGATCGGCAAGTCCCTCGAGGGCCCCGCCAAGATGATGGCGCAGGGAGCGATCAGCGAGAGCGCGTTGAAGCGGCAGTTCAGCCTCTTCGGCTCGTTCCCCAGCGAGCCGGTGGCGGTCGGCGGGACGTGGTCGCGCAAGGACGATGCCGCGGCCAACCGTGGCGCCATGAAGATGAAGGTCGAGAGCGCGCTCAAGCTGGAGGAGGCCAATGCGGAGCGCTATGTGATCTCCCTGGCCGGGAAGATCGAGAGCCTGCCGGCCGAAGCGCCCAAGGAGGGCGAGGACGAGGCCAGCGGCGCGATGCGCAACATGATGGCCAACGCCAAGGTCTCCAACGGCAAGGTCGAGGGCAAGGCCACGATCTCGCGCAAGGACGGCATGGTGGTCAGCTCGGTCACCAACACCACGATGGACATCACGATGGACAACCCCATGGGCGGCGACGAGCCGTTCAAGGTCGTCGTGAAGCAGCTCAACAAGGTCGAGCGCGCCAGTGCCGCCGCCGCGGCCAGGCCTCAGACGAAGGACCCCGTCAGGCCCGAGGCGAAGAAGGACGCCGAGCCCGCCAAGAACGCGGACAAGTGAGCGCCGCGGCGCAGCGCGGCGCGTGAGGCCGGAGGTGGGAACCCGGCACGCACCGCGCGCCAGGGTTGCCGGCGCGCGCGGCTACTCGCCGCCGTCCTTCTTGGGCGGGAAGAGGCCCTGGAGGCGCTTCTTGGCCTCCTCCTCGAGCTTCTTGCGTGCGGCCTCCTCGGCCTTCTTCTTCTCCTCCTCGGCCTTCCGCTTCGCCTCGTCGAGGACCTCGCTCGGGCGTGACGTGCCTTCGATCAGCTTGCCGGCGGCTTCGCCGAGGCCCGCGGGGACCTTGCCCTTCAGGAGTTCCTGGGCGCGCTGGTTGACCTGATCGGCCAGCTCCTTGCGTCCGGCGGCGATCAGCGCGTCGACCAGGGCCTTGTCCTCGAACACGACGCGCGGGGCCGTGAGGGGGCCACGCACGGCGATGGGCAGGACCAGCTTCTGCACCGGGGTCTCCCTGGTGCCGGCGATCGCGAGCGTGGTGTCGTTGAGGGTCACCTTCAGGGGCAGGTCCAGGATCCACCCGGCCTTCGCATCGCGGCGCAGCGCGCCGTCGGCCTCGACGTCGATCGTTCCGCCCCGCAAGGGCGGCGCACCGGCCACCTTGAGCTGGCTCGCGATCGTGTCGGTGGCCAGGCCCCGGTAGTGGAATGCGAGCCGCGACCCGCCCTGGGCCGCGCGCCCGAGCTGCACCCTGGCCATCACCTTGTCGCTCTGGCTCTGCAGGCCGAACTTCACGGGTTCCTGGACCAGGCGCGGGTTGGTGGAGACGTTCTCGGCGCGCAGGTCGAGCAGGTCGCCCGGCAGCGCGGTGGCGCTCAGCTTCTCCAGGGACACCAGCCGCACCAGCAGCGCGGGCGCTCCCTCGATCAGGTGGTGCGCCGTCACGTGTGCCGGCCCGAACTGGCGCAGCTCGGCGTCGCGCCGCTCCTGCGCCGCCTCCGGCGTGGGCTCGCTCACCGCCTCGCCGTCTCCCGAGAGCACGTCGAGCCATTCCTGCGCCTGGGCGAGGCGTTCGCGCCAGACCTCGGCCTGCTTCAGGTAGTCGTCGAGGGTCTTGGTGCCGGGCTCCGGCGGCGGGGGCGGTGGCGGCGGCTCCTTGGCCACGCGCTTCGCCGGGGACGGGCGTGTCCCGCCGGAGCGCGCGCCGCTCGACACGACCTTGTCCACGACCATGCGCTTGCGCAGCAGCTCGCGCGTGTCGATCGCCGCCTCGAGGTTCGCAGCCTGGAACAGGTCGCGGGTCAGCTCGTTGGCGTCTGCCATCGCGAGGTTGGCGAGCGAGATCTTGCCCGCCCCCAGATCCACGGCGGCGCGATCGAGGTTCACCGTCGCGCCGTTGGCCTGCTCGAGCCCGTCGCGGAGCGTGGGGGTGAGGATGGGTGCGGAGAAGAAGGTCACGGTCGCCCACACGGCGGCCACCAGGAGCACGGCCGCGACCACGCCCAGGATCCGGACCGGGTTGCCGACCGCCTTCTGCCGGGCCAGCTCCGCATAGCTCTGCTTGGCCTTGCCGCCGAAGAACACCCACGTGAGCAGCCGCACCGAGCGTTTGGCCGTGTACTTCTTGTAGGCCTCCGAGCCGTCCTGGACCGTCGCCATCCGGGCGCGGAACGTGCTCACGGACTTGACCGCGACCACGCCCAGGACCAGCCCGAACACCGTGCCCAGGCAGAGGCCGCCGGTGGTGGCATAGTTCTCCAGGCCGAACCACGCGAACACCGGCATGTTGACCAGGCTGCGGAAGAGCCCCTGCGCCGGTCCGTCCAGCAGCCACGTGCCCACGGTGTACGACACGCCGAGGAGCGGCAGCGACACCAGCTTGGCCACGAGGGTCGCGAGGCCGAACGCCGCGAGGTTGGCGTTCAGGATCATCACCACCACGAAGAACGCCAGGATCAGCCCCGGCGAGAGCAGGAAGCCGCCGCCGACGTCGCCCGGCAGGAAGAACCCCGGCAGGAAGCCGAGCGCGCCGCCGAGGAAGCAGGCGAGGAAGATCTGGGCCTTGGTGGCCTTGCCGCGGAACACGGAGCCGAGCGAGCGGGTGATCATGGGGCGGTGAGACGTGGCGACGGTCTCGGGCGAAGGCCCGCTCCAACGTCGCGATCGGGACGCGATTATCGCGGACTCCGCGGCGCGGGCGCAGCCTTCTTTGCCGCGGCGAGGATCGCCAGCACGGCCGGGTGCTTCACCCGGCGCTCGACGGTGATCGCGTAGAGCGATTCCTCGAGCTCGGGCACCTCGGCGACTCGTTCCAGGCGGTAGAAGGCCAGCAGGTCGGCCTCGAGGTTCGCGGGCGCCACCAGCAGACCCAGGCCGGCCCGGGCGAACGCCTCGAGCATCGCGCTGTCGTCGAACTCGCCGACGACGCGCGGGCGCAGCCCGCCATGCTCGAACCACGCCTCGACGCTGCGCCGCAGCGCCGTGCCCTCGGCCGGGAGGAGGAAGGGCATGCCGTCGAGGCTGCGCGGGAACCCGGTGCGCGCCCGTCGCGCCACCTCGGGGGAGCCGTAGACCGCCAGGGACGTGGTGCCCAGCCGGTGGTGGAAGGCGCGCACCTTGCCGATCGGCCCGAGGGGCACGTCGCTGATCAGGAGGTCGAGGCCGAACACCGAGAGCTCGGCGAGGAGCCGCTCGGGCTTGTCCTCGCGGCACACGAGCTGGACCGGCTCGGGCATGCGCAGAGCCGGCTCCAGGGCGTGGAAGGCGACCTGCTTGGGCACGGCGTCCGCGATCCCCACCTGGAAGCGGAGCGGGCGGCCGGTGGGACGGTCCTTCAGCGTGTCGAGGAGCTCGCGGCCCAGCGTGAAGATCTCGTCGGCGTAGCGTTGGACCAGCCGTCCCATCTCGGTCAGCTGCAGGCGCCGGCCCGCGCGCACGAAGAGGCGTTCGCCCAGCGCGTGCTCGAGGCTCTTGATCTGCGTGCTGATCGCCGGCTGCGAGAGGTGCAGGAGCTTGCTGGCCCTGGCGATCCCGCCCTCACGTGCCGCCACCCAGAAGTAGCGGAGATGGTGGTAGTTCAGCCATTCCATGCCGAGGCATGGATCGCCCGACACTTAGGAAAAAGCAATGCGTTGATGCCAAAAGTTCGTCTGGATCGAAGTGTGCACGGGACCGATACCCCCGCACTCGCGCTGCGGGCATCCCCGCCGCGAGACACCACGATGCTGATCCACTTCCAATGCCTGGACCTCTCGCAGAAGGCCGAGCTCGCCAGCCACTTCGAGCGGCGCGCGGCCTTCGCCCTCGACCGCTTCCGCCCACGGATCCGGCACCTGCGCCTGCGGGTGTGGGACGACAACGGGCCCAAGGGCGGGATCGACAAGCGCTGCCACCTCGCGGTCGAGCTCGACCGCGGGCCGCACCTGCACTTCGACGACGCCGACCGGGACGCCCGCCTCGTGATCGACCGGGTCCTGGATCGCGCCGCCCGCGGACTGGCACGGCTGGCCGAGCGCTGGAAGACCTTCGGCGACCGCATCCCGGCGGGAGGCGCTGCGTCATGAGGTGCCCGCGCTGCGAAGCCGTGGTCCTGGAGGAACGGGACCGCGACGGCATCCAGGTCGACATCTGCCCGAAGTGCCGCGGCGTGTGGCTCGACCGCGGCGAACTCGAGCGCCTGGTGGCCAAGGCCACGCAGGAGATCGACCAGGAGATCGCCGACCGCACCCGCCGCCAGCTCGCCCGCCAGAGCGCGCCGGTCCACGACGACGAGCGTCGTGCACCGTCGCCGCTCCCCTACGACGAGCCGCGGCGGCGCGAGTACGACGACGATGACGACGACCGGCGCCGGTACGCGCCGGACGACCGCTATCCGCCGCGCAAGCGGCGCTGGTTCGAGATGTTCGACATCTTCGACTGACTCCACCGCCGCGTCGCCCGGAGCGCGGCGGCCCATCGAACGTATTCCGCACCGTCCTGCTGATTCCCCGACTGCCATGATCAAGAACCAACTCAAGACCATCCTGCTGCTCGGCATCCTCTCGGTGCTGCTGGTCGCCATCGGCGGCGCGATCGGCAGGACCGGCCTCTACGTGTTCCTGGGCCTGGCCCTGGTGATGAACCTCGGCGCCTACCTGTTCTCCGACCGCCTGATCCTGCGCATGAACGGCGCGCGCCTGGTCACGCCGGAGCAGGCGCCCGCGCTGCACCGGATGGTCAGCGAGCTGGCGGCCAAGGCCAACATGCCCGTGCCGCGCCTCGCCGTCATCGCCGACCCCACGCCCAACGCGTTCGCGACCGGGCGCAGCCCCGAGCGCGGCGTCGTGGCGGTCACCGAGGGCATCCTGCAGCTCCTGGATCCGCGTGAGCTGCGCGGCGTGATCGCGCACGAGCTGGCGCACATCAAGAATCGCGACACCCTGGTCGCCACGGTCGCGGCCATGCTGGCGACGGTGATCACCTACGTCGCCAACGTGGTGCAGTGGGGCGCGTTGTTCGGTGGCCACCAGCAGAGCGAGGAGGGCGAGGGCGGTGGGGCGGGCGGCGGGCTCCTCATGGCACTCCTCGCCCCGATCGCAGCCACCATGGTGCAGATGGGCATCTCGCGCTCGCGCGAGTACCTCGCCGACGAGACCGCGGCGCGGCTCACCGGCGACCCGCTGGCCCTGGGCAGCGCGTTGGTCAAGCTGCAGCGCCTCGGCGAGGCGATGGCCGACCAGCACCAGCCGCAGCCGGCCAGCGCCAGCCTCTACATCGTCAACCCGCTCGCGGGCCGGAGCCTGCTCAAGCTCTTCTCCACCCATCCGCCGATCGAGGACCGGGTGGCCCGCCTGGAGGAGATCGCCGCCGACCTGGGCGTGCGCCGCTTCGCCTCGTGAACCGTGCCGCGGCGCGCGCGAGCGCGCCGCACCCGCCCGCAGCTGCCGCGCACCCCGGGTCTGAGGCCGGGGTCGCGCCCGCGGGCCGACCGCCACCTACACTGTCCCACTCTCTCCCGCCGCCACCATGTCCGCACCCTGGCTCGTGTCCCTGCCGCAGGAGGCGCTCGCTGCCTCCGCCTCGATCGGCTCGTTCTGGCTCTATGCCGGCTTCACCGGACTGGTCCTGGCGATGCTCGCGCTGGACCTGGGCGTGTTCCACCGCAAGGCCCACGTGGTGGGCTTCAAGGAGGCCCTCGGCTGGAGCGTGGTGTGGGTGGCGCTGGCGCTGCTCTTCAACGCGTGGCTGTGGGCGACCTACGGCGGCCAGAGGGGCCTCGAGTTCCTCACCGGCTACCTGATCGAGAAGTCGCTGGCCGTCGACAACATCTTCGTGTTCCTGGTGGTGTTCTCGTACTTCGCCGTGCCGGCGCAGTACCAGCACCGCGTGCTCTTCTGGGGGATCCTCGGTGCGCTGGTGATGCGCGGGGTGTTCATCTGGCTGGGCGCGGAGCTGCTCACGCGCTTCCACTGGATGATCTACGTGTTCGGCGGCTTCCTCGTGCTCACGGGGATCAAGCTGGCGCTGCGCAACGACGAGCAGATGGACCCGGGCCGCAACCCGGTCGTGCGCCTGTTCCGCAAGTGGGTGCCGACCACCCGCCGCTACCACCGCGACCGCTTCTGGGTGCGGCGCCGCGGCCTGTGGCTGGCCACGCCGCTCCTGCTGGTGCTGGTGCTGGTCGAGTTCACCGACGTGGTGTTCGCGGTGGACTCCATCCCGGCGATCTTCGCGGTGACCAGTGATCCGTTCATCGTGTTCACCAGCAACATCTTCGCGATCCTCGGACTGCGCTCGATGTACTTCCTGCTGGCAGGCGTGATGCACCGCTTCCACCTGCTCAAGTTCGGCCTGGCCATGGTGCTGGTGTTCGTGGGCACCAAGATGTGCCTGATGGGGGTCTACAAGATCCCCACGGCGCTCAGCCTGGGGGTGGTGGCGGCGATCCTCGCGGGCTCGGTGGTGGCGTCGCTCGTGTGGCCCAAGCGGACGGCGGAGGTGTTGCCGCATCCCGGCGCACCGGAGCCCGGTCGGGCGGGGAAGAGTGCGGGTGCACTCCGTGCGGAGATGGCAGGACGCGGCTGAGTCTTGTGCGTGCGGCGTCGTGCGGCGGGGCTTCCGGCGCGTGCCGGGGAACGGGTACCGGCAACGCGGACGCAGGTCGGAACGCCTCCGCGGGTGCGGATGACGCACGGCACGACAGGTCCGGTTCGCGGTGTGTGCGGTCATCGGCAGGGTTTCAGGACCGACGATTGACGGTCCATCAAGCCGGTGCGAGCATCGCAAGTTCCTTTCTGGTTGACCCGAAGGACTCGGTGCGCTTCGTCCGTACGAGGCTGGCGCTGACTCCGGTGATGCCGAGGCCGACTGATCGAGTAGCGCGTCATGACCGAATTGCCCGAGGGAGTGCAGCCGACGTTCGACCTCACGAGCGGGGCGAAACTGGATGCGGTTTCGACCCGGGATCTGGGCTGTGAACTGCTTGCGCGGCTGAAGACGCCGTCCCCGACCTCGTACCACGAGAGTGCTCAGACCCACCTGACGATGCTGCTCGCGCTCCGCGACGCGATCGAGCCCCTGCTCGAGACCGTGCACAACCGGTTCTCGACCAAGCTCCTGGCGGCCCAGTTCGACCTCGTGCTCCACGCTTGGCGCACCCATGGCTTGCCGTTGGCGGGAGCCACACACCTCGAGATCGGGTCCGGAGCGCTCAATCCGTTCGCGCGGATGTTCACGCACATCATGGCGGGCGTCCGTCGCGCGTGGTGTCTCGAACCCGACCCCCTGCGCGATGTCACCAACGCCGTCCGCACCCTCGCGCGCCTCGCCGCCGATGCCTTGATCGATCCGGCCAGCATCTTCGGAGCCCTGCCGATCGATTCCGCGACGGTCCTCGCGAACCTGGCGGGATTCGATCTGGCCCGGCTGCGGCGGGGCGACGATTCCGGTGCCGATCGCTCCCGACTCGATTTCCTGCCGCGCTCAGTGACCGACACAGGACTCCCCGACGGCAGCGTCGACGTCGTCATCAGCAACAGCGTGATGGAGCACGTCCCCGATGTCGATGCGGCACTGCAGGAGCTGGCGCGCGTCACCCGCCGCGGCGGGTTCGCCCTCCACGGCATCGACGTGGCCGACCACCGCATCCACCATGACGCGAGCCTCCACCCGCTCGAGTTCCTGACGGTGCAGAGCAGCAAGCCGATCGTCTGGTACAGCAACCGGCTACGCCTCTGTGAGTTCGAGACCCGATTTGCGCAGCACGGCTTCCGCGTGCTCGACAGATGGCTGGACAACAAGGTGACCGTGCCGGTCTCTCTGCGGCAGCGACTGTGTGACCCCTGGTCAGCGATGACGGATGAGCAGCTCGAGATGACGTGGGCCGTGTACCTGCTCCGCCTGGACTGACGCGCGGAGCACGGCGCCCACCGCCGAAGTCGATTCCGTGATTCTCGCTCCGGCGTCACGTAGCGAAGGCGGATCGCGACTCCTGCGCACGTCGAGCGCCTCCTGACTCAGGTGTTCGGCGCGGTCCGAGTGGGGAACCAGTTCGTCTTCGTCCGGCGAGATCCCCATCGCACAGCCGAGATGCCGTCCGCGATACCAGGCTGTGCGGGCCATGGCCCTGCGTCGTGGACCTGCGCTCCGAGGTCCGTGCGACAGGAATCGGCAACCGGCTCGGTGTCGAGGCGCACCCTGGCAGCGGGGACACGCGGCCACCGGCCACGGGAGCCCTCCCCTCGGTCTCCCTCCCGTCATGCCGCCCGCGTCCGCCCCGCGCGCAGCGCCACCATCGCCTCCACGCTCACCCAGGCGGCCAGCACCATCAGCAGCGCGCCCACGTACACGATCGGCTGGCTGCCCGGTGACGTCCACGCGCTGCGCACCTGCAGCCAGAGCGCGGTCATGGTCGTGGCCAGCATGAAGAGCGCCGGCAGGCCGACGAGGAGGCGCACGACCAGCGGCCGGCCGGTGCGCGTGAGCCACAGGGTGAGCGCGACCAGGGTGAGTGCGGCCAGGAGCTGGTTGGTCGAGCCGAAGAGCGGCCACACGACCCGGTACGCCGGCACCACGGCGCCGGTCGGGTCGCGCGCGGTCTGGGCCACGGCCCAGAGTGGGATCGCCAGGGACACGAGCGTGCCTGCCACGGCCGCGCCCGGCCCGCGCCAGCCGGTGAACTCCTGGAAGAGGTATCGCGCGAGTCGCGTGCACACGTCGAGGGTGTCGTAGACGAACGTGGCGAACGCGAGCATCCCGAACGTCACGGCGAAGTGCAGCGGGACGCCCAGGGCGTTCAGGAACGATCCCACGCCGTAGCCGAACACCTTGTCGGGCCCCTTGCCGATCAGGGCCGCGTCCTTCGCCAGCCACATGACGCAAGCGAGCGCGAGGATCGCCACGACGCCCTCCAGCAGCATCGCACCGTAGCCGACGGCGTGGGCGTCGGGTTCGCGGTCGATCTGCTTGCTGGTGGTGCCCGAGCACACGAGTCCGTGGAAGCCGCTGCACGCTCCGCAGGCGATGGTGATGAACAGGAACGGATAGAGGGTCTGGCCGTTCCGGGCGGTGAACCCGGCGAACGCGTCGAAGCGGATCTCCGGGTTGGCGACCAGGAGGCCGACGAGGCCGCCGCCCAGCGTGAGGTACAGGAAGAACCCGCCCAGGTAGCCGCGCGGCTGCAGGAGCAGCCACACCGGCAGGAGCGAGGCGACGCCGCAGTAGCCGAGGATCAGCCACGCCCACGTCAGCGAGGGGATCTCGCCGCCGCTGCTCAGGTCGAGCGGCAGGTGGGGCCCCAGCCAGATCGCCACGCCGACCAGGGGCACGAACACCAGGGTCTGCACCGCCACGCGCCAGCGCAGGTAGCGGGTCACCACGCCCAGCAGCAGGCCGAGGCCCAGGTAGAGCATCGAGGCGCTGGCCACGCCCGCGCCGGGCACCCGCAGCATCGTGCCTCCCGTCGTGCCCACCTCGACCTCCAGGTTCTCGACGAACGCGCGCGCGGTCACGTCGGTGAACGCGAGGATCACGTAGATCAGCGCGAACCAGATGTAGAGGCTGAACAGCGCGTAGGTCCGCGGGTTGAGGTGGCGCTTGAGGATCTCCGCCACGGAGCAGCCGCCGTGCCGCACGGAGCCGATCAGCGCGGCGAAGTCGTGCATCGCGCCGATGAAGATCGAGCCGAGCACGATCCACAGCAGCGCCGGTTCCCAACCGAACATCGTGCACGCGAGGATCGGCCCCGCGATCGGCCCCGCGGCGGAGATGGCCGAGAAGTGCTGCGAGAGCAGGTAGAAACGCGACGTCGGCACGTAGTCCACGCCGTCGCAGCGCTCGTGCGCCGGGGTGCGCGCCTTCGCGTCCAGGCGGAAGAGCCGCGCGAGGAGCCGCCCGTAGAGGAGGTACGCCAGGACGAAGAGTCCCAGGCAGAGGAGCACCAGCGGGGCGAGGGTCATGCGGCCCTGCGTGCCTGCGCATCCCTGCGCGCGGGTCGGGCGGTCCTGGTCGGGCCGGGCATGGCAGCGGGAGGATAGCGTCGCGGGGCCCGCCCCCGCCCCGGGCTCAGAGCATCTCCCGCAGGATCTGTTGCGCCAGCTCGTCGACCTGGTGCACCGATGCGCTCAGGACCGCAACCACGAGGCCGCGCTCGGGCGCGACCGCCAGATGGCTGCGGTAGCCGCCGGTGCCGCCGTTGTGCCAGACCACCTCGACGCCGCCGATCCGCGCGAGATGCCAGCCCAGCCCGACCCGCAGCTCGCGCTGCTGGAAGGTCACCTTCGTGCAGCGGCGGAACGCCGCGGCGAGCGGCGACTCGCGCAGGCCGCCGGCCTGCTCGCCGTAGTCCAAGAGGTCGGCCACGGTGCCGCGCAGCGCGCCGGCCCCGGCGATCAGGCCGAAGGTCCAGTTCGCCACGATGTTGCCCTTCTCGTCGTGTCCGGGCGCGAGGCGCGCGGCCTGCTCCGGGGCGAGGGTGATCCGGGTGTCCGCGAGGCCGAGGGGATCCAGGACGCGCTTGCGCAGGAGCGCCTCGTAGTCCGCGGCCTCGGCGTGCAGGACGAGCGCGTGGCCGAGCAGGCCGTAGCCGAGGTTCGAGTACTCGTAGCGTGCGCCCGGGTCGCGCCCGAGTTCGAGGATCGCGAAGAGCTCCTGCAGCTTCGGCGCGTCGTACTCGGCGTAGGGGTTGCGCATGGTCCGGGGCGCGAGGTTCCAGGGCAGGCGCGGCAGCGCGCTGGTGTGGGTGGCGAGCTGCGCCAACGTGATCGCCTTGCCGTTGCGCTCCGGTACGCGCAGCTCCGCCGGCAGGAGGCTCTGCAGCGTCTGTTCGAGCCGCACCTCCCCGCGCTCCACCATGTCGGCGAGGAGGAGGGCGGTGAAGGTCTTGGTGATCGAGCCGATCTCGAAGACCGTCCTGCCGTCGGGCGCGGCGTCCGCGCCGGCGCGTACGCGGCCGAAGCCGCGGATCGTGCGATGGCCGTCCCGCACCACGCCGGCCACGAGGCAGGGGCTCCTGCCGGCGGTCGCCAGGGGAGCGGCGAGGCGCTCGAGCACCGTCGCGGGATCGGCCGGCCTGCTGGAGGGGGCCGTGGCCGGGGCCGGCGCCGACTCGGTCACCGCGGCCTGCGCCGCGAGGCATCCGGCCAGGGATCCGGCCAGGGTCAGGGCTGCGAGGATGCGCCGCATGCCCGAACCATAGCCAGAGCGGCCTGGTTCAGGGGAGCCGCAGCGCCACGGCGAGCGAGCGCCACCGATCCACGGTTTGCGCCATGGTCGAGTTCTCGAAGCCCTGACCGGCGCTCTGCGGGGAGGTGTACGCGCGGCCGGTGGACGACGCGCCGGGCAGAGGCAGCTCGAGGACCGCCAGGTCCGAGAGTCCCGCTCCGGGCGGGATCCCCGGATCCAGGAAGAGGAACTGCCCGAGCAGGACGTCGGCCGCGAGCCCGCGCAGGTCGCCGTTGGTCACGATCAGGTCGAGGCGCCCGCCGGGATCCGTGGCGCCCGGGAGGGTCATCAGCGGCACGAGGAGCGCGGGCGCGCAGAATCCCGGCACCTGGAGGGTGCCGCGCTGGAAGCCGAGCAGGAGCGCCGCCGGTGCCCCGGGCGCGGCGAAGTCGAGCTTCATCCGCAGGGTCGTGCCGGCGGTGAGACGCAGCGAGCGCTCCACCACCGTGGCCGGCGACGGCTGCGAAGGCGAACGGCAGCCGCGACCCTCGTTGGGATGCGGTACCGCGGTCTCCGCATCGACCGCGTCGAGGATCAGGAACGACGTGTCGCTGTTGCGGCGATGGCGCCACTCCCACACCAGATGCCGGCCCGGCGCGGGCGCCAGCACGAACGGCTGGGCGAAGGCGATCGCCAGGGCGGGGGGGTTGGGCGTGCTCACGTTGGTCAGCGCCGGCAGGTTCACGGAGGTCCACGGCAGCACCGTGGTGGCGCCCGGCCCCAGGTTGGCGGCGAAGTCTCCGGTCATCGTGCGGGACGAGACCGAGGTCAGGTTGAGGCTCAGGGTCACCTCGAGGCTGCGCGCCGTGGTGTTGGCCGGATCGCGGTCCTTGCGGAGCGCGAGGCCGACCACGGTCCAGGGCCCCGCTCCGAGGCGGGCCAGCTCGACGTCGTCGTGGAACTGCTGGTAGGTGGCCGAGCCGGACCAGAACGGGATGGTGTTGGAGAAGTTGCCCTCGCGCGTCTCGCTGCCCGCGGGCAGATGGAGGTGGCGCTGCGCGCAGAGCGGGGCGGCCAGCGCCGCCAGGAGCACCGCGGTGGCGCGGCGTGCGGCACCGGATCGCCGCCACGCATCTGCGGCCGGTGGCGGGGAGCGCCGGGCGGCCCTGGCGTCTTGTGGATTGGCGTCACGATCCCCGCGCGAGGCGCCCGGGCGACCCCAGCGCGGCAGGGGAGCGGCGCGCCTGCGCCTGGGGCACGGGCTCGGGCCGGGGCAAGCCCCCGGGCCGCGATGGGTCCCCTGCCAACGCCGTGACATGCGGGCCGGATCCGGCCGCATCACGCACCGCGTCCCAGGCGAGCCGATGTCCCCCATGCCCAGACCTTCGGCAGGAAGTCCATGCTCCCTAGCACGCGCGACGTCGCGAGTCTCACCGCTCGCACTTCTCGTCCTCGCCATGGGCCTCCTGGGGTGTGGGGGAGGGGACGAGCCCCGCACGGCAGGGTCCGTCGCTCGGTCCTGGACGTGCTGGGGCGTACGGCGCGAGGCCGTATGCTCGCGCGCACGATGAGTGCCGAGACCACGGGCGCTGGTCAGGGCGGAGCCGACGCCGGTCCGTCGCGGCCTCGGACCGAGGAGGACGAACGGCTGGCCGAGGACGCGCAGCGCACCCGCAACTGGAAGCGCTGGGGCACCTACCTCCCGGAGCGGCAGTGGGGGACCGTGCGCGAGGACTACTCGGCCGACGGCAACTGCTGGGCGCACTTCCCGCACGACCATGCGCGCAGCCGTGCCTACCGCTGGGGCGAGGACGGCCTGCTCGGGTTCTGCGACCGCGAGGGCCGCCTGTGCTTCGCGTTCGCGTTCTGGAACGGGCGCGACCCGATCCTGAAGGAGCGGCTCTTCGGCCTCGACGGCAGCGAGGGCAACCACGGCGAGGACGTCAAGGAGCTCTACTACTACCTCGACGCGGCGCCGACCCACTCCTTCGCCGAGGCGCTCTACAAGTACCCGCAGGGCGAATTTCCCTACGCCCGGCTGGTGGCCGAGAACCGCCAGCGCGGACGCGAGGGCGGCGAGGTGGAGCTGCCCGACCTGGGGCTCTTCGACCAGGGGCGCTACTTCGACCTGCGCGTCGCGTACGCCAAGCGCTCGCCCGAGGACCTGCTGATCCGCCTCACCGCCAGCAACCGGGGTCCCGAGCCCGCGACCCTGCACGTGCTGCCCACGCTCTGGTTCCGCAACACCTGGGCGTGGGGGCACAGCGGCGAGGGCTACGGGCCGCGGCCGTCGCTGGATCTGGCCGCCGACGGGGCGGTGCTGGCCCAGCACGAGGTGCTGGGGCGCTACCGCTTCTGGGTGGAGAAGCAGGGTCTGCGCCCGCTGCGCTGGCTATTCACCGAGAACGAGACCAACACCCAGCGCCTCTTCGGCGTGCCCAACCGCACGCCGTACGTGAAGGACGCGTTCCACGAGGCAGTCGTGCGCGGCCGCAGCCAGGCCGTGAATCCAGCCAGTCGGGGCACCAAGGCCGCCGCCCACCTGATCCTCGAAGTGCCGCCCGGGGGCAGCGTCGTGGTGCGGTGCCGGCTCAGCGCGATCGCGGAGGCGCCCAAGCAGCCGTTCACCGCCGAGTTCGAGCAGGTGCTCGCGGCGCGCCGCGGCGAGACGGAACGCTGGTACGCGAGCCAGCGGCCGGCCGGCATGGGCGACGCGGAGTGGTCGGTGGCGCGGCAGGCGTGGGCCGGGCTCCTGTGGAGCAAGCAGTTCTACTGGTACTCGGTGAAGGAGTGGCTGGAGGGCGATCCCACGCAGCCGGCGCCGCCGCCGCAGCGCGCGCAGGGACGCAACGCCGACTGGCAGCACCTCTACAACCGCGACGTCCTCTCGGTGCCGGACAAGTGGGAGTATCCGTGGTACGCGGCGTGGGACCTCGCGTTCCACATGATCCCGTTCGCGCACCTCGACCCGCACTTCGCCAAGTCGCAGCTGCTGCTCTTCCTGCGCGAGTGGTACCAGCACCCCAACGGCCAGATCCCCGCGTACGAGTTCGCGTTCTCCGACGTGAATCCGCCGGTACACGCATGGGCGTGCTGGCGGGTGTACAAGCGCACGGGGGCGCGTGGCCAGCGCGACATCGGCTTCCTCGCGCGCGCCTTCCACAAGCTGCTCATCAACTTCACGTGGTGGGTGAATCGCAAGGACGTGGGCGGCAAGCACCTGTTCTCGGGCGGGTTCCTGGGCCTCGACAACATCGGCGTGTTCGATCGCTCCAAGCCGCTGCCCGGAGGCCACCACCTGCAGCAGGCCGACGGCACCGCGTGGATGGCGTTCTACTGCGCGACCATGCTGGCGATGGCGGTCGAGCTCGCCTGCCACGACCCGACCTACGAGGACGTGGCGTCGAAGTTCTTCGAGCACTTCGTGGCCATCGCCGATGCGATGAACACGCTCGGCGGCGCCGGACTCTGGGACGAGGAGGACGGGTTCTACTACGACCAGCTGGTCGTGAACGGCGGGCGGCCGGTGCCGATGCGCGTGCGCTCGATGGTGGGGATCATCCCGCTCTTCGCGGTGGAGGTCCTGCGCCAGGAGCAGATCGACCGGCTGCACGGGTTCCGCAAGCGCATGGACTGGTTCCTCGCCAACCGTCCGGACCTCGCGCACGTGATCTCGTACGCGGTCGCCGACGAGGATCAGGGCGCCGGCCACCGCCTGCTGGCGATCCCCTCGCGCGGGCGGCTGGAGCGGGTGCTGCGCTATGTGCTCGACGAGGCCGAGTTCCTCTCGCCGTACGGCGTGCGCTCGCTCTCCAAGGTGCACGCCGCGCGGCCCTTCGTCCTGAACCTGCACGGCACCGAACACCGCGTCGACTACGCGCCCGGCGACTCCACGACCGGCCTCTTCGGGGGCAACAGCAACTGGCGCGGGCCGGTGTGGTTCCCCCTCAACTGGCTGCTGCTCGAGGCCCTGGAGCGCTACGACCACTTCTACGGCGAATCGCTGCAGGTCGAGCACCCCACGGGCTCGGGCCGCTGGGTGCGCCTGCGCGACGTGGCCCGCGACCTGGCCGTCCGGTTGGCCCGGATCTTCCTGCCCGATGCGGAAGGGCGCCGTCCCGCCCATGGCGACGACCGGCGCTACGCGGAGGACCCGCACTTCCGCGACCTCGTGCTCTTCCACGAGTTCTTCCATGGCGAAACCGGCCGCGGCCTGGGCGCCAGCCACCAGACGGGCTGGACGGCGCTGGTCGCCCAATGTCTCTTCGAGCTCTCCCGTTCGCGCTGAGCCCCGCGCGCCGGGGACGACTCCGCCACCCTCCGCAGGCGGAACGAGCGATCCCGGCGAGTTTCGTCCGATTGGTTCCGCCCGCCGCCGGCCACCTACGTAGAGAGCCCCGACCAACCCTCCGAGACGACCAGCATGCTCCGCTCACCGTTCGTTGCGTTCCCCCTCCTGAGCGCCCTCGGCTCCCTCCTCCCCGCCCAGGCCTCGGGCCCCGACGCGATGTGGATCGCGGCCCGGCAGGGCCGGACCCTCACCAAGGTCAGCGCCAACGGCGAGGTGCTGCAGACCGTGAACCTCAGCGGCAACGGCTTCGACCTCCGTTCCGTCACCAAGGCGCCGGACGGCAAGCTCTGGGTGGTGAACTTCATCACCACCACGCTGACGATCCTCGACCCCACGGGCGCCAACCCGCAGAACCTCACCACGGCAGGCACGGCCTACCAGATCGCGTTCGACCGGCTGGGCGTGGCGTGGGTCACCCTGAGCAACACGGGCAACGTGGCGCGCTACGCGCCCAACGGCACGCTGCTCGGGACCATCGCGGTCGGCCCCAACCCCCTCGGCATCGCCATCGACAAGGCCGGCAACGCCTGGGTGGCGCACCGCAGCCCGTCCGGGACCCGGGTGAGCAAGATCGACGCCACCACGTTCGCGGCGACCAACTACACGCTGCCCAGCACCACGCTGCAGCCCGTCGCCGTGCTCTGCGACTCGCCCAACCCCGCGGCGCCGAGCAACGTGTGGGTGGCGGGCGATTCGAGCAACGAGATCTTCCAGCTCGACCCGAACGGCAACGTCCTGAACACCATCCGTCCCAACAGCGTCGCCACGGCGGGCATCAGCGACCTGACGCTCGACGCCAACAACGACATCTGGGCGTCGTGCTCGACCCGCGCCGAGATCTACCGCATCGACGACGTGACCGGCGTGGTGGCCCCGGCGATTCCCGACGCTCCCTCGCCGATCGGGCTCTCGACCGACTCGTACGGCCGGGTGTGGGTGGTGAACCGCGTCTCGTTCAGCGGGCCGGCGCCCGCGGAGCTGCGCCGCTTCGACCCCGTGACCGGCGCGCGCGAGGCCGTCGCCCCGGTCGGCATCGGTGCCTACAACACGAAGGACCCGGGCGGCTTCCAGTACGCGTTCGTGGTCGACCCCAACGGCGATGCGGACGGCGACGGCGTGGGCAACGCCGCCGAGATCCTGCAGCGCACCTCGCCCTACGACCCGCAATCGAACGCCTCGCTGAGCCTGGTGGCCGCGGGCGTGAGCCAGCCCGGCCAGACCCTCAGGATCTCCACCAGCGGCACCGGCGTGCCGGTCTACCTCGTGTGGGCGACCGGCCGCGGCACGCCTTTCGCCCTGCCTGGGTTCACCGGCACGGTGCGCCTCGATCCCGCGAAGCTCCTGCCGATCGCGTTCCTCGTGAACGTGCCCGCCACGTACTCGATCCCGCTCCCGAACGATCCCACGCTGGTGGGTGCGACGTTCCTCGCCCAGGCCGTCCGCCCGGCGACCCCCTACCTGCTCGGCAACGAATCCGGCTGGGTCATCTTCTGACCGGAGCGTCCTCCCGCAGGCGGGGTCCTCATTTCGTGGCCCGGCGGGCCTTGAGGATCGCCTGGACCAGCGCCTCCGGCACCGCGCCGGGGAGTCTCGCATCCTCGGCGCAGGACTTCTTGCACAGCCGGATCGTCGCTTCGTAGGTCTTCAGGTAGATGACGCAGGGGGGGCAGGCCTTGAGGTGCTGCTCGAACGAGGCGCGTTGCTCCTCGGGCAGCTCCCGGTCGAGATACGCCATGAGGAATCTGGCCAGTTCGCCGCACGTGGTCATGGCCGGGCCTCCGGGTCGAAGGCACGCAGGCGCCGGTCGATCCGGTCGCGGAGCGCCTGTCGGGCACGATGCAGGCGGATCTTCACGGCGTTCGGGGTGATGCCGAGCTCCTTGGCCGTCTCGGCGGTGTCGTACTCCTCGATGTCGCGCAGCACCAGCACGGTCCGGTACGTGTCGGGCAACTCGTCGATCATGGCGCGGACGAACTCGCGGGTCTCCGCCCGCTCGGCTGCCACCTCGGCCGACTCGCTCCAGTTCACCGGAGGGTAGTTCGGATCCTGGCGGGCACCGTCGCCCGATGACAGGTCCTCGAAAAGGGTTTCCGGCCGGCGTCGCCTGTGCCGCAGCCTCATGAGCGCGGCGTTGACCGTGATCCGGTGCAGCCAGGTGGCGAGGCTGGCATCGCCCTGGAACCGGTCGATCGCCTTGAATGCCGACAGGAACGCGTCTTGCAACGCATCCTGGGCCTCCTGCTCGCCGTGGACCAGCCGCCGCGCCACGCCCAGGAGCCAGCCGCCGAAGCGCCGCACGAGCTGCTCGTAGGCGTGCTCTTCGCCGGCCTTCAGGGCGGCGATCAGGCTCTGGTCCTCGGCCGGGGAGGAGGGCAGCGGGTTCACAGGGGCGGGATTCTCTCGGGCCCGCACCGCGCAACGTAGGGGAATCCACCCCGCCTGCGCGGGCCGGGCGAACCTTCACGTGGAACCACACCGTGGCGCGCTCGACAATCGGGACCCATGTCCACGTCGCTCTCCCGGCGGGCCTTCCTCCACTCGGCGGCGGCAGCGGTCACGGCTCCCTGGGTGCGCACCTCGCCCTGGTCCGGCCGGCGCCTGGCCGCGAACGAGCGCATCGGCATCGGCGTGATCGGCGTCGGCGACCTGGGCGGCGGCGGCCACCACCTGGGCCGCCTGCTGCGCCTCCCCGAAGTGGAGGTGGTCGCCGTGTGCGACGTGGACGCGCAACGCGTCCAGGCCGCGGTCGACAAGTGCGAGGGGCGGGCCAGCGGCCACAAGGAGTATCGGGAGCTGCTCGACCGCAAGGACGTCGACGCGGTGGTCATCGTCACGCCCGACCACTGGCACGCACTGCAGGCCATCGACGCCTGTGCCGCGGGCAAGGACGTGTACTGCGAGAAGCCCCTCACCCTCACCGTGGCCGAGGGTCGCGCCATCACCGCGGCCGCGCAGCGCTTCGGGCGCGTGTTCCAGACCGGCACGCAGCAGCGCTCCGACCAGCGCTTCCGCTGGGCCTGCGAGCTGGTGCGCAATGGCCGGATCGGCCGCGTGCAGACCGTGACCGCGGTCCTCGGCAGCGCGCCGTTCTCCGCCCCGGAGCCGGACGCCGAGGTGCCGCCGCACCTGGACTGGGACCTCTGGCTCGGGCCGGCGCCGCGGGTGCCGTACAACCCGCGCCGCTGCCACTACCAGTTCCGTTGGTTCTACGACTACTCCGGCGGGAAGCTCACCGACTGGGGCGCGCACCACATCGACATCGTGCAGTGGGGCCTGGGCGCCGAGCTCTCGGGACCGCTCTCCGTGCACGGCACGGGAACCTGGCCGGCGGACAACTTCTTCGAGACCGCCACCGAGTTCGACGTCCACTACGAGTACCCGGGCGGCGTGCGCGTGCACGTCACGAGCCGGGGCGAGAACGGGGTCACCTTCCGCGGCTCGGAGGGCGAGGTGTTCGTGTCGCGCGGCGCGATCCGGGCCAACCCCAAGGAGATCCTCGACACCAGGTCCGGGACGATGCCCGTGAAGCTGCCGGTGAGCACGGATCACCATGCGGACTGGCTGCGCTGCATCCGCACGCGCGCGCAGCCGATCTGCCACGCCGAGATCGGCCACCGCTCCGCCACGGCCTGCCACCTGGGCAACATCGCCCTGCTCCTGGGCCGCAAGCTCTACTGGGACGCGCAGCGCGAGCGCTTCCAGGGCGATCCGGACGCCGACCGCCTGCTCACCAAACCCATGCGTGCCCCGTGGAGCCTCTGATGCGCCTCCTTCTCCTGATGGCATGGGTCACGATGCGGCTGGTCGCGCAACAGCCCGCCGTGGACGACCTGCGCAGCACCGATCCGGCCGTCCGCCGTGCGCTGCTCGGCCGGGCGCACGAGCTCGGGGAGGCGGCGTTGCCCGGACTGGCCGAGGCGCTGCACGCCGCGGACCCGGCCGAGGCGCGCGCGGCGCTGCGTGCGCTGGAGCGGCTGGCGGCGCGCGCCACGGCGCCCGCCGCGCCCGAAGGGGCGCGCGACCGCGTGGCCGAGGCGCTCGCCCGGCTCGTCTCCGACACCGGGCTGGCACGACCCGTGCGGCAGAGCCTCCTGCAGGCCTACGGCCTCGTGAACCGGCGCGAGGAAGGAGTGCAGCTCCTGGTGGCCGCCCTCGACGACCGGGATCTGGCCGAGGGGGCGCTCTTTGCGCTCCAGCGGTCGGGCGTGGCCAAGGCCGAGGTCGTCCTGCTCGAGCGGCTCACCCAGCCCGGCCCCGTCCTGCGCGCGGCCGACTTCGCCGCAGCCCTCGGCGGGCGCGGCAGCCGCGCCGCCGTCGCGGGCCTCGCGGCCGTGGCGAGCGGCGACGATGCGCTCGCGCAGGCGGCCCGCGCGGCCCTGGCGGCGAGCGGGGATCCGCGCGCGGGCACCGCGCTGCTGGAGGCCGTCCGCCTGCAGCGCGCCGGTGCCGCGGCGGCCTACGCCCGCTGGCTGGAGAGCCACGGCGGCGACGCCGAGGCCCAGCGTGCCGGCTACCGGCGCCTGCTCGCCTCCGCCGGCTCCCCGGCGCGCCTTGCCGCGCTCGAGGGTCTGGCCCGCCTGCAGGACCAGGAGCTGGTCGCGGTCTGCGTGGACCTCCTCGCCGATCCGCAGCCGGCGGTGCGGGCAGCGGCACGCGGCCGCCTGATCGCCGCCGCCGACCAGGGCCTGACCCGGCGCCTGCACGCGCTGCACCCCGACCTCTCCCCGCAGGCCCGCGCGGAGCTGCTCCGGATCCTCGCGGCGCGAGGAGATTGCGACGCGGCGGCGCTGCTCCAACTCGTCCACGCGGGCCTGACCGACGGCGCGCCCAGCCTGCGCGGCGCGGCCTGCGAGGTCCTGGGCGCCAGTGCGGACGCCGATGCCGGTCGCCTGCAGCCCCTCCTCGGCGATGCCGACCGCGGCGTGCGGGACTCCGCCGCCGCGGCCCTCGTGCAGGTCGCGCGCAGACAGCTGGCCCGCGGCCGCGGCGCGGAGGGCCTTGCCGGGCTGCGCGAGGTCGTGCGCGCGGCCCCGGATCCGCGCGTCCAGGCCCAGGCCGTGGCGCTCCTCGGGCAGGCGCGCGACGCGGGGGCACTGGCGCTCCTCGCCCCGCTCGCCGAGGGTCGGGATCTGCGCGAGCCGGTGGCGGCCGCACGGGTGGAGATCGCCCGCGGCCTCGTCGCGCGCGAACCGGAGCGCGCTCGCGCCGTGCTGCGCGAGGCCTTCCTGCAGGCGCGCGAGCGTGGCACCCGCCAGGCCGCGGCGAAGGAACTGGAGCAGCTGGGCGTGGCCCCTGCCGACCTCGCGCGCGAGAGTGGCTATCTGGTGGCGTGGCACGTGCTGGGGCCGGTGCCGGACCCGCGGGCCGAGACCCTGGGCAGGGCGCCGTTCGCCACCGACGCCGTGGACACCGGCAAGCCCGTCCGCATCGGCGCGAAAGACCTCGAATGGCGCAGCGTCATGGCGTCCGGGGCCGAGGGCGTGGTGGACCTGCGCGCGGCCATGGCGCAGGACCAGGTCTCTGCGTTCGCGGTGACCACCTTCGAATGGTCCGGTGGCGAGGCGGTCCTGGAGGTCGGCAGCGACGACGGCTGCGCCGTGTGGCTCAACGGCACGCGGGTCCAGGACAAGTGGGCGTTCCGCGGGCTCAGCTCCGGCGAGGACCAGATCGCGGTGACGCCGACGGCCGGGCGCAACGTGCTGGTGCTGCACGTGCACCAGGGCGGCGGCGGGTTCGAGTTCTGCGTGCGATTGCGCAAGGCCGCGCCCGCCGGGGAGCCGGCCAGGGGGCGCTGAGTCCGGCAGGGGGGGCCCGGCGTGGGCGAGCGCGCTCAGGCCGGCAGGGCGAGGTGATTGATGCCGCCGATGGTCTCGACCACGCGGTAGCCGAGTTCGTCGAGGAGGCGCGCGTAGTCGGCCCAGCACGTGCCGAACTCGGCCTGGAACTGCTCCTCGAACTCGAAGAGCACCGGCATGCGATGGCGCAGGATCGTCTGGCGCGCCCCGCGCAGGGCGAACAAGTCGCTGCCCTGGACGTCGATCTTCAGGAACGAGACCGGCGCCGTGATCGCGAGATCGTCGATGGCGAGCGTGCGCACGCGCCGGCCCTCGCGCGCGCGCGGATCGATCCCGTAGCTGCCGTAGCTGCCGAAGCGCGTGAAGTCCGGCTCGGGGTAGACGACCTGGGTGCCGCTGCGCTCCCACACCGCGGCATGCACCGCGCGCGCGTTGGTGCAGCCGTTCGCCGAGAGGTTCATGCGCAGCACGTCGTGCAGCCATTCGTCGGCCTCGAAGGCCAGCACCATGCCGCGCGGCCCGGTGGCGCGCGCGAACTCGATCGCCATCTGGCCGAAACAGGCGCCGACGTCGAGGACCAGCGTGCCGGGGCGGATCCGAGCGAGGCCCGCGGCGACGATCTCGGGTTCGAAGAGCTCCCCCCGGCGCATCGCGTTCACGACCACGTCCGAGTCGATGCCCTGCGGCAGCCAGTAGGGGCCCCGCGGTGTGGCCACGAGTTCCAGGGGCCGCGCATGGCGGTGCGGAGGGGTGGAGGTCGACGACATGGATCCGGCTTCGGCACAGGGGAACTCCCGACCTGAGCGCGCACAGCGGGCCTTGCGCGCCATCGAGTCGGCCCGCGGCCTGGCGTGGCGCGGCGGGCGCGGCGTGTTGCGCCGCCCGTCGGGTCCGAGGCACCCGGAGGGCCTGGACGAGCTGCCGGTGTCGGACTTCACCGCGGTCGACCTGGCGCGCTGCTGCATTGCTCGGGCGAGCCACCCCCTGATGTCGTCGCGCGGTTGCCGCTGCGGCAAGTGCACGACTGCAGCATCGAATGGCGCGAGCAGTCCCGGATGGCCCAGCCGGCGGGGATCCGAGCGGACGTGGTCGCCGTCGCCAGGGACTACCGCAGCAGATCCGTGCTGTTCCAGGACTCGAGCGCGCCGCCGAAGGCTGCCCGCCACTCGAGCAGCGCGATCCGCGACGAAGGCTCGGAGGTGTGCTGGACCTCGATCATGGAGTCGAGTGGTGCGGCCTCGACCCGGAGTACTGCCGGCACCTCGGCGGCGCCGCCGGTGGCCGTTGCCTGCATGCGGGTTCCGGGTCGTCCGGCCAGCGGCTCCTGGACCTGATCCAGAACGGCTTCGAGGTACAGCACCTGCCCCGCATGCTGGACGACTTGCGGGACGCGGCCGGCTCGGCGGAGCTCCTGTGGGTCATCGGCCTCCCGGCGCAGGCGCGGCGCCACGTGCTCGACACCGCGGTGCAGCTCCGTGAGCAATGGCACCGGTCTGGCCCGACCTCGTTCGTGGGCCACGACTACCTGCATCCGGACAGCGCAGTGTTCCGGGGCGCCTGGGACTTCGGGGTCACCGTGACCGGCATGGGCAACGGCCACTGCGTGCATGTGGTCGAGAGGCGCATCTCGCAGGTAGAGGCCGGGACCCTCGCGCGCATGCTCGCTCCGGACTACGACCGCACCCTGATCTGCAACGGCTCGCACGTTCCCCATGTTGCCGTCATTGGGAACGTGCGCGGGCTCGAGCGGATCATGCAGGTTCCGCCGGAGGTGGTGGCGTATGGCTCGTCTGCGGCGCCATCATCGGCGACATCGCCTGGCCCGGCCCGGTCGTGGCCGCGTCTCGCAGATGGCGGTCCAAGGCGCGCCGCCGATGCGGGGACACCGCCAGGACATAGTGCTCTTCGGCCGCGCTCATCTCGACGTCCACGAGCAGGGTGACGCGGGGTTGTGCCGAGAGATTGGCCGCTTCGTGCGGCGTCTGACCGTCGACCACGATGCAGACGCCCTCCTCGAGGGAACGCAGTTCGTCCGCGACGCGCATGAGGGATTGCGCCGGGACGCGAAGCCCGAGGTGGAGGCGGACGAGCCGGTGGTAATAGGCGTCGGTGTGCGCGTAGATGTGGGCGCCCGGGCCGAGCCACGAGAAACAGGCGGTGCGGATGCGTCCGATCTCCTGCAGGCGTCGCCAGGTGCCGGGGCAGAGCGCGCGGTTGCGAGCGAGGTCCACGACGAACCCGGGGGGAGCTTCGAGGAGCACCAGCGGGAACATCTGCCACGTGCCTTGATAGCTCTCCGCCAGCGGCCACGCCTGGAACAGCCCCTCCGGCAGGCGGTCGAGTTCGCCACGAAACGTGGCGAAGGAACTCTCCAACTGGCGGCTGACCGGGAACCGCGTAGGGTCGAGGAACATGGCTGCCTCGGCCGCATCGTCGATTCCTGGAGGAGGCAGGTCAAGCCGGAGGAAGGGGGGGGCCGCCTGCCGCCCTGCCATCCCTGGGTGCGCGCGAAGCTCTGCCCATCCTGCCGTTTGCTTGGCCGCGGTGAGTGCCTGGTCTTCTCCTCGGGCGGATGGGCGCCGCAAGCCTCTCCCCTGCGGCGGGCGGCGCACCCCGTGCCGCGCTCCACGCATTCCCCCACGACCCTTCATGCGCTCCAAGCACCTCAGTGCGGCCGGGCTGTCGGCGATCGTCTCCGCTTCCCTGGCGTTGCCGGCCCAGGACCACGAGCCCGTGCCCTCGATCCCCGAGGGTGTCGAGGGCAACGACCTCGCCAGGTACCCGTTCGGCTTCGCCGGATTCCGTTCCCAGCAGCGCATCGCCCAGGGCTCGGTGACTGGCACGGTGGGCGTGATCCAGGCGATCGCGTATCGGCCCGACGACGACGATCCGGGCGGTTCGACGGCCGTGCGCCTGCCCGATCGACCATCGACCTCAGCCATTCGACGCTCTCGCCAGGTTCGATGTCGACGACCTTCGCGACCAGCATCACCGGAGCGACGACGCGCGTGTTCAACGGCCCGGTCGGCCTCGCGGCCTGCACGTCCACGCCGGGTGGCGTGGCGCCGTGGGCGAACCTCACCCTGGCGTCGCCGTTCCTGTGCATCGCAGCCCAGGGCAACCTGCTGATCGACATCGTCTCGCCAACCGCGAACCCGGTGACAACGGGCAACGAGGTGGTGATCGGCGAGGCGCAGCCGCATCCGCTCCGACAGCTCAACAGCAGCAGCCACATTCGCCGGCCGGTACCTGCAGCGATTCCTCGACCAACACCCCGGGTGGCGCCGTCGCGCGTCGCTTTGGCGCCCTGCCCTGAGGCGGGCCCTGGATGGGTGATCCGCCCGCCGCTCGCCGCGGCGGACGGATCGCGCAGGTGCGTCGCGCGCGGGCCGCGCGTAGTGCCGCAACCGGTCCGCTCAGTTGCCGAGCACGGCGTGGCCGCCGTTGGAGCCGACCACGGTGGCGCCGCTCAGCGCCCACCATTGGTTGAAGAAGGTCACCCCGTCCAGGGACGCGCTGTTGGGGATCGCCAGGGAGAACGAGGCCTTGCCGTTCGCACCGGTCGTGGTCGGGAGCGACACCGTGGGGGCGGAGTAGAGGCTCGTGCAGAACGGCGTCGGCACGTTGGGGTTGCTGCCCCCGAAGAAGAGGACCGCCAACGCGTTGGCCGGCGCACCCTGCAGGTCCAGGCGGATGGTCGTGCCGAGCTGCGGCCGGGCGGAGTGGAAGGAGGCCAGATCGGGCGCACAGAGGATGCGCCACGCGGGATAGTTGATCGTGCCGGTGGTCGCCCATGCGGTGCCGCCACCCGCGGGGCGGCGCCAGCAGGTGGAGAGCGCCGGCGTGGTGCCCGCGGTGACCGCCGCGGCGAGGATGTTGGTCGAGTCGTACTGCGTGATCCAGACGTTCTCGTTGGCGTTGACGGTCACCGGCTGGTTGAGCAGCACGCTGTAGAAGTCCACCGTGTTGCCCACGGTCATCGCGCCGGTCGCGACGGGCAGTAGGTCCGGCGCGATGGGGTTGGCGGGCGACGCGCGGTACAGCGCGCAGGTCATCGATGCGCTCGGCAGCGTGTTGGTGCGCGTGTAGAGCTGGAAGCCCACGATCACGGTGGGGGCCGCGAACTTGTGCCCGAACGCGTACTCGTTCGGGAGCGTGCCCGTGCGGAAACTGCCGCGGTCGGCGTTCAGCGATGCGCACGACGGGCCGCAGTTGTCGCCGAAGAGCGTGTACTGAGCGGTGACCAGGTTGGGCCCGCCTCCCGCCGGCGGCGTCGAAGAGGGCGAGCCGAGCTCGTCCTGGACGGGCCGCTGTGCGGCGAGAGCGGAGGCGAACACGAGCGCGGTGAGCAGGCGGGGCAAGGCAGTGCGCATGGGGTGCATTCCTCGGGGCAGACTTGTGGGGAACGCGACGTCGGCGGCCACTATGGTGCAGCGGCGCCGGGCCGGCCATCCGTGCATGCAGGGTCCGGGAAGGATCCTGGCGAGGTCGGCCGCGGACGCGGCGTGCCGATCCACCGGTCTGCTCGCGAGCGGAGACCGCCGGCGTGCGCGCCGCGATGGTGTGCCAGGGTCGGCGCGCAGGGAAGGCACCACGGCGCTGCCCGGCAGGCTCGCGCCGTGCGGCGGGGTCCGCCACCGGCGGCCAAGGGACGTCAACGCAGATGTGCGACGCGCCCGCCCACGAGCGTGATTCGTACCGCAATCTCGCGCAGCCGCTCCGCCGGCAGGGCGAACAGATCGGGTTCGAGGACCACGAGGTCGGCGTACTTGCCCGGCTCGAGCGTGCCGACCTCGGTCTCGGCGAAGCCCGCGTACGCCGAGCCCGCGGTGTAGGCCCGCAGTGCTTCCTCCAGGCGGATCCGCTGCTCCGGGACCCAGCCCTCCGGGTTGCGCCCGTCCAGGGTCCGGCGCGTGACGGCCGCGTAGAGCCCCTCCCAGGGCGAGAGCGGCGCCACCGGCCAGTCCGATCCGAACGCGAGCACCGCGCCGCGATCCAGGAGCGAACGGAATGCGTAGGTCGTCCGGCAGCGCTCCGCGCCGATGCGCTTCTCGGCCCAGCGCCCGTCGTCGATGGCGTGATAGGGCTGCATCGACGCGATCACGCCCAGGCCGGCGAAGCGCGGCAGGTCGTCGGGGTGGATGTGCTGGGCGTGCTCGAGGCGCAGTCGCTGGGCGGGCTTCGCCCGGGCGGCGGCAAGGTCGAGCACGGCGCGGATCGCGCGGTCGCCGATGGCGTGGATGGCCGGCTGCAGCCCGTCCCGCAGCGTCGCGGCCAACTGGCGGTCGAGCATGCCGCCCGCCTTCAGCTCGGTCTGGGCGAGGCCGCTCGTCCCCGGCGCGTCGGCATAGGGCTCGAAGAACCAGGCAGTGGTCGATCCCAGCGAGCCGTCGGCGAACGCCTTCACGCCGTTGATCCGCAGCCAGGCGTCGCCGAAGCCGCGCTGCACCTTGAGCCCGCCCCAGAGTGCATGCGCGGTGATCGGCGCGTAGAGCGTGATGCGCGCGGTCAGCTCGCCCCGGCGGCGCAGCTCCTGGTAGGTGGCGAGCGCGTCGTGGCCGTCGAGCATGTCGTGCACGCTGGTCACGCCCAGGGACGCGGCGTGGGCCAGCGCCATGCGGGCGCGCTCGAGGCGCTGCTCGGCGCTCCACGCCGGTACGTGCTTGGCGATCAGCGCCATGGCCGCGTCCTTGAACACGCCGGCGGGGGCTCCCGTGCCGTCCCGCTCGATCGCGCCTCCCGGGGGGTCGGCCGTGTCCTTGCCCACGCCCGCGATCCGCATCGCCAGGGAGTTGGCCACCGCCATGTGCCCGTCGAGCCGCGCGACGAACACCGGGTGTCTCGGGGTGAAGCGATCGAGGACCGCTGCGGTCGGCAGGCGTGCACCCGGCCAGTTCTCGTGGTCCCAGGTCCCCGACGTGAGCCAGGTGCCGTCAGGAACGAGCTCGGCCGACTCGCCCAGGCGGCGCGCGAGTTCCTCCTCGCTGCGGGCGCCGCGCAGGTCGGGCGCGAGGAGCGTGTCGCCGCCGCTCAGGAAGTGCACGTGCGCGTCGACGATGCCGGGCACCACGCGCCTGCCCAGCAGATCGAAGGTGCGCGCGCCCGCGGGGGCCCGTGCCGCCGCCTCCGCGTCGCTGCCCACGAACTCGATCCGCTCGCCGAGGATCAGTATGGCCTGTGCCTCGGGTGCTCCCGCCACCCCGGTCCACACCTTGCCGCCGCGCAGGATCAGGGCCGACGCTGCGTGGGGCGCGGACTCCTGGGCCCCAGGTACGGCGAGGACGAACGCGAGCGTGGCGGCGCAGAGCATGGCGGGGATCGACGCGGATCATCGCGCCTCCCGGCGCTGCCCGGAAGGCGCGGCCTCCGCCGCTCGTCGCGGCGGACGCCCGGCGCCTGCTGGCATGCAAGTGCATCCCGTCCGCCACGTTCCCTGCCCCGCCGGCGCGGTCCGGCTTCTACGGATTCCCCGGTGCGTCGCGCGGCTGCGCTGCGGACTGGAACGCCGGCCGGCACGGCTGCGATGGCCCGGCGGCGCCCGTGGTCCTGGACGGAGCCGGAGCACGCGGAGAGAGTCTCCGCGTGCCGCCTGCCCCGGACCCCGACTCCCGGCCTGCCCCTGCGCGGGAGCCCGCGACGCTGCCGCTCACGGGCCTGCCGGCGCGCGGCGCGGCCACCGAAGCTGCCGCCGCAGCCCATCGGATGCCGGAGTGGATCGGTGAGTACCGCGTGCTGCGCTGTCTCGGCGTGGGCGGGATCGGCGTGGTCTACCTGGCGGAACAACCGAACCCACGCCGCGCCGTGGCCGTGAAGGTGCTGCGCGACGACGCGGTCACGCCCGAGGCGCTGCGCCGTTTCTCCCGGGAAGCCGAGATCCTGGCCCGGCTCTCGCACCCAGGGATCGTGCGCGTCGTGCATGCCGGCCAGGCCGGGATCGCGGGGCGCGATCGGCCGTACTACGTGATGGAGTACGTGGCCGGGCGGCCGCTGCACGTGCACGCGGCGGCCGCGCGACTCGATCTGCGCGGCCGGGTGCGGCTCCTGGCGCAGGTCTGCGACGCGGTCGCCGCCGCGCACGCCGCGGGCATCGTGCACCGCGACCTCAAGCCCGCCAACGTGCTCGTCGACGAGACCGGGACTCCGCGGGTGATCGACTTCGGGGTGGCCTGCCTGCAGGACGGCTCGCGCGACACGCTGCACACGCGTGCTGGCGAACTCCTCGGGACCCTCTCGTACATGGCACCCGAGCAGGTGAGCGCGGGACATGGCGCGCCCGGGCCCTACACGGACGTGCACGCCCTCGGCGCGGTGCTCTACGAGGTGCTCACCGGGCGGCCGCCGTTCCCCTCGGAGGACAGGCCCCTGCCGGAGCAGGTGCGGCTCGTCGCCGACGTGGATCCGGCGCCGCTCTCGACCCACGACGTATCGCTCTCCGGGGACCTCGAGACCATCGTCGCCAAGTGCCTCGAGAAGGACCCGCGCCGCCGCTACCGGGATGCCGGCGCGCTGGCCGCCGACCTGCGTGCATGGCTGGAGCACCGGCCGATCCAGGCGCGGCCCACGACGCTGGTCTACCAGCTGCGCAAGTTCATGCGCCGGCACCGGGCGTTCAGCGTGGCCATTGCGGTGGCGTTCCTCTCCCTGCTCGGCGGACTCGCGGCGTCCCTCGTCGCCCTCGACCGTGCCTGGCGGGCCGAGGAGCGTTCCGAGCGACTGATCTGGGACCTGCGCGCGGTGGAGGCGAAGGCACGGGAACGGGGCGACGTCGTGCTCGGTCTCGCCGACCTGCACCGTCTGCGGGCGATGCGCACCCAGAGTGCGAGCCTGTGGCCCGCGGACTCCAGCCAGGTGTCTGCGCTGCGGCGCTGGCTGGCCGACGCCCGCACCCTCGCCGCCCGCCTGCCGGTGCACGAACAGCAGGTGCTCCAGATCGAGGCGCAGATCCTCGCGGCCGGTCCGGAGGAGGCCGACGAGCTGGAGTGGCTCCTGGGGCAGCAGCGCTCGCTGGTCGGCGAACTACGCAGCTTCCTGCGGGAGGGGGAGCCGCGGGTGACGAGCGCGTCGACCACGCTCGGCGACGTGGAACACCGCTACGAGTTCGCCCGCACGCTCTGGGCGCGCACCATCGCCGGGCAGCGCGCCGCGTGGGATGCCGCGATCGAGGCGATCGCGGCGAGCCCCCGCTATCACGGGCTCCGCCTCCGTCCCCAGGAAGGCCTCGTTCCGCTCGGGCCGGATCCTCGCTCGGGTCTGTGGGAGTTCTGGCTGGCCGATCTCACCGGCCCCTGTCCCGTGCGCGATCCCGATACCGGGCGACTCCGGCTGGAGGAGGGCAGCGGGCTGGTGCTGGTGCTGGTCCCCGGCGGCCGGTTCTGGTACGGCGCCCAGGCGCACGATCCGCGCGGGGTCAATCACGACCCGCTGGCCAGGGCCGACGAGGGACCACCCCGTGAGCTGGAACTCGAGCCGTTCCTGATCGGCAAGTTCGAGCTCACCCAGGCGCAGTGGCAGGCCTTCACCGGCCGCCTGCCGGCGCGCCATCGGCGTGGGCAGGCCGTCGAGGGAGACACCGCCGTGGTCACCGGGCGACACCCGGTCGAGGGCGTGGCCTGGTACGAGTTCGCATCGATCCTCGGCAAGCTGGGTCTCGCGCTGCCCACCGAGGCGCAGTGGGAGTACGCCGCCGCCGCCGGCGACCCGGACGCCTCCACCCACGGTGCGACGGGCGTGGCCCGCGCCGAGGCCGGCAACTTCCTGACAGAGCCGGTCGATGGTGGGCGAGCCGGGCCGGCGGTCGGGAAGCGGCCCGTCGGGGACGAGTTCCGCGTCCATGCCCCGGTGGGCTCCTTCGCGGCCAACGGCTACGGCCTCCACGACGTGCTGGGCAATGTGCAGGAGGCGTGCGCGGATCCGTTCTGGCCGGTGCGGGAGCCGTTCCTCCTCCGCCCCGGTGACCTGCTGCTCCTCGGGCCCCGTCCCCCCGAGAAACTGCGCTGCGTGCGCGGGGGGAGCTGGGCCGACCGCCCGGAGGACGCACGGCTCTGGCGGCGTACCGCGGTCCAGGAGCGGGACCTCGGGCCACGACTCGGCGCGCGTCCGGTGCGCAGCCTGCACCGGTGAGCCGGCTCCGCGTGCGGCCCACGGCTCAGCGCGCGCGAAGCTCTGCGGCGCGCGCGTGTCCTTCGAGTCCCTCCAGGCGGGCCAGGGCGGCGGCGTCGCGGGCCAGGACCGCGGCCGACGCGGTGTCCTGCAGGTCGAGCCACGTCCTGGCGCGCAGGAAGGTGAACACCGAGAGTCCGGCGGTGAACCGGGCCGTACCGCCGGTGGGGAGCACGTGGTTGGGTCCCGCGCCGTAGTCGCCGAGCACCTCCGCGGCGCCGCCCAGGAAGAGCGTGCCGTGGCGATGCAGGGCGGCGGCTGCCACGTGCGGCTCGCGGGTCATCACCTGGACGTGTTCCGGAGCCAGGGCATCGCAGGCCCGTGTCGCCTCGGCGAGGTCCGTGCAGACCAGGACACCGCCGTTGGCGAGCGCGCGCCGCGCGGTGGCGGCCGTGGGCAGCGACGTGAGCTGACGTGCCAGCTCGGCCTCGACGCGGGGTACGAGCGCGGGCCCGATGCTGATCAGGATCGGTACCGCGTCGTCGTCGTGCTCGGCCTGAGCCAGCAGGTCGGCGGCGATCCGTTCCGGGTCCGCGCTGCCGTCGGCGAGCACCACGAGCTCCGAAGGTCCCGCCAGCATGTCGATCCCCACGCTTCCCGACACCAGCTGCTTGGCCGCGGTCACCCAGCGATTGCCCGGCCCGACGACGACGTCGCAGGCCGGCACGGGGCCCGCGCCGAACGCGAGCGCGGCGACGGCGTGCGCGCCGCCGGCGGCGAGGAGTTGGTCGGCGCCGGCGACGTGCGCCGCCGCCAGGGTGATCCGCGCGGGGCGAGGGCTCGCCAACCAGACGGTGCGGACGCCCGCGACGCGCGCCGTGACGGCGGTCATCAACACGGAGGAGGGCAGCGGGTGGCGTCCACCCGGGGCGTAGCAGCCCGCGCACCAGATCGGTTCGATGCGGTGTCCCGCGACCCCGCCTGGCACGGGCACGCACACGTCCTGGAGCGCACGGCGCTGCGCTTCCGCGAACCCGCGGATCCGCTCCGCCACGCGCAGCAGCAGGTGTTGCTCGGTGCCGCCGAGGGAATCGAACGCACGCTGCATCCCGTCACGTCCGATCACCAGCGGGGCGTCGTGGTGCAGTGCGTCGTGCTCCGCGGCGAAGGCGCGCAGCGCCGCCTCGCCGCCGGTGCGTACGGCCTCGACGATGGGTGCCGCGGCGGCAAGGGTCGCCGCGTCCACGGCGGGGCGGCGCCTGGCGCAGGGGCGATCGGGGGGGAGGGGGTTCAGCAGGGGCATGGGCGTCTCGGTGCGGAGCTGCACGCCGCGCAGGGTCAAGGGTCGCGCGCCGGCTTGGCGTGGCCGGGCCTGCGGGTGACGCGCCTGTGGCGCAGCTCCAGCTCGCGCATGACGTCGGCCAGGTCGACGCCGCCGCGCGCGCACGCCACGAGGGCGAAGTAGAGCAGGTCCGCGGCCTCGTGGCGGACGTGCGCGGGCGTGGTCGCTGTCGCGAGCTCCGCCGCCTCCTCGACCAGCTTGGCGCTGAGCAAGGCGGGATCGGCAGCGAGACGGGCGGTGTACGAGCCGGCTGGCGCCGCAGCGATCCTCTGCCTCAGGCGGCGGGCGAGCGCCCCGGGACCGGGGTCGTCGCCGAAGCAGGTGCGTGTGGCGCGGTGGCAGAAGCCGGGCCCGTGCTGGCGGACGGTGAAGCGCAGGGCGTCGCGGTCGCAATCCAGCGACACGCACAGCAGCTCCTGGTGCGCGCCGCTGGTCGCGCCCTTGCGCCACAGACCGCGGGTCCGCGAGCGGTAGACGCCGCGGCGCGTGCGCACCGCCTCGCGCAGACTCTCGGCGTCCGACCAGGCGAGGCCGAGGGCCACGCCGAGTTCGTCCACGACCAGCGTGGGCCAGAGCCCGTCGGGTCGCTCGCTGCAGAGCGGCGCCGCGAGCGCGTCCGCGAGGTCGAGCCTGCCGGTGTAGAGCGCCATGCCCACCTGTGCGTCGCAGCCATGTGCATCGAGGAAGGCGATGTCGTCGGGCGTGGTCACGCCGCCGGCGATGGTGAGCGTGCAGGGGCCAGCCGACTCGCGCAGGGCGGGGATGCGTTCGCGCGGGAGACCCTGCATGCGCCCCTCCGTCTCCACGAACGTGACCAGGAATCCGCCCACGTGCTCGCGCAGCTCGGCCATGCGATCGAGCACGTTCCGGCCCGTGCGCTCGCGCCAGCCCTGCACCACCACCTCGCCGTCGCGGCAGTCGAGGGCCGCAATCACCCGCTCGCGGGGCAGCGCGCGCAGCACCTCCGGGCGGGCAGCGGTGCCGAGTACCACCTGCGCGGCTCCCGCGTCCAGCCACGCGCACGCGGACGCGACGTCCCGGATCCCGCCGCCGACCCGGCACTCGGCCAGCTCGAGCAGGGGGAGGATCTGGGAGCGATGGTCGCCCTGGCCGAGCGCGGCGTCGAGGTCGACCACCGCGATCGCTCCGGCCACGGCGAAGCGCCGCGCCAGGGGCAGCGGGTCGCCCGCCTCGAGGGCCAGGTCCCGGCCGCCGACGAGTTGGACCACGCGGCCACCGAGCAGGTCGATGGAGGGGATCAGCATGACACGTCGTGCATGGGCGGGATCGGGCGCAGGAGGCGGTCGGCGCGGCGCACCGGCACGCCATGGGCGTGGAGATGCTCCTTGACGGCGTGGATGGAGTGCTCGGCGTCGTGGAAGATCGAGGCTGCCAGCACGGCATCGGCGCCGGCACGGAGAGCCGCGAGCAGGTGTTCGGGGTGCGCCGCTCCGCCCGAGGCGACGACCGGCACGGGCACGGCGCGCGCCACGGCCGCGATCAGTTCCAGGTCGTATCCCGAGCGCGTGCCGTCGCGATCGTGACTGGTGACCAGGATCTCCCCGGCCCCCAGACGCGCCGCCCGCGCGGCCCACGGTGCGGCGCCGAGTCCCGTGGCCTCGCCGCCCGAGCGGATCAGCACCTCGTGGCGGCCCGCCGCGCCGGCCCGCGGGTCCCCGACGGCGCGCGCGTCCAGGGCCAGGACGACGCACTGCACGCCGAACTCGTCCGCGAGTTCGGTGAGCAGCTCGGGGCGCCGTACGGCCGCGGTGTTCACGGCCACGCGGTCGGCGCCCGCCTCGAGCAGGGCGCGGGCGTCGGCGCGGCTGCGCACGCCACCGCCCACGGTGAGCGGGATGCCGAGCACGCTTCGCACGGCGCGGACCGTGCCGAGCTGGTGCGCGCGGCCGCGCGGGGTGGCGGCGACGTCGAGGACCACGACCTCGTCCGCGCCTTCGTCCTGGTAGCGGGCCGCCAGACCGGCGGGGTCGCCGGCGTCGCGCAGGCCGGCGAAGCGCACGCCCTTCACCACGCGCGCGTCCTGCACGTCCAGACAGGGGATCACGCGCGCGGTCAGCATGGCGCCCGGGTGCCGGCCGCGACGAAGCGGCACAGGAGCTCGTGGCCGACACGGCCCGAGAGCTCGGGGTGGAACTGGCAGGCGACGATGGCCCCGCGCTCGAGGCCCGCCACGAAGCGGACGCCGTGGGTGGCCATGGCACACCGCCAGCCGTGCGGCGGCTCGCGCAGCGCGAACGAGTTGGCGAAGCACACGCAGCCGGAGCGGAGCCACGTGCACTCGGGCATGGCCTCGATCGTGTTCCAGCCCAGCTGTGGGACGCGCACGCCGTCGGGCAGGCGCCGCACGGTCCCCGGCACGACGCCGAGGCCGGACACTCCGGGACTCTCCTCGCTGGCTTCGGCGAGGAGCTGCAGGCCGAGGCAGATCGCCAGCGTGGGCCGGTCCGCGGCGATCCGCCCGCGCAGGGCCTGGTCGAGGCCGTGCGCGCGCAGCGCGGCCATGGCCTGGCCGAACGCGCCGACGCCCGGCAGCAGCACCCGCGCGGAGTCGCGCACTTCGGCCGGGTCGAGAGTCGGGAGTGCCCGGGCGCCCGCGCGCGCGAGCGCGGCCTCGACCGAGGCGAGGTTGGCGACGCCGGTCTGCACGACGTGCACGTCCACCGCGACGGAACGACTCACAGCACCCCCTTGGTGCTCGGCACCTCGCCGGCGCCCCGGAGCGCCACCGCCATGCGCAGCGCCAGCGCGCTCGCCTTGCACGCCGCCTCTGCGCGGTGGTGGTCGTTGGCGCCGCGCAGCACGTCCACGTGCAGGGTGGCGCGCGCCGAAGTGGCCAGTGAGGCCAGGAGGTGGGGGATCATCTCGCACGAGAGCGAGCCCAGGCGCTCGCGCCTGAGGCCGAGGTCGATCGCGGCGAACGGCCGTCCCGAGAGGTCCACGACGGCGCGGGCCAGGGCCTCGTCCAGCGGTGCGTAGGCCGAGCCGAAGCGGGCGATGCCGCCGCGTTCGCCGAGCGCCTGATCCAGGGCGGAACCCAGCGCGAGCGCGCAGTCCTCGACCGTGTGGTGGTCGTCCACGTGCAGGTCGCCCGCGCAGGCGAGCGCGAGATCGAAGCCGGCGTGGCAGGCCAGGGCCGTGAGCAGGTGGTCGAGGAATCCGATCCCGGAGTCCACCTCGGCCCGCCCGGTGCCGTCCAGCACGAGGCGCAGGTCGATGCGGGTCTCCCGCGTGACGCGCTGTACCGTGGCGACCCGCGGGCTCACGGCAGCACCTCCAGGACTTCGGCCAGCGAAGCGAACGTGCGCGCGACGCCGGCGGCGGCGAAGGCTGCGCGCGCCACGTCCTGGTCCTCGCCGGGGGCCGGAACGGCCAGCGGCACCACGTCCGCGGCGCGCGCGGCGCGCAGATCGTCGACGGTGTCGCCGACCAGCCACGCGCGCGCGACGCCGAGGCGCTGCAGGGCGAGGCGCACGGGCGCCGGATCCGGCTTGGCGGGCGCGTCCTCCATGGTCACGCAGGCGGCGAAGAGGTCGCGGATGCCCTGCTCGTCCAGGAAGCGCTCGGCGTCGGCGCGCGGTCGTCCGGTGACGATGCCGAGGGGCAGGCGCAGCGCGAGCCGCTCCAGGAGGGTGCGCCCGGGGATCAGGCGCTCGGTGGCACGCAGGCCGGGGTGCGCTGCGCTGCCCTGGTAGAGCGCCTCGAAGCGTCCGGTGACCGTGGCCTGCGGCACGGCGACCCCGCGCTCCGCCATGAGGCGGCGGGTCAGGCGCCAGTCATCGTTGGCGTCGCCCCGGCGCTTGGCCGCGGCCACCTCCGCGGCGTCGAGCGCGACGCCGAAGCTGGCGGCGGTGGCGATGATTGCCGCGCGGTACGAGCGCGAGACGTCGGCGAGGACCCCGTCGAGGTCGAGGAGCAGGGCCTCCGGCTGGAGGGCGGTGCGCAGCGCGTGCGCGAGGCGCGTGAATGCGGATCCGTCGCCGGGACAGGTGATGCGCAGGTGCTCGTGCAGGGCCGCGCGGCCTGCGAAGCGGCGCACGGCGATCCCCAGTCCGGCCAGGGCGTCGCGGACCCAATCGGGGTCGGCGAAGCGCGCGAGCACGAAGTTGGCCTGGCTGGGCAGCGGCTGGGCGCCCAGCGCGCGCAGCAGATCGGCCAGGGCTGCGCGCTCGGCGCGGACCCGCGCGACGAACCCGCGCACGGCGGCGTCGCGACGCAGCGCCGCCGCGGCCAGGAGCAGGCTCGGCCCGGCCACCGGGTAGGGTCCGGCCGCGGCGCGGAGCGGCTCGAGCAGCGTGCGCGCGCCCAGCACGTAGCCGACGCGCGCGCCGGCGAGACCGTAGGCCTTGGACAGCGTGCGCACGACCACCGCGTTGGGCAGGGCGAGGGCCTGCGGCGTCAGGTCTTCGTCGGCGAACTCGGCGTAGGCGTGGTCGAGGAGCACCAGCGCCGTGGGTGCGGCGGCACTGATCGCGCGCAGGGTCGCGGCGTCGAGCGTCGTCCCGGTGGGGTTGTTGGGGCTGACGAGCGCGACGATCCCGGTTCTCGGCGTGAGCGCCCGGCGCACCGCGGCCGTCGGCCATGGGGTGCCGGGCGGCCAGGGCACCTCGACCAGGATGCCGCCGGAGAGCAGCGGATAGCGGTGCAGCATCTCGAAGGTCGGCACCGGCAGGACGCACTCGCGCCCGGGTCCGAGGAAGGCGCGACACAGGCGGTCGAGCGCCTCGTCGGCCCCGGCCGTGACCACGACGCAGGCAGGATCGAGGCCGTGGCGTTCGGCGATCCGGCGCTCGAGTCCGCTGGCGTCGGGGTAGCTGCGCAGGACCTCGGGGCCGGCGTCGTAGAGGGCGTCGAGGAGGGCTGGTGCGGGCAGGAGGCCTTCGTTGCCGTCCAGCCGCAGGTCGACGCCGGCGCGGGCCGCGGTGGGGTACGGGGTCACCTGCGCTACCAGCGCCGACGGAGTGGGCCCCGCAGCCGGGGCGATGCGGGTATCCCGGCTCATGACACGATCTGCGCGAGCTGGGAGACCACGAGATCCGTTCCGCCGCGCGCCTTGATCTCGGGGATCAGGCGCGGCAGGTCGGCGCGCGGTACCGCCGCCTTCACCGCGTATCCGGCGTCGCCGTGCAGAGGCGCGATGGTCGGTTCGCGCATGCACGGCAGGATCGCGCACACGGCCTCGAGCCGCTCGGGCGCGACGTTCACCTCGAGCATCACGCGGCGGCGCGCGTCGAGAACCGAGCCCAGCAGGAGTGCGAGCCGGTCGATCGCCGCACGCCGCTCGGGCCGCGCCCAGGCGCGCGGGTTGGCGTAGAGGCGCGTGGTCGAGGCCATCAGCACCGCAACGACCTCCAGGTCGTTGGCGCGCAGCGTGGCGCCGCTCGCGGTGTTGTCGACGATGCAGTCGGCGTCTTCGGGAGGGAACACCTCGGTCGCGCCGTACGAGCGGGCCAGCGTGGCGTCGAGGCCCGCTGCGCGGATCCAGGCGCG
This sequence comes from Planctomycetota bacterium, assembly GCA_020849665.1. Classification (GTDB taxonomy): domain Bacteria; phylum Planctomycetota; class UBA1135; order UBA1135; family UBA2386; genus JADLFX01. Next base: position 543 of record JADLFX010000044.1, on the reverse strand, counting down.
TGCCAGCTCGGTGTACTCGGAGGCGACCACGAGTGGTCGCGCTGGCAGGCGGCCCGCGGCGAGGAGCGCGCGCGGGGCGGCGGCGACGATCTGCACCGGGTCGAGACCCGTGTCTAGGACCTCCACCAGATCCGCGCCGAGTTCGCGCACCCAGTCGGCGCCGGCGAAGCCCAGGTCGCGGGAGCCGAGATGCAGCATCTCCACGATGTTCTGCGGCTTGAGGACCTTCGCCTCGAAGCCCGGCAGGTCGAGCGTGGGCCGGTACTCGCGGCTGCCCTGGCGGAGCGCGATCCCGGCGTCGGCGAGGAGCTGGAACACCGCGGGCTGCATGCGGCCCTTGGGCAGGGCGAGGCGCAGGGGCGCGGTCGCGTCGGGGTGCTGGTTCGGGGTCATGGTCGGGGTGGAGCACGGCCGACCCGACCCCGACACGCCCTCCCAGAACGCGTCGACGCCGGGCGTGGCCGGCGTCGATGGCTTGCGGTCTGTTGGACTACGCCATCACCGGCCCCGGAGCGGGTGCACGTGGTGATGCTGGGGATGGCG
>JADLFX010000043.1 GCA_020849665.1 Planctomycetota bacterium | reverse complement strand
TCCGCGAGCTGCGGCGCGTCGTGCGCCACATCCTCACCCAGCCGCCGGTCTCGATCCCCGACAGCGAGCCCAACTTCGCGTACCTCATCAACGGCTACTCGATGGGCGGCTTCGTGACCCAGTGCCTGATGATCCTCTACCCCGACGAGTTCCACGCCGGGCTCGCATCGGCCTACACGGCCAACCAGCGCGGACTCGTCGACGACCAGGACAGCCACCTGTTCGTCAGCAACCTGCTGGCGCAGCTCGGTTCGGGCGCCGGCTACACCGCCCGCTCGGCGGCGGACTGGTCGATCTTCTGCCGGCTCGAGGAGACGGACTACCTGAGCCTCTCGTTCGTCAATCGCCTGCGGCGCAACGAGATCTTCCGACCCACCTTCCTGCTGCTGGCGGACGAAGACCCCGTCACCCACGGCACCGACTGGGTGACGATCCTCGGCAACGCCCCGGGACCGGCGCAGCCGTACTTCCTCTCGCCTCCGCTGCCGGGCGGGGCGTCCCATCGCCGTGTCTATGCCTCCGTGGTGGGCAAGGCCTGCCACGGCACCGAGCCTGCCGTCTACTTGCTGCCGACGACCCCCGACGCCACCACGCTGGTCCCCTCGGAAGACCCCCAGGCGGCGCTGCACTTCCTGCTGCCGATCGCCTGGTCCGAACGGCTGATCGGCGCACCCTCCGCGGGGAGCAGCCAGCTCCCACGCAGGGTCGACAAGTTCTCGCCCACCGCGGTCCTCGAGCCACACGAGCACGTCAACCACCGGGCGGCGCGTACCCACCCGGTCACAGCCGGGGGCAGCAATCCCGGCCTCCTGAGCTTGGATCCAGGCTTCCGTCGCTACGGCCACGGGGTGTTCCCTCGCGTGCTCCTGGCGGGTGTGGCGATCGCCGGAGAGGACCGCGACTCCATCTATGCCGGCAACGCGGACGGGACGATCCACAGGTTCAAGATGGAGAGCCGTGGGACAGGGGCATCGACGATCCACCCCCTCGTGCAGCAGGCGGTGAGCCATGGGTCCACTGCCACGCGCTACGAGCTGGGAGCGGGGATCACGGGCCTGGCGTTCGCGGAGGTGGACGGAGCTGGACCGGGACCCGAGCTGGTGGCCACGACCCACCGGCGGATCGCGGCCCTCCGCAGGGACACGCTGCAGCTCCTGTGGGCGCACGACCTCGCCACGGTGCGTTCCGGCTGGGAGGCCCAGGGGATCGGCGGGCTGTCCGCCGCGGACCTGCACCCCGCGAGCGGCGACGAACTCGTGTTCACGACCGTGCACGGCAAGCTCCTCGTGATCCGGGCGGAGGCCAGCGGACTCACGGTGCTGGGTGAGCACGAGGAATGCGGGATCGGGATCCTCGTGGGACCCTCGCCAGGGATGCGGCTCGGAGGTGCCACGGCGATGACCCGGCCGATCCTGGGAGCCTCCGCGCGCGGGCATCTGTTCTCGCTCGAGATCCACACGAGCCTGGATGCGCCCAGCCAGGGGATGCTGGGGGCCGTGTCCACGCTGCAGTACGGAGGCCTGACCGACGTGAGGTCCCTCCCGTGGCCGGGTGTCGCGGGTGGTCAGGCGCTCGCGGCGCTCTTCCTGCGCAAGCCGAGCGAGACGGGAGCGATCCGCATCTTCGATCCGTGGACCTTGGATCTGCTCACGGAGTTCGGCGACCTGACGGCGCCGCCGGACCCGGATCCGTTCCAGTTCCACCACTCGTTCCCCAACCTGCCGCGCGGCGGGACGGCTGTGCGTCTGCACCACGTGGCCGACGGAGGTCCGTCCGGACCCTGCCTCGCGACCAAGTACGGCGAGGGGCTCGTGCTGTGGGAGTTCTTCAATGGAGCGACGCGGGGCGTGAAGAACCTCGACACGTTTCCGCCGCTGCGCGGGTCGATCCAGATGACCGTGGGCAACGTCGATCCCACGGCCGCGGGTCAGGAGATCGTGGTGAGCACGGCGGGAGGGAGGATCGGCTTCCTGAGGCTGGACGACATCACCTTGCCGAGCGGCACGAGCCTCACGATTCCGCGCCGGTTCTTCGCGGATCCGACGACCGGCGAGGTGTTCGAGGACCGTTGCACGATGGCGCTCGCGGCCACATGGGCGCTCGCGGAGCGGGGCGACGCGGCGCTCCCGCACTTCGAGGCGATCGACCGGGCCGGATCCTGGTGGAAGGTGGACCGGACGACGGGGCATCCGAGCGTGAGCCCCGCTCCGGTGGACCTGGGGATCGAGGAGGTGCGGGGGTTGGTGTGGTCGGGGGCCGCGAGCCCGCCGCTGCAGGGTCCAAAGGGCTCCGACTACCGGAAGACCTTCATGACCGTGGGACCGATCTCGTTCCTGAGCCATGGGCCGTTCGTCTTCAGACCGCAGCCGAACGACCCGCTGAGGTGGGACCTGGTGAACCCGGAGCTCGACCCCTACTCGCCGCCCTATCCGCCGGACCGGCTGCTCTACCCGACGATCTGGCGCGACGGATTCTGGCTCTGTCCGAAGGGCGGAGGCGCGCGCACGCACGGAGACGCCCGGCACGCCGCGTGGTGGTCGAGCGGACCCTATCCCAATCTCGTGTCGTTCGTGAAACTCGACAACCTGTCGGGGACCCCCAACGTGGCCGATGCCTGGAACTCGATGGGGAGTTCGTTCGGAGCCAACAACCGGCGCCCATCGAGAACCGGACCCTACAGGGGCCTCCGCAGCGAGCTGAACCCCGCCGCCGTGAGCAGCAACCAGAGCCTCGTGCTCGGCCGGGTCCACCCCGACCAGGAGCTGCCGCCCCAGGTGATCGTCGCCGGCATGGGCGGCAGGGTCGCGGTCCTCGACGGCGCCACCGGCGCGATCCTGGCCGAGAGCGAGGACCTCGGCATCGGCGGCTGCGCCCTGGCCGTGGCCAACCTGGACGGCGATCCCCAGGAAGAGATCGTGTTCGCCCCGCTCTTCGACAACGTCGGCGGGGCTGGCACGCCGATGCGTTGCAGCGTGTTCGTCCTCAAGTACCAGGACGGCACCAATCCCGCCCTGCAGCGGATCAGCCAGCGCGAGGTGGGTTCCCTCGGGACTGCGCTCCCGGGCTACGGCGCCTGCGGCCTCGTCGTGACCAACCTCGATGCCACCCCGGACCAGGAGGTGCTGGTGACCACCCTCAACGGCGAGCTGGTGGTGTTCCCCTGCCCCGCCGGCATCCTCGGAGCCCCGCTCTTCCAGAACGTCTACGAAGGCTCCCTGGGGGCCTACGGCTCGATCCTCCTTGAGGACCGGATCGCCCCCGCCGGCAAGCCCGAGCGCCTCTACATCGCAGGATCCAACGGGATCCGGTGCTTCGTGGTCCAATGAGTCCCGGCATCCCGTTCCTGAAGGAACCCGTCATGCGCCTGCTGCCATTCCTCACCCTCCTCACGATCCCGGCTGCAGGGATCGCCCAGCGCACGTACGTCGTCGACGTGCAGAACCGGCCGGGGACCCAGTTCACCAGCCTGGACGCGGCATTCGCGGCGGTGCAGCACGGAGACATCGTGCTCGTGCGCACGGGACCGAACGGCTCGCCGGTCCCGGCTCCCCCGACGCCGCTCACGAAGGGCATCTCCTTGATGGGGTATCCCCACCCATACTCCTCGAATGGGGAATTCGGGAGCGAGGCCGGACCGATCGCGGGCACCTTGCGGGTGCGAGGGATCCCGAGTGGGCAGCGGGTGCACATCAAGTCCATCACCGGTCGCGCGCTTCCCGGCAATCCGGGCACCGGCAACCTGGTGTTCGAATCCTGCGCGGGGCAGGTGCTGATCGACGCGGTGAGCATCGGCGCCGAGTTCCACGACTGCGCCGACGTCACCGTGGCAAGGCAGTCGTTCGTCTACAACGTGAAGGTGACTCGAAGCCGCCTGCGGTTGAGCCATTCCTACGTGCGCGCGCTGCACCCGTCTCCAGGGATGATTGCCGTAAATTCCGAGATCACGCTCGGATGCAATTCCACGATCGACGGCGCCGATGGCTACATCGACCAGAACACCTGCCAGATCCTCGGCTACCCGGTCGAAGGCGTGCGCAGCTCGAACTCCACGTTCATCCTCAGCAAGTACTCCCTCATTTATGGGGGCGGCATCTACTACCCGTTTCCCCATCCATGCAACGTCATCATTGGCGCGCCGGCACTCGTGGCCACAACCCCGAACGGTGGCGCCATCGTCCGTGACTCAGAAGCACGCCTCGGCCCGACACAGGGGAGCTTCCAGATCTACACCCGCGCGATCCCTGGCATCCTCGGGTACGTCGGCAGCCCGGGAGAGCCCGAGAACGCGCTCATGGTCTTGACCCAGTCGTATCCCGGAGCACGCTATTGGCTCCTTGCCAGCCTGCCGGGACCGATGACCTCCCTCGGGTGGGGCGGGATGGGAGCCACGTGGCTCGACCCGGGAACGCTGGTGTTCCTGGGCACCGGCACGCTCGACCTCAACGGCCAGCACTACCTCCGTGGGGGATTCCCACCCCTGCCCAACGCCGTCCCGATCCTGATCCAGGCGTTCGTGGCCGGGCCAAGCGGCTTCGAGACCTCGGTGCCGCTGATGTTCGTCTACCAGCACGGCCTGCGATAGGCACCACAGGCAGGTCACGGTCCGGTGTTCCTCGACGACCCCGTACCTCCCGCCGGCAAGCCCGAGCGCATCTACATCGCCGGATCCGCAGGCATCCGGTGCTTCGTGGTCCAATGAGCCCCGCTCCGAGCCGCCTTCCGAGGTCCGCCATGCGTCTCCCCCTCCTGCTCCTGGTCCTCGTCCTGCCTTCCCCCGCGACTGCCCAGCGCACCTACGTGGTGGACGTGCAGAACCGTCCCGGCACGCACTTCACGGATCTCGGCGCGGCCTTCGCCGCGGTCCAGCACGGCGACATCGTGCTGGTGCGGAGCAGTCCCACGGGAGTGCCCGCGCCTGCCGCACCCCTGACCAAGGGGATCGCCCTCATGGGGTACCCTGGCGCCTATGTGGGCGGAGGGTTCGGCAGCGAGGCCGGACCCATCACCGGGACCCTGCGGGTGCGTGGGATCCCTGCCGGACAACGCGTCCAGGTGAAGTCCGTGGTCAGTCCCGCCGCGCCGGGGATCCCCCCCGGCCAGGGGGCATTCATATTCGAGTCGTGCCAGGGCCAGATCCTGATCGACGCCGTGAGCATGGGGACGGAGTTCCATGATTGCGCAGATGTCACCGTGTGCCGGCAGTCCTTCATCTATAACGTGAAGGTCATGCGCAGCCGGCTGCGGCTGAGCCAGTCGTACGTGCGCGCGCTGCACCCGTCGCCAGGGATGATCGCCGTCGATTCGGAGATCACGATGGGCGGGAGTTCCTCGATCGATGGGGCTGATGGCTACATCGACCAGAACACCTGCCGGATCCTGGGCTACCCGGTCGAAGGAGTGCGCAGCTCGAACTCCACGTTCATCCTGAGCAAGTACTCCCTCATCTATGGTGGAGGCATCTATTACCCGTTCCCCCATCCATGCAACGTCGTCATTGGTGCACCGGCGCTCGTGGCCACAACCCCGAACGGTGGCATCATCGTCCGGGACCCTGAATCGCGTCTCGGTCCGACGCAGGGGAGCTTCCAGATCTACACCAGGACGATTCCCAGCATCCGCGGGTACGTGGGCAGTCCCGGGCTGCCTGAGAACGAGTTCGAGATCGTCACCGTGTCCCATCAAGGCGCGCGTACCTGGTTGTTCGTCAGCCTCCCCGGACCACAGACGTTCCTCGGGCTGGGTGGCATGAGCGCCACCTGGCTCGATCTCTCCACCACGGTGTTCGTGGGCTCGGGCATCGGGGATGGTGAGGGGTTCTGGCGCAGCCCCGTGATCCGCTTCCCACCCCTCCCCAACGCCGTCCCGATCCTGTTCCAGGCCGTCGCCGAAGGTCCGACCGGCCTGGAGCTTTCCGTGCCCGCGCTCTTCGTCTACCAGCACGGGCTTCGCTGAGCAAAGGCACGAACAGGCGCCGCGCAATCGACCCAGGCGTGGGATTCCTGATCCACGCCACGGCGCGCCGCCTCAGCGCCGGGAGCGAGGCTTGGCGCGACCGCTGCGCCTGGCCCCCGCACTACCCGCGTAGGCCCGGCAAGTCTGCAGCAGCTGCTCGCGCTGCACCGGCTTGCTCGCGAAGTCGTTGCAGCCGGCGGCGAGGCAGCGCTCGCGGTCGCTGGCCATGGCCAGCGCGGTGAGCGCGATCACCGGCACGCGGTGGCCGCGCTCCCGCAGCGTGCGCGTCGCCTCGTAACCGTCCATCTCGGGCATCTGCATGTCCATCAGCACGAGATCGAACGGCGTGCCGCGCCTCTGCGCGGCCTCCACCTGCTCGAGCGCCTCGCGGCCGTTGCCGGCCACCTCGACGGTCGCTCCGGCGCGGCGCAGGAGGAACGAGAGCAGGCGCTGATTGTCGGGCCCGTCCTCGGCCAGGAGGACGTGCGCACGCAGGGGGGCATCGGCGTCCGCGAGCCGGCGCTTCTCCACGGCCGGCGCCGCCCAAGCCTCCATCTGCGGCACGTCGTCCAGCGGCCCGGTCGCCACGGTCAGGGTGAACACGCTGCCCACGCCCGCGCGGCTCTGCACGTCGATGGTCCCACCCAGCATCTCGGCCAGGCGCCTCGAGATCGTGAGGCCCAGGCCAGTCCCACCATAGCGGCGCGCGGTGGACTCATCGCCCTGGACGAAGGGCTGGAAGAGCCTGGCGAGCTGTTCCTCGCTCATGCCGATGCCGGTGTCGGCAACGGCCACGCGCAGCAACGGCGTGGTGCCGCGCTCCAGCCCCACGCGCACGGTCACCGTGCCGGCCTCGGTGAACTTGATCGCATTGCCGACCAGGTTCACGAGGATCTGCCGCAGGCGCGTGGGATCGGACTCGATCCGGGCCGGGAGCGGGAACTCGGGTTCGACCACGAGCCGCAGGCCCTTCCCCGCGGCGCGCACGCTCATCGACGAGCGCACTTCCTCGAGCAGGTCCAGCGGGTCGAACCACGTGCGCTCGGCCGCGAAGCGCCCGGCCTCGATCTTGCTCAGGTCGAGGATGTCGTTGATGAGGGCCAGCAGGTGCTCGCCGTTGCGGTGGATGGTGGCAACCGCCTCGCCGCGCCGCTGCGCATCGGATCCCACCTGCGGGTCATCGCGCAGCAGTTCGGCGAAGCCGAGCACGGCGGTGAGCGGGGTGCGGATCTCGTGGCTCATGTTGGCCAGGAACGCGCTCTTGGCCTGCGTCGCGGCCAGCGCCGCGTCGCGGGCCCGCGCCAGCTCTGCGTTGCGGGACTCCAGCTCGCGCAGCGTGCCCGCCAGGGCCGCCGCGGCGCCCTGGCGCTGGCGTTCGAAGTGCCGCTGCTGCAGGCGCAGGGCGAGCGGCGCGGCGAGGACCTCGCACATTCCCTGCAGCAGCTCCAGGTCCTCCTCTGTGTAGGCGTGCGCGCGGTTGGCGAGCAGGATCATGCCCAGCAGCACCCCCTGGTGCAGGATGGGCGCGGCCATGGCGCGCATGAGCGTCTGGCCGGTGCGGTCCGGCGTCCCCGGCGCGTTGGCGAGCACGGGCCGGCGCTCGCGCTGTACGACGCCCACGAGGTCCGGCGCGCACTTGAGCATCCGTACGCCCTGCCCTTCCTTTCCGGGCTCGGGCGGAGAGAGGTCCGCCGTGGCGTCGGCGAGGACCAGCCCCTGCCCCGACTCGTCGACGCTGGCGATCGCCCCCGTGGGGCTCGCGAAGGTCTCGCGCAGGAGCGCCAGCACCTGGGCGAACATCGCTTCCTGCTCGGCCTCGAGCAGGATCGCGCGAACCTGGTTCTCCAGGCGCGCGCGCCGCTCGCGCCGCGACAGGGCGGCCTCGGCCGCGACCTTCTGGGTGATGTCGGCGGCCACCAGGATCCCGCCCACGCGCTGCCCCTCGGGATCGCACATGGGCGCGCCGCTCATCAGGACCCAGCGACCGTCGGGCCGGACCGGGCTGCGCACCAGGACCTCGGTGTGCTCCACCGGTTCGCCGCGCGCCACCCGGCGCAGCGGGCTCTCCTCGTCGGGCACCGGCGTGGTGCCGTCGCGGCGGTAGAGCACGCAGCCCTGCGTGGGGTCGGTCGCGCCCAGCAACCGCTCCCGCGGGCCCAGGATCCGCGCCGCCACGCCGTTGTGCAGGAACACGCTCCCGCCACGGTCGAAGACGACCACCGCCTCGGTCATGTTCTGGAGGATGTCGGTGAAGAGCCGACTCTGTTCCCGCTGCTGGCGCTCCCGCCGGGTGAGCGTGGCCAGCACCTGGTCGAGCGTGGCACGCAGAGCGTCCAGTTCGTTGCCGCGTGCCACGACGTGGTGGGCCGACGAGCAACGCGCGGTCACGGATGCGGCGATCGCCTCGACCGGGTGGACGAGGTCCCGGCGCAGGAGCCATACGCCGCCGCCCACGAGCAGCCCCGCGAGCAGGACGTGCAGGCCCAGGCGCAGCCAGGCGGAGCGCACGGCCGCGGCGTGGACCGGCACCACGTCGCCGCGCCACCACAGCGCCTGGACGGCGCGCGGTCCGGCGCCGGGGATCCGCACCACGGCCTGGTAGCGCGCGCCCTCGGACCAGACCCGCACCGCCGGGACCGCGGCGTGCAGCGCCTCGCGCAGCCGTTCCCGCAGCCAAGGCGAGAGCGTGGCGGCGAGCACCGCGCCCGCGCCGGCCGTGCCGCGGCCCTCGACCACCTCGGCATTGGGACCGCGCACCAGCAGCCAGGCCAGGATCTCGCCCTGCCCTGGCTCCAGGGTCAGCGCACGCGTCGCAGCCGTCGCCACGTCGCCGTCGCTCGCCGCCAGGGCCGCGTCCAGGATGGTCTGCGCCCGCCCACGGCAGTACTCGGCGACCCGATCGGCGGCGGCCCGGCGTTCGGCGAACCCGAGCAGGATGAGGAACGCGAGCCCCAGGCCCCCGACCCAGAACAGGACTCGGGTGCGCAGCGAAGCGTGGCGCAGAGGCTGGACGAGGCGGAACACGGGCCAGCCCGTGTATCGACCCTGGCGGCGCGCCTGCTCCAGCGTGGGATTCCGGATTCCGAACGCCGGGGATCAGAGCAGGTCCAGGATTCCCGCCCGCCCGTCGTACAAGGTCTCGACGATCGCCTGGTGGTTGATCCAGGGTGCGACGGCGGCATGCCAGGGCAGCTCCGTCCGCTCGGCGATTCCGCCCAGCGCCGCGGCGGCGAAGGCACGCGCCAGCCTGGTCCGGCCGCCGTCCTCCACCACCCTCACCAACGCGTTCACGGCCCTCTGGTCACCCATCCTCTGCAGGGCCTCGGCCGCGGCGGCGAGGCGCACGGAGCTGGCGCTTGGCTCCTCCAACACCTGGACCAGGAGCGGGACCGCCTCGAGGTCGCCGAGTTCGGCCAGTGCGATCGCCGCGTTGCGCAGCGGCTCGGGGCGCCGCAGCGAGCGTTCCAGGAAGCGGCGCAGGACCGGCACCGCTTCGCGCTCGCCGAGCAGTCCGAGGCCCAGGGCGATGTGGCCGGCCAGCTCGTCCTGGCGCTCGTGGCGGTCCAGCAGCCCGAGCAGCACCGGCAGCGCGGCACGGGCGCGGGTGAACCCGGCCGCCAGCGCGGCGGCGCCCAGCAGGTCCGGCGCCTTCTCGTCGTTGCACACGCGCAGCAGCGCACGCACGCTGGCGTCGGGGACCGCGGCGCCGCGCCGCCGTTGGGCGTGGGCGTGCAGGCCCAGCGCCAGGGCCGCGAAGGGCTGCTCCTGGTTGCGCCCGGACAGGCACACGCGTTCCAGCTCGGCGCGCTCGGCGTCTCCGCCGATCCGTCCCAAGGCCAGCCAGGCGAAGCAGCGGGTCTGCAGGTCGCGGTGCCGTTGCGCGGTCTGCAGCAGGACCGCCAGCACGTCGGGATCGCCTTTCTCCGGCCTGCGCAGAGGACCCAGGTACGAGAGCGCCAGCGCAATCGACTGGTCGACGGTCGCCTCGCGCCGGGCGCGCACCTGCAGGTCGTGAGCCAGCCGGGCCCGCACGCGGTCGTGCTCGCGCTCGGCGCCATCGCCCAGCAGCGCGGCCAGCGCCAGCGGGACGTGCGCCTGGAGGATCTGCGAGCCGCGGCCCAGGTCGGCGGCGTAGTACTGCTCCAGCACCTGCACGATGCGCCAGGCCAGACGCGTGCGGGTCGAGTAGTGGCCCTGCACGAGGAGGCGCAGTCCGTGCACCGCCTCCACCTGCAGGTCGCGGCTGCGCTCCTTCGGCTGGGCCAGGATCTCCGTGAGGGTGGTCCACGCGCGCTCGCGCGCCGCCGCCGCGCCGTCGAGGGCGTCGCCGATCCCACCCGCGGCCAGTCCCATGCCGAGCGCCGCGAACGAGCGCGTGCGCTCGTCCACGGAGGTGCGCCCCAGCAGCCGGTGCGCCGCCGGCTGGTCGTGCACGAACGCCGCCAGATCACGCACCGAGGCGGGCTGCGCGGCGATCCCGAGCGCCAGTGCCGCCGTCTCCCGCACGTCCTGGTTGCCGGTGGCGAAGCGCGCCCGCAGCGCCGCCAGGGCCTCGTCCTCGCGCCCGGTCAGGTCGACCCTCGCGATCGCGATCAGGCAGGCGGTCACGAGGTCCGCGTCATCGGTGCCGGCCAGCACCTTCAGCAGCACCGGGAGGATCGTGTTCTGCGTGGTGGCGCGGTCCGGACGGACCCGCGCCATGGTCGCGACGGTGCCGTCGCCTTCGAGGACGGGTGCGCCTGCCGGCAGCGCGCCCGGCAAGGGCGGCCTGGGCCGCAGGTAGAGGTCCTTGTTCAGCTCCCACCAGAACGGCCAGCGCGTGCGGTCCACGTCGCTGCCTGGCGTGAGCGGGCCGGAAGGGCTCGCGCCCGGCGTGGCCGGGCGGCCCACGCCCGGGGTCCCGGGCCCGCCCGGCCCCGGGGGCGTGGAGCCGCCCGGCCCACGGTACTGCCCCCCATGCGCGGGGAGCACCCCGGCGCAGAGCACGGCGAACCCGGCGAAGAGGGCGGCGCGGCGCATGCGGCAAGCGCACTGTAGCCACGAACCCCCTCCCGGCTACCGGTGTGGAACTTCCTCCCCACCAGACTCGAGAACGGCTCCGCCATGGGTTGCCGGGGGCGAGCGTCGCCGCGTGCCCCAAGGCTCCTGGGGCGCGTCGTGGTCCGTTCCCGGCGCGGCGCCGAGGTGCCCCCGTCCCGGGCCCCTGGGTGGGACCGCGCCACGAGCGCGAGCCGGGGCGGCGATCCACCCCGGTCTGCGAAGGGGACTTGCGGCCCGACCGCGGGCGCCACCCGGCCCGGATCTCAGGTGCGCAGCCAGCCCGGCTTGCGCTTCTCCAGGAAGGCCTGCATGCCCTCCTTCATCTCGGCGGTGGAGCTCGCCAGGCCGAAGAGGTCGGATTCGAGTGCCAGCCCCTCGGCGAGGCCCAGGGCCGCACCGCGCCGGGCCGCCTCCTTGGCCAGGGCGAGCGCCGTCGGACCTCGCGACACGATCCGCGCGGCGACCTTCCTGACCCCCTCCATCAGCTCGGCGAGGGGAAACACCCCGTTCACGAGGCCGATCCGCAGCGCCTCCTCGGCCGGGATCGGATCCCCGGTGAGGATGAGCTGCAGCGCCATGCCCATGCCGACCAGCCGGGGCAGGCGCTGCGTGCCGCCATACCCGGGCAGGATCCCGAGGCTCACCTCCGGCAGGCCGAGCTTCGCACCTGCCGCCGCGAAACGCAGGTCGCAGGCCAGCGCCAGCTCCAGCCCGCCGCCCAGCGCGAAGCCGTTCACGGCCGCGATCGTGGGCTTCGGCGAGTCCTCGAGGGCCTGCATCAGGCGCTGGCCCAGGACAGAGTTCGCGCGGCCCTCCAGCACGCCCTGCTTCGCCAGCACCGAGATGTCGGCGCCGGCCACGAACGCCTTCTCCCCGGCGCCGGTCAGCACGATCACCCCCACGCCGGCGTCGGCCGAGAGCTCGTCGACGGCCCGGTGCAGCGCGCGGATCGTGTCGTTGTCGAGGGCGTTGAGTTTGTCGGGCCGGTTCACGGTCAGGACCGCCAGATGGCCCTCGCGCGCGACCAGCACCGAGCTCACGACGCCGCCTCCGCGGGGATCTCGCTCACCGTGACCGAGCGGATCTCGACCCGCTTGCGCGGCACCGAGCGCTCGCCACCCGCGCCGAAATCGACCTCGACCGACGCGATGCCGTCCAGCACGTCGAGCCCCTCCACCACCTGGCCGAACACCGTGTACTGCCCATCGAGCGAAGGCACGTGCTCGGCGTGCACGATGAAGAACTGCGAGCCCGCCGAGTTGGGGTCGCGGCTGCGTGCCATGGAGAGCACGCCGCGCTGGTGCGGCAGCTCGTTGAACTCGGCCCCCACCTTCCAGCCCGGCCCGCCCGTGCCGGGGACCCCGCTCGCGCCCTTGCGCGTGTTCGGGCACCCGCCCTGGATCATGAACGAGCGGATGATCCGGTGGAACGCGAGCCCGTCGTAGAAGCCCTCCTGCGCCAGCTTGAGGAAGTTGCGCACGTGGTTGGGCGCCTGCTTGGGATGGAAGCGGATCACCATCCGACCCTTGTCGGTGTCCATGGTGGCCTGCAGCTTCGAGAGGTCGGCGGTTTCGAGGTCGATCATGGGGCTCCTTGCATCACTTGCCGTAGCTGGGCAGCACGATGGCGGCGTAGAGGATCACGGGCGTGGCGGGCACGGAGGCCTCGCCCATCGCGTTGAACTCCACCGGAACGTCGGCGATCCGATCGAGGGTGTCCATGCCGGACTCCAGGACGCCGAACGCCGTGTACTGCTTGTCGAGTTGCGACGCGTCGCCGTGGCAGATGAAGAACTGGCACCCCGCGCTGTTCGGGTCCCGGGCGCGCGCCATCGACAGGATGCCCTTCACGTGGCGGGTGTCGTTGAACTCGGCGTCGACGTGATAGCCGGGGTCGCCGGTGCCCGGCGCGCCGCTCGCGCCCTCGCGCGTGTTCGGGCAGCCGCCCTGGATCATGAACCCCTTGATCACGCGGTGGAACTTCGTGCCGTGGTAGAAGCCCGTCTTGGCGAGCTTCACGAAGTTGCGCACGTGCTTGGGCGCCCGGTCGGGGTAGAAGCCGAGGGTCAGGTTGCCGTGGCTGGTCACCAGCAGCACCTTGGTGCGCGCGTAGTCGAGGCGGTCCAGGTCGACCTTCGAGGCGTCGGGCGCCACCTCCAGCACCGTGCTCGCGCCCGCCAGGCCCGGCCAGCGGAAGGTCACCTTCACCAGCGCGTCCTCCTTCGCCGGGAGGTTCAGCCTGCCGAGGTCCACGGTCAGGCGCCGGTCGATGCGCGTGCCCGCGGCGATCCTGACCTTGCCCGGCACCAGCTTCTGCAGCGGCGGCGCGGCCTGCTCGCCGACGCTGGCGACGAGGTCCACGCCCGCGAGCAGGGTGGCGTCGACCTCCACATCCTGCGTGGTCTCGAGGGAGAGCAGGAGTTCGGCCGGCTTGTCCGGCATCACGACGCGCAGGAGCGGCTGCAGGCGCGCGTGCAGGCCGACCACGGCGGCTTCCTGGGTGGCTTCCTGCGCCGCGGCGGCCGAGCCCAGCGCGAACACGAGGGCGAGCGAACGGAGGTGGCTCATGGGGGAAGCGCGACAGGCTACTTCAGGCGCGTGGATTCTCCAGCGCGAGGGCCATGCCCATGCCGCCGCTCATGCACAGGGCGGCCAGGCCGCGGTGCGCGCGGCGCCGGCGCATCTCGTGCAGCAGGGTCACCACGATCCGCGCGCCGGTCGCGCCGATCGGGTGGCCGAGCGCGATCGCGCCGCCGTTCACGTTGGTGCGCTCCGGGTCGAGTTCCAGGTCGTGCTGGCAGGCGAGCATCTGGGCCGAGAAGGCCTCGTTGACCTCCACCAGGTCGTAGTCGGCGAGCGTCGTGCCCGTGCGCGCCAGGAGGTTGCGCACCGCGGGCACCGGGCCGATGCCCATGATCCGCGGCGGCACGCCGGCGGTCGTGCTGGCGCCGAGGAACGCCAGCGGCTCGATGCCGCGGCGCTGCGCCTCGGCCTCGCGCATCACCAGCACGGCCGCGGCGCCGTCGGTGATGCCCGAGGAGTTGCCGGCGTGCACGGTCCCGTCCTTGGGCCGGAACACCGGCGGCAGCTTCGTGAGGGCGGCCATGGAGACGTCGTGACGGACGTGCTCGTCGACCTCGACCGTGCGGGTCGCGCCGCGCTCCTGGATCGGCACGGGCAGGATCTCGTCTGCGAAGCGCCCCTCGCGCTGCGCCTGCGCCGCACGCTGGTGCGACTGGAGGGCGTAGCGGTCCTGGTCCTCGCGGCTCAGGTGGTACTCGTCGGCCAGGTATTCCGCGGTCATGCCCATCGGCACCTTGAGCACCCCGCAGGTGAACCCGTCCTGGAAGTTGCCGTCGAGCGCCTCCTGGTGGCCGAGGCGGTAGCCGCGACGCATCTGCGGCAGCAGGAACGGGATGTTGGTCATGCTCTCCATCCCGCCGGCGACCACCACGGAGCGGCCGTCGAGCAGGATCGCGGCGCGCGCGGCGTCGATGGCCTTCAGGCTCGATCCGCAGGCCTTGTTCAGGGTCCAGGCCGGAGTGGTGTCCGGGCAGCCGGCCAGGATCGCGGCCTGCCGGGCCGGGTTGGGACCCGAACCCAGCTGCCGGGCCTGGCCCAGGATCACCTCCTCCACGTCGGTCGCGGACACGCCCGTGCGCTCCAGCAGGCCGCGCACCACATGCGCCCCCAGCTCCACCGCCGTGAGCGGTGCCAGGGCACCCATGAACTTGCCGATCGGCGTCCGGAACGCCCCGACGATCGCAACGCGGTCCATCCCGGACAGGATACGCCCCCGCTCCGTCCAAGTTCAGGGCCGCGTCGCGCCGGCGCGAGGCGGGCCGGTCCCCCCGCCGCCGCGCCCCTGCGCCGCCCGCACCCGCGGGGTGCGTGCGGCCCGCATCCGGGCCACAGGGGGTCAGGATGCATGCCGCTCCGTGCCGATCCCTCCTGCACATGGGAGGAGCGCGGTCCCAAGACCCGAAGCCCCGGGGCGAGAACCCGGCAGACCAGCCCGAGGGGTGGGCCGACCCCAAGGGTGCGTCGTGCCTGCCCGGCGCGATCTACGACACCGGCGACGCACAGGTCGAGAACGCGCTCTCCGACACCGTGCTCGCGATCTTCCGCGCCCATCTCACCATCGAACCGCAGATGGCCAGGAGCGAGGCGGCGGCGGAGACCTGCGAGGAGAACCTGCGCCCGGAGGAGCTCGCGGAGACGTTCCGCCGGCTCGCGGCGATGGGCCCCGTGCCGGCCCCCGATCTGCTCGCGGGCTTCGACCAGGAACGCACCTGGATCCTCCTCGACCTCTCCGTCCAGGGCGCCGGCCTCGCGCGCCAGCGCGCCACCGCCGAACTGCGCCAGACCGTGTGCCAGCAGTGGCACAAGGACTCGATGGACCTGCGCCTGCTCGAGACGCTCGCGCAGCTGCTCAAGCAGGCGTGCGCGCGTGAGGGCGCGCCGGCGCTGATCCGCGCTCTGGCGCTCACCGCCAACGACGCGCTGCGCGGCCGCCACGCCCGCGCCAAGGGCAAGGGCGGCCCATGAGCGGACGGGAGCGGATCGACAGCGCCGAGGTCCGGGCCATCGACCTCTTCGTGCACGAGCTGGTCGTGGGGCTGGTCCTGCTCGACGTGTGCGCGCCGGAGACCGACGACGTGCAGATGCACGTGGCCACCCTCGCGCACCGCCTGCGCCAGGTGCTGGCCGACGAGAAGAGCCGCACCCTGGCGCTCGAGCTGAGCGAGAACGAGATCTGGCACGAGCACCGTCCCCTGGTGGGCGCCAGCCTGCAGGCCGGCGCCCTCCTGCGCCTGTGCCACGAGCGCCGCGTGGCCACGCTCGGCTTCGCCGCGGGCCTGACCCCCGACGAGATCCTGCGCTTCCTGCTCCTGCTGCGCTCGCCCAGCGACCTGTGGGCGTTCCATCCCAATCACCTGGCCAAGGTCCTGGAGTCGCGCGGCCTGCGCCACGTGCACGTGCTGCTGCGCGGCCAGGAGCCACCGGACGCCGCGGGCGGTGCCGAGGCCGCCCGCCGCCCGGCCCTGCGCCGCTACCAGGCCATGGCCGACTACCTGCAGCGCTCGCACGCCGAGGCGGTGCACGGCCACGAGCTCGACACCGCGATCGCGAAGGGACTGGTCGAACAGGCGCTCGAGGACATGGACCGGGAGCCCAGCAGCCTGCTCAGCCTCGCCACCTACGACGACGTCGACACCTTCACCGTCGGCCACTCGGTGCGCGTCGCGCTCCTCGCCCTGCACGTGGCGCGCGCGGCCGGCGCCAGCCGCGGCCAGCAGCTGCGCATCGGTACGGCCGCGCTCCTGCACGACGTCGGCAAGTCGCGGATCCCCAACCAGATCCTCTTCAAGCAGGGCCGGCTCTCGCGCGAGGAACGCGCGGTGATGATGCAGCACGCGCGCTTCGGCGCGGAGATCCTGCTGGAGCAGAAGGGCCTCGACCCCTCGGCCATCGGCGCGGCCTACTGCCACCACATGGGCCCGCAGGGCCACGGCTACCCCGGGCCGGTGCTGCCCTTCGAGCCCAGCGGCGTGAGCAAGCTGGTGCGTGTGTGCGACGTGTTCGAGGCGCTCACCGCGGTGCGCCCGTACAAGCGCGCGCTCTCGCCGCTGGAGGCGTACACCGTGATGTTCCGGATGGAGCACGGGTTCGACCCCGCGTGGCTGGAGTTCTTCGTCAAGTCCGTGGGCCTCTACCCCGACGGCACGCGCGTGCGCATCGACGGCGACCGCGAGGCCGTGGTCGTGGGCCAGGGCGAGAACCCCACCAAGCCCCGCCTGCGCCTGCTGGACTCCGGCGCCGAGGTGTCGCTCACCGAGCCGATCGACGGGCGGATGCGGAAGATCCAGCAGGTCCTCAGCTAGCCCGCTCTCGTCGGCGACCGCCGCCCCTGGCAGACTTGCCGGCGATGGGCGGTGCACAGCGGCTGCCGTTCCGGTCCCTGGCCCTCGTCGCGCTGGCGGCGGGCGTGGGGATCCTGGGCGGGCTCGGGGCGGCGGGATTCCGCGCGCTGGTGGACGGCGTGCAGATGCTCTGCCTGGGCCAGGGCGGCTCGGTGGTCTCGGCCGGCGCCGCGCTGGCGTGGTGGCAGCGGCTGCTCGCGCCCACCGCGGGCGGCCTGCTGGCGGGCTGCGTGCTCCTGGCGCTGAAGGGCCGCCCGCATCCCTTCGGCATCGGCGACATGGTGGTCCTGGTGGCCACGCGCCGGGAGCGGATCTCCGCCCGGCGCTCGTTCCTGCAGGTGCTCTCGTCGGCCCTCAGCATCGGCTCGGGCGGCAGCATCGGCCGCGAGGGACCGATCGTGCAGGTCGCGGCCACGTTCGCGGCGATGCTGGTCAGGTTCGCGCGCGGCTCCACCCGCGTGCAGAGCGTGCTGATCGGCTGCGGCGTCGCCGCGGGCATGGCGGCGTCCTACAACGCGCCGATCGCCGCCGCGCTCTTCGCCATGGAGGTGGTCCTCGGCAACTTCGCGATGGACGTGTTCGCCCCGGTGGTGGTGAGCTCGGTGCTCGCCACTCTGGTGGCGCAGGCGCTGTTCGGCACGCAGCCGCTCTACCCGGCCACCGACCAGCTCACCGAGTGGCACCTCGTCCTGCTCGCGGTCCTGCTGGGCGCGATCTGCGGCCTCGGCGGCATCGCCCTGCGCCGCACCTTCGGGGCCGGCCGCACGCTCTTCGCAAGAGTGCCCGGGCCGCTGCCGGCCAAGATGGCGCTGGGCGGGCTCCTGGTCGGCTGCATCGGCCTCGGCTACCCGGAGGTGTGGGGCAACGGCTACGAGAACATCGCCGCGATCACCGCGACGCCGCCGATCGCGCTCCTCACGGTGTTCGCGATCCTGTTCTGGAAGCCGATCGCCACCGCCGTCACCACCGGCTCGGGAGCGCTCGGCGGCGTGTTCACGCCCACGCTCGTGGTCGGCGCCGCGTTCGGTGCGTTCTTCGCGGCCAGCGTGCACTGGCTGCTGCCGGGCCTGGGCGATCACCGCAGCGGCTTCGCGCTCGTGGGCATGGCCGGGCTCTGCGCCGCGACCACGCACGCGCCCATCTCGTCGATCGTCCTGGTGTTCGAGCTGACCCGCGACTACGGCCTGATCCTGCCGCTCATGCTCTGCTGCATCGTGGCGAGCGTCGTGGCACGCCTGCTGGAGCGCGACTCGATCTACACGGCGCGCCTGCGCGGTTCGGGGAGCGAGGCGGCCGGACTGCTCGAGGACGTGGCGATGCGCAGCCAGCGCGTGGCGGACCTCATGCTGGCCGACGCCGGCCGCGTGCGGGCCACCGCGCCGTTCGTGGAGGTGATGGAGGCGTTCCGCGAGGCGCGCCGCAACACGCTCTACGTGGTCGACGACCACGACCTGCTGCTCGGCACGGTGCACATCCACGACGTGAAGAACTTCCTGAACGACCCCACGCTCGGCTCCGTGGTGATCGCCACCGACCTCACCCGCCGCGCGGTGCCGGTGCGGCGCGACGAGTCCCTGGCCGCCATCCTGGAGCGCTTCGCCGATCCCGAGCTGGACGAGCTGCCGGTGGTCGAGTCGGCGGGCAGCACCCGCCTCGTGGGACGCATCACGCGCCGCGACCTGATCGCCTACCTGCACGTCGAGGTCGTGGGGCAGCGCCACCTGCGCACCAGTTTCCACGCCGGCGAGGAGGCGGGCGCCACGGAGCCCCTGCCCGAGGGCTGCGAGCTGGCCCGCGTGCCGGTCGACGACGCGATGGTGGGGCGCGCCCTGGACTCCCTCGACCTGCAGGGCAGCGCGGGCCTGAACCCCTTGCTGGTGATCGCGCACGGTCCCGACGGCACCACCCGCCGGACGCTGGCCGAGCCAACCACGGTGCTGGCGGCGGGCGACCAGCTGGTGGTCCTGGGCACGGCGGTGGCGATCGCGGCCTTCCAGGCGGCACGGGCCGCGAACCCCTGATCGCACGGACCCGCCGGGTCCGGTCCCCGGCGGCGGCCCCCGGGCCAGGATCGCCGCCCGCCGGCTCCAGCGCGCCCGCCATCAGGGCCGAAATCCATGGTGCCCCCCGGGTGCCCACCGCCGCGGGTCCGCACCGTGCGATCCCCCTTCCGACCACTCCTGTCCTTCTCCCTGCGCCGCAAGCTGCTGCTGCCGGTGCTGGTCCTCGGTCTGGGCGGGATCGGCGCGGCGTTCCTCACCCTGCGCGCCCTCGACCACGCCGTCCAGGAGGAGGGCCGGCGGCGCACCGAGACCGTGGCGCGCGCGATCGGCGAGGCGGCCGCGCGCGTGCTCACCCGCACCGAGCTGCAGGAATACGTGAGCGCGATGGCACGCGGCGACGAGGTGGACCGCGTCCTGGTCGCGGCGGGCGATCCACCGCTGGTCCTCGCCGAGCACCGGTCCGATTCGCCCGCGGGAGACCCGCCCGCGCCGCACCCGCCCGCGGACGATTCGTTGGCCAAGGCCCTGGCGCGTGGCCCGCACGTCGCGTTGGACGCAGCCACGGGGAAGGTCGTGCTGGTCGCCCGGATCCGCGTGCACCCCGTGCTCGGCTTCGGCCCGAGCGCCACGCTGGTGATGCGCGCGGACCTCGACCCTGCGAGCTCCACCGCGCTCGGCGCGGTGCGCTCGGCCCTGCTGCTGCAGGTCGTGCTGCTGCTCGCGTGCGGAGGGCTGGCGTGGCTGCTGATCACGCGCTTCGTGGTCGGGCCCGCCACGCGCCTGGTGGCCTCGCTCGGCCGCCATCCGGCATGCCTCGGCCCGGCAGACGCGGGCAAGGTCCGCGCCGAGGACGAGATGCAGCTCCTGGCCCGCACGCTGGAGCAGACCCTGGCCTCGCTGGAGCAGAGCGAGGGCCGACTCCAGAGCCTGGTGCGCAACGTGCCGGGCGCGGTGTACCGCTGCCAGCTCGACGAGCAACGCTCGATGCTCTACCTGAGCGACGGGATCCGGGACCTGACCGGCCTGCCGCCCGAGCACTTCGTGCGCGACGGGCATTCGTTCGGCGAGTGCATCGACCCCGCGGACCGCGCCGGCGTGGAGTCGCAGGTACTGGGTGCGATCGCCCGCCGCAGCCCGTACTCCGCGGTGTACCGGCTGCGCCACGCCAGCGGGGAAGTGCGCTGGGTGCAGGAGCAGGGGGTCGCGGTGCTGGACGACAACGGGCTGGCCCGCTGGCTCGATGGCGTGATCCTCGACGTCACCGAGAAGCAGCGCGCCGAGCAGGCGGTGCAGCGGCACGTGGCGGAGCTGGAGCAGACCCGCGAGCGCATCGTCGCCCAGGCCGAGGCGCTGATCCGCCAGACCGACGAGCTCCGCGCCTCGCGCGACCAGGCGCTCGCCGCCACGCGCGCGAAGAGCGAGTTCCTGGCGATGATGAGCCACGAGATCCGCACGCCGATGAGCGGCGTGCTGGGCATGAGCCGCCTCCTGCTCGACACGCCGCTGGAGCCCGAGCAGCGCGAATACGCCGAGACCGTGCACAAGTGCGGCGAGACCCTGCTGACCATCCTCGACGACGTCCTCGACTTCTCGAAGATCGAGGCGGGCAGGCTGGAGATCGCCAACGAGCCCTTCGATCCGGCGGCGACGCTGCACGGCGCGGTCACGGTGCTGGCCAGCAGCGCGGCGGCCAAGGGCGTGCCGATCCTGGCCCGGGTCGGCCCCGAGCTGCCGGCGGCGATCCTGGGCGACGAGGTGCGCGTCCGGCAGGTGCTGCTCAACCTGATCGGCAACGCGGTGAAGTTCACCGACCAGGGCCAGATCGACGTGCGCGTGGCCGTGGAGGCGAAGGGCACGGACGGCGTGCTCCTGCGCTACGAGGTGGAGGACACCGGCATCGGCATCCCGGAGGCGGCGCAGGCCCGGCTCTTCCAGGCGTTCTCGCAGGCCGACGGCACCACCACGCGCCGCTACGGCGGCACCGGGCTCGGACTGGCGATCGCCCGGCGGCTGGTGGAGCTGATGGGCGGGACGATCGGCGTGCGCAGCGTGCCGGGCCGCGGCAGCACGTTCTGGTTCACGGTGCGCGGCGCCCTCGCGCCGACCGTGGTGGCAGGAACCGCGCCGCTGCCCGAGGAGCGGGACGAATGGCCCTGGGCAGGCCGGGGCATGCGCGTGCTGGTGGCCGAGGACAACCCGGTGAACCAGCGCCTCGCCGCGGCCCTGCTCAAGCGCATGGGGGTGGAGGGAGTCGTGGTGCCCGACGGCCGGGCAGCCGTGCATGCGTTCGGCCGGGAGCCGTTCGACCTGATCCTGATGGACTGCCAGATGCCCGAACTGGACGGCTATCAGGCCACTCGCGAGATCCGCCGCCGCGAAACCGGGGGCACGCGGATCCCGATCGTGGCGATGACCGCGCACGCGTTGCAGGGCGCCCGCGAGCGCTGCCTCGCGTCCGGCATGGACGACTACCTGGCCAAGCCGGTCCGGGTCGAGGCGATGGTGGCGATGCTCAAACGCTGGCTCAGGCCGGTGGTGCCGACGCCGCGCGGCTGAGTCCAGCGCGCAACGACGCGACGCCCTGGCAGCCAGGATTCACGCGCGCGCCGTTTCCTCCGGGGTGGCCCGGCTGGAAGATCCCCGCCTGCCATGTCTCCGGAGGCCATGCCCATGCGCCGCGCAGCCCTTCTGTCCGTCCTCGTGCTCGCCACCTTCATCGCCGGACAGGAACGCGCCCCGGCGCGCAAGCCGCATCCGGTGGAGTCGCTCGCCCTGGACGCGGCGGTCCCGTGGATCGCGGATCCCGAGACGCCCCTCGACCGCCAGCGCACCTCGTTCGGGATCGACGCCAAGGTCGACCGCACGGCACTGCTCGAGCAGGCGCTGCAGCGCGCCCGCAGCGAGGGCAAGCCCGTGCTCTGGTACGTGTTCCGGATCGTCGAGACCAAGAACCTGCGCGGCCACCAGATGTACCGCGCCCCGGTGCTCGACGTGTACATGCGCCAGGTCGTGTTCGCCGACCCGGACGTGGCCGGCATCGTGGCGGCGCGCTTCGTGCCGCTCCGCCTCGCCTGCGACGAGAAGCTGGCCGGCCGCTTCGGGCTCCGCCCCCTGGACGTGATCGAGCCGATGCTGGTGTTCCTCGACGGCGACGGCAAGGTGATCCACGTGGTGCAGCGCATCCGCACCTTCCACGCCGGATGGACCGCGGCCCTGCTGCGGCGGGTCCTGGAGAAGGTCGAGACCCAGGCGCCGCCGGCGGAGATGGACGTGAAGCAGGCGATCCAGGCGGGCCACTACGACCTGGCCCTGGCCACCCTGAAGCGCAAGGAAGAGCGCACCAGGCAGGAGCGCGTGCTCCTGGCCTCCGTGCTGCGCCGCCTGTGCAAGCCGGACGAGGCCCTGGCCGAGCTGGACGCCCTGGGCGAACGCGCGAACCGCACCGATCCCGAGGTGACGTGCGAGCGCGGCATCCTGCTGGCCACGCTGGGACGGCACGGCGAGGCGCTGCCCCTGCTGG
This sequence comes from Planctomycetota bacterium, assembly GCA_020849665.1. Taxonomy (GTDB): domain Bacteria; phylum Planctomycetota; class UBA1135; order UBA1135; family UBA2386; genus JADLFX01. Next base: position 12,298 of record JADLFX010000043.1, on the reverse strand, counting down.
AGGCCGCGTACCGGGCGCGGCGCGGCGCCACGGCGCAGGCCGGCTACTGGTACGCGCTCTGCCTCCTGCACTCGGGCGACGAGCTGCGGGCGCGGGACACCTTCGAGCGCGTGGCCACCAGCTGGCCGGACGATCCGTACGGGCGCAAGGCACGCGCCAACGTGACGCTGGGCGAGGACGAGCGCCCCGTCGGCGCAGCGTTCGCCGGCTTCGAGCACACGGCCTACCTGCCGGCCGCGGCGTATGCCGGGCTGCCCAGGGACACGGCCTGGGCCGGGGACCCGCGTTCGGTGCGCGAACTGGCCGCCGGCGGGGTCGAGTTCCTGCTGCAGAGCCAGCGCGACCATGGTGGCTGGACCGATTCGCGCTACGCGTACTGGCCCGACCCCACGATCACCCAGAACGCGTGGCTGGCGATCAGCGCGGTGTGCGCCACCGCGCTCCTGGAGCACCGCGACGTCGCCCCCGCGCGGATCGACGCGGCCCTGCAGCGCGCCGAGGGCTACCTCTTCGACCCCTCGCGCCTGAGCCGCGGCCGCAACGAAGACGTGTACGCCGACGCCTATCGTCTGCTCTACCTGGCGCGCAAGGCGGCGACCGCGGGGCCGGTGGAGAAGACCGCGGCGGTCGCGCGCATGAACCAGGTGCTCAAGGAGGCCGAGGCGCGCCAGGGCAAGGACGGTTTCTTCGCGCACGAGTATCCCAACGCGTTCGCCACCGGGGCGATGCTGTGGAGCGGCCTCCTGGCGCGCAACGCCGGCGCACAGCTCCCCGAGGACATGGCGCTGAAGGCAGTCGGCGCGCTGCTGAGCGCGCGCTTCCGCAGCGGCGCCTACACCTACGGCGGCCCGGTGCCGCAGAGCGAGCGCGAGGGCTCGATCTCGCAGGGAGCCGAGACCCGCCGCGCGCGCAACACCGACGAGCAGATCAAGAACGCCGCCGCGCGCATGCCGCTCTGCGAGGCCACGCTCCTGGCGTTCGGGCGCAGCGACGGGGACAAGGTGCAGGCCGCGTTCGACGCCTACTGGAAGTACATGGACCGCATGGAGCAGGTGCGCCGCAACGACTTCCACAGCGACGGCGAGCTGGCCGGGTTCTTCTTCTTCCACGGCCTCTTCCACGCCAGCGAGGCCAACCGCCTGCTGCCCGACGAGGCGCGGCGCAAGAACAACCAGCGCTTCCTCGAGGTCCTGCAGCGCATCCCCGAGATGGACGGCAGCTTCGTCGACAGCCACGAGCTGGGACGCAGCTACGGCACGGCGATGGCGCTGCTCACCCTGCGCAACGTCGCCGAGTGAGGCCGGCTTGAGCGAGCGAGCACGCGCGGCGGCCGCGGTCCTGCTCACCCGGGGCGAGGGCGCGGAGCTGGAGGTGTACCTGGTCGAGCGGGCGCCCGAGCTGCGCTTCTTCGGCGGCTACTGGGCCCTGCCCGGCGGCGTGCGCGGCCCGGAGGACGGTCCCGACGTGCCCGGCGCCGGCGACCTGCCGGCGCTCGCGCGCTGCGCGGCACGGGAGCTCTTCGAGGAGACGGGCGTGCTCCTCGGCCGCGTGGACCTGGCAGCGGGCGAGCGCGCGGCCGAACGGCGCGCACGCCTGGTCGAGCCCGGCACCAAGGGCGAGGCCCCGGTGACGCCGCACCCCGGCCTCCTGCACACGCCGGCCGCGGTGACGGGGCTGCGCCCCGTGTGTCGCGTGGAGACGCCGCCCTTCGCGCCGGTGCGCTACGACACCCTGTTCTTCCACGCGCGCCTGCCGGCCGGCGAGGCGCCCGAGGTGTGGCCCGGCGAGCTGGTGGCCGGCCGGTTCTGGCGCCCTGCGGCTGCGCTGGGCGCGTGGCGGCGCGGCGAGGTCTTGATCGTGCCTCCGGTGCTGCTCCTCCTGGAGCTGCTCGAGAGCGGGGACCTGGCGCACTTCCATGCCGCCGCCCAGGCCACCGCCGCCGGCTACGCGCACGGCAAGCTGCATCGCGTGCGCTTCTCCCCCGGCGTGCTGATGGCCAGCGTGCGCACCCCCACCATCCCGCCGGCCACCACGACCAACTGCCTCGTGGTCGGCGGCGAGCGGCTCTTCGTGGTCGACCCCGGCACCTACGAGCCCAGCGAACAGGACCGCCTCTTCGAACTCCTGGACGAGCTGGAAGAGGAGGGCCGCCGCATCGCGGGAGTGGTGCTCACCCACCACCATCCCGACCACATCGGCGCGGTGAACGCGGTGAGCATGCGCTATCGCGTGCCGCTCCTCGCCCATCCGCTCACCCTGGCGCGCGTCCCCGCCGGCTACCTGCGCGGCGAGCCGCTGCAGGACGGCGACCGCATCGAGTTGGGCGACGCGCCGGATGGCAGCTCCGGCTGGCACCTCGGCAGCGTGTTCACGCCCGGACACGACCGCGGGCATCTCTGCTTCCGGGACAGCCGGTACCACGCGGTCCTCGTGGGCGACATGCTCTCGACGATCTCGACGATCGTGATCGATCCGCCCGAGGGCCACCTGCGCACCTACCTGCAGAGCCTGGAGCGCCTCCTGGCCGAGCCGATGTCCACGCTCTACCCCGCACACGGCCCCGCCATGCGCGACGGCCACCGCCTCGTGCGCCAGTACCTGCGCCACCGCGCCCTGCGCGAGGCCGCGCTCGTGGGGCTCCTGGCCGAAGGGCCGGCGACGGTCGAGGAACTCGTGCCCAAGGTGTACTGGGACACCGACCCGCGCATGTTCCCGATCGCGGCCCGCTCGCTGCTGGCCGGTCTCGAGAAGCTGGCCGAGGACGGCCGCGCCCGGCTCGTGGACGGGCGGTGGACGCGGTCTGGCGCGTGAGCGAATCGGGGGCGGCGCCCCCGGCCGCCTACAGGTAGAGCCAGAGGAAGAAGAGCGGCACGGCGAAGCCCGCGGCGGTCAGCCACAGCCCGCGCCCGGTGATGCCCTGCTTGCCCCTGAGCAGGAACATCCCGGTGATCGCCAGCACGATCAGCGCCACGGCGAACGCGTCGGCGACCCAGGTCCAGATCTGCTTGGCGTGGTTGAGGTGCAGGTAGTTCGCGGGGTGCAGGATCGGCCGCGGCGTGACGATCTCGTGCCGCACCGCGCCGGTATCGAGCTGCACGTCGATCGTGTGGTTCTCGCGCACGATGCGCAGCTGGTGCGGCCCGGGCTGGAAGAGCGTCAGGTACTCGGGCGAGAGATCCAGCCTGCCGAGCACGGCACGCGCGAGCGCGTCGTCGACCTCCGCGCCGTGGGCCACCGCGCCGATGTTGCCGTTCACCTTGGCGATGGCGTAGTTGGGGTTCCAGTCCGCCACGTGGTTCACGGCGATGCCGGAGACCGAGTAGATCAGGACCAGACCGACGCAGAGGTACCCCACGTCGCGGTGGATCGCATGGAACCACCAGCGCCAGTTGTGGCCGGCCATGCAGGCAGGACGGGAGCGGGGCCTACTTCGGGAACTTCGCGCCGAGTCCCTTGAGCTGCCAGACGACGCGCGGCTCCTTCACGCTCGCGGGGTCGAACGTCTCGCCCTTGGCCTCGGCACTCTTCTTCAGTGCCTCGCGCAGGGTCTCGACCGGGATCACCAGCTTCTCGACGACACCCTCGGCCTGGACCTCCTTGCCCATGACCGTCATCGGGAACACGATCTCGCCGTCCTCGACCTTGACGCGCAGGGCCTTCGAGGCGTCCTTGTCGCTCTTCAGGTTGATCCAGCAGCCGCGCTTCTCGCAGACGGCGACGGCGGGGCCCTTCACGAGGACGCGCTTGCCCTCGAACTTCTCGGGCGCGGCGAGGATGTCGGAGATCGGGGTGAAGTCCTTGAGCTTCATGCCCTTCGCGAGGTCGACGGCCTTCGCCGTGGCGCCGGCAGGCACGGCCTTGGCGTCGGGGCAGTTCGCGCAGTCGTCCTTGGCCTTCTCGCCGGCCTTGTCCTTGGCCTTCTCGCCCTGCTGGACTCGCTCGCCTTGCTGGGCCGGCGCGGGCGGGGTCTCCTTCTGCGCGACGGGCTTGGGTTGCGGGGTCGGATCCTGGGTCTGGGCCAGGCCGGCGGCGGGCAGGCAGAGCAGCGCGCCCATGGTGAGAAGGGTCGTGGCGAAGTTCATGGCGGATCGGGGCTGGGGTTGGGGTTGGGGCACGCGGTGGCCAGACGGTGGCCTGGCCCCCACCGGACCACGAACGGCGGACGGCCGGGCGACTTTCGCTGGACACATGCGAGCCGGGGCGGGCGCCATGCTCCGGGTCGCGACAGGGTCCGCATGGCGGCTCGCAGGAACGGCCCGCGGCAAGGCCGCACCGAGCGCGGACCCCTGCCACCGGCCTCCCTGGGAGAGCGGCCTGGACCCGCTCCCGCACCGGGTCCCCCCGGAGCGGGCGAGCCGCCGTTGCCGGGCGCCGTACCGGGTGCCCATCCCCGGCATGCGGCACCGGGCGGTGGCGAGGGGAACCAGGACCGGCGCCCGGCTGGAAGCCCTGGATCCCCACGACCCCCAGGGAGGTGCACTGCCCTCGCACAGGGGAGATCCACCCACTCCTCTGGCGGCGCGTGCGCGCCCTAGCCCTGACCATTCCGGGTCACGGCACCGGCCGCACCAGCACCCCGGAGCGGCCTCCGCGCCGCACGCGCCAGCCCCCTCACCCGCGGGCGGCGCCCGGCAACCCGCCTGCCTCCGGATCTCCGCGGCCAACGGACCAGGCGGCATCGGAGCGTGCTGGGACCGGTCCGGCGACGGTCCCGTGCCGTCAGTCCCCGGCGCGATCACGATGCCTGGGCTGTCTTCCCCGGCCGCACTTCGAGCGCGCACGACGCAGCCCGCTATCCTGCGCCGCGCTTCACGCGCGGGCGCGTCCCGGGTTCGCCGCGACATTGGCGCCGTCCGCGCGCCTCACGACGTCACCGGAGACTCCTCGATGCAGGTTCGCACTCGGCTGATGCATGCACTCGCCCTTCTCGCAACCCTCGGCGCGCTCTCGACGGCGTTGGCCGCCAGCGCGCGCTCCCCGCAGAACGACGGGTTGCGCGCGCTGGACGGCGAGTGGATCTACGTCGAAGACCGCACCGAGGGCCGGGCCCCCGAGCAGCAACAGCCCAGCATGAGCGCGAGGATCAGGCTGCGCATCGAGGCGGATGCGTTCGTCCTGGTGCGTCGCGAGGAGGAGGTGCGCATGGCGCTCGACGGTTCGCCCACCGAAGTCGCCCGGAAGGGTGCGGGCTCGGTCTCCCGCTATCGCGGCGCGTGGCAGGACGGCGCGTTCGCGTACGAGATCGAGCTCCTGCGCGCGTCGGACAACTCGCGCACCGGGCTGATCCGGACGGAGCTGCGCATCACGCCCGACGGACTGCTCGCGCGCGTCGCGGTCGATCCGCCCACGGGGATGAACTCGGTGGCGCTCTACCGCCATCCGCAGGACATCGCGAAGCCCACGCCGGCCAAGGCCGTGATGGGCGACCTGGAGTGGCTGGCCGGCGCGTGGGTCGGAACGAGAGGCGCGGCCGGGACCACGTCGATCGAGGAGCGCTGGAGCCCGCCGCTCGGCGGCGCCATGCTCGGCGTGTCGCGCACCGTTGCGCGCGGCAGGATGACCGCGTTCGAATTCCTGCGCATCGTCGAGCGCGATGGCGGGCTGGTCTACATCGCGCAGCCCGGCGGCGCCGCGCCGACCGAATTCGTGCTCACCGAGCTGGGCAAGACGCGCGCCGTGTTCGAGAACCCGCGCCACGACTTCCCGCAACGCATCGTGTACGAGCTCTCCGGCGAGGGCGGCCTCACCGCCTCGATCGGCTACGCCAAGGGCGGCCGCCCCCAGCGTTTCGAGTGGAAACGTCAGGGCGGCTAGTCCTTGAACCAGCGTGACGCGCCGCCGTGCTGGCCGAAGCACGGGCGACGCGGCGCGGCCAGCGCCTCAGCGCCGGTCTCCCACGAGCTCCACGGCGTCGATCTCGTTCCAGTTCGCGACCCGCTTCGTGTCGAGCACGACGCGCACGCGCGCCACCGCCCGGGTGCTGGCCGGGAACGTCGCGGCGAGCACGCCGATGGTGCCCGCCGCGTAGGCCGTCCGGTCCGGACCGGTCCACACCGTCGTGGCCGCACCCGACGCGTCGATCAGGTCGATGCGGACGATCGCGCCCGGCTGGAAGCTCTGGATCACCCGGACCTCGGTGGCGTGCACCGCCTGTGCGTAGGTGAGTTCCAGCCACTCCTCGCCGCCGTCGGGCAGCCTGGCGGCCCAGGCACGCGGGCTGTCGCCCGCACGCGGCACGTCGGGAGCGCCGGTGGCCTGCGCGGCGCCGTAGTCGGTGCCGCGGTACTCGGAGCTGGCGCGGGCCGTGCTTGCCCACTGGTGCAGGGCGGTTTCCGGGCCCGGCGCCGATGGCCGGGTCGCGGCGCCGGGGGCCGGCGAGTTCGCCTCTGCCATCCCGCGCGCCGCGGCCACTGCGGTGCGCAGGTAGGGCAGCACCCGGCCTGGGCTCTGCTCGGCGCGGAGCTCGAGCTCGGCAGCCATGCGCCGCAGGTCCTCGGGCGGAGGCGCCGGGAGCTCGTCCGCGGCGCGCGGCGGCGGCGTCCAGAGGCCGAGGGCGACCCGGGCGAACGCCAGCGCCGCGGCGAAGTCGCCCTGCAGCGCGAAGATCTCCGCCAGCGTGGCCACCGCGCGCACGTCGCGCGGGTTCTTGGCGTACTCGTCCAGCGCCGCACGTTCCGCGGCGAGCAGCACCGTGGCGGCAAGCGTGGTGTAGCGCTCCACGTGGGCGGCGTTGCCGAACTCGGCGTGCCAGAGCAGCGCCGTGGCCTGGGCGAGGCGCGCGTGCTGCAGCGCGGTGCCGCGCTCCGCGCGTCCGACCGCCTCGGAGGCGGACAGGATCGTGAACGAAAGAGTGCCGGCCACGGGAGCCGCAGCGATGGTGCCGCGCCACTCGACTCCCAGCCGGTACCTGCCTGGAGCCAGGTCCGCGGTGGCCCGCGGATCGAGCACCGCCAGCACGGGTCCGAAGCCCGACTCGGCGAGGTCGCGGGCCGCCGGCAGGACGGGGGGACACGCCAGCGGCGCCGGCGTGACCGGGACCTCACGGCCGGCAGCGTCGTGCAGCTTCAGCGTGTAGCCGCTGCGCAGGTCATCGTCGCGCGTTCCCGGCGGCGGCGGCGGCACGTCGATCGCGAACACCCACGGATCCGCCGGCGCCAGGGCCTCGCCACCGGCAAGGGAGATGCCGAGCGCGCGCGGGCTCTCCTCCGGCAGCGCCGCCTCGATCTCCAACGGCGCCGACTCGCTGCGGCCGCGCCAGCCCTCGCCGTCCTTGATCTCCAGCACCGCGCGCAGCGTGTGGCGCCCGGGGACGACCTTGCGCGCCGGGTCGGCGGCCAGAAGGAAGCCCATCGCCGCGGACGAACCGTGGTCGAGCACGAGCGGCTGCTTCCCCCGGGGGGCAGACCGCTCGAAGGTCCACAGGACGGGCTTCCCGTCCGGCCCGGTCACCGAGAGCGTGATGGCTTCGGGCCAGGCCTTGCCGGCCGGGGCCAGGTGAAGGGACCGGGTCGAAGCGGCGTCGTCGACGTCGCCGGGGTGCAGCAGCTCCACCCGCAGGACGAGCTGGGTGGTCGGGATCCAGGCACGCGCGTTCTTCGGAGCCAACACCGTGAGCCCCAGCACCGGCCCCTGGGCAGGGCACGGCGGCACCGACACGGCCAGAAGGCAGACCAAGCCCAGCCCGACACGCACGGAGTGGTCCATGGCGATCCTCATTGCGCGTGATCGTTGACCACGAATGTGCCGCGCGGCGCCGGATTGGAACTGTCGCCGAAGCGCGGCCGCGGCGTGTGGTCCTTCGCGTTGAACCCGTCACCCTCCGAAGTCGACGGCAGGCTGTAGCCGACCCTGTCGTCGCCTCCGGGCGGCAGCACGTAGAGAGTTCGCGCCTCGGGCACATAGTAGGCGTCGGCGAACGTCTGACGCATGATGTTGGCGAGCGGGCCGGAGTGGATACCGCCGCGGAGCGCGACGTAGAACGAGCGCGTGGCCAGGGCCTTGGTCGCCGCCTCGATCGCACGCTCGCCTCCTTGCACGCTGCGCAGATGCCTGCGCAGCACATCGGCGTCTCGTTCCGCAGCCCGCAACCACTCCGCGCCCAGGTCGCGCTTGCCGCTCTCGTCGCGCACCTGGACGCGAGTCCCGTCCCCACCGGTCACGATCACAGCACCGTCCTCGGCACGCGCCGCCTGGAACGACACCATGCCCCAGTCGCTGACCCCTGGCCGCCGCACGCCGCAGAGGGCGAGCATCGCCTGGGCGATCGAGCGCGCGTAGAGATCGCGGCGCCCGCGCAGGCGAGGGGCGATCCGGTACACGAGTTCCGGCGCCGGCACGAGGACCTCGCCGCGCCCCGGCCGGTTGCCAGTCGCGCAGGGCATCCCGCCCCTGGCATCCGACTTCAGGCTCACGACGTGCTGCGGGCCGCGCGTCGGCCCATTGCCGCGGTTGCGGTTGATCACCCGCGAGTCGTTCATCTCGCCCTGGCCGGGGCGGAGGACATGCAGCGACCAGGTGACTCCGGAAGCACTCGCGAAGAGCTGGCTGGCCTCCCGCGTGCTTCTGCTGCCGATCTGGTCGTAGACGATGACGTCCTTGCGCTCAGCGTCGCCGTAGTCGAACTCGCCGTTCACGTAGAAGCCCCGGTACTCCTCGAAGAGGGTGAGCCCGTCTCCGGCACCTGCCCCCTCGGGCTCGGTCTCGTCGTCCGCGTCGTCGGCCTTGCCGGTGCCGTGAAGGAGGAGCTTCCACGAGGTCGCGACCCTGGAGTCGGGCTCGCGGTCCGGGAGGCGGATCGCAGTCTCGTCGCCGCTCTGCCCCTTGCGCCTGCCGCGAATCGTCCTTCCGTCGTCGAGGTCGGCTTCGACCCGCAGCGTGCTCCACCCGCCGAAGTCGTATGGCACCACGCGCACCGTCTTGCGCAGCGTGGTGAGGTCGGTGAACTCCAGGCGCTGGCCCTCGTCGGTCGCCCGGCTGGAGTCGAACTCCAGGTCCGGCGAGGTGTCGGTGCTGCCGTACGGCCAGTTCAGGCACACGCCGGGCAGGCGCGAGGTGTCCTCCAGCCACCAGCGCATGCGGCGGATGCGCACGCCTGTGATGGGTGCCCCGCTCGGATCGACCAGCTCGGCAGTGAGCTGCAGCGCGTTTCCTGGCAGGCGGCCTTCGACCAACGGCAGCCGGTCGCCGGTCGGCCGCCACCTCTCGAAGTCCGGCGAGGAGACGCGCAGCTCGAGCTCCGGCAGCTCGCGGCGCAAGGCCCACGACACCGAGGCGCTGATCCGGTTCTTGCCCTGCCCGATCTCGATCGCGGCCGTGCCCAGGAGCGGGTCCGCGCCGCCCTTGGGCTTCACCATCGCCGTCAGCGGGTTGGCGCGGGACAGCTTCTGCTGCAGGCCGAGTTCGGTGGCCGAGCGCTTCGAAGGCCGGTCCGGGCCGTCGCCGAGCAGCCCGGTCATCCGGATCTGCTTGTCGAAGGAGAAGCGCGGTTGGGCGGTTTCGTCGCTGGGGTCCGGGTGCCACTCTGCGGAGTACCGCTCCCGCTCGTGCAGCTGGCTCGGCCAGGCATCGAACACGTCGCCGAGCTCCGGCGCGGTCCACGTGCGGCGGTCCAGATCGATCTCGATCGTGCCGGCGCCGGGGAACCGGTCCTTGCGCACCTTCTGCGCCGACCAGCTTTCCTGCGCCCGTTCCTCCCACCTCGACAGACCGCCTTCGCCGGCCAGGCCCTTGCGGACCCACGCCCGCGTCTCGCTCGCATGGCCCTCCAGCTCGCCGTACACACCAACGACGGTGAACACCAGGAGCCCGGCGCCGAGGGCGTGGGTCTTCACCTCGAGCAGGCCCGACACTTCCCAGTCGTGGGTGTGCACCGTGGCGACCGACTCGCCTGACTCGTCGGTGCGCCGCTGCTCGTGGTGCGACGCGCTGCGGAACGTCACCTGCACCAGGGCGTCGCCGCCGTGCTTGAACTTGGGCGGCTGCGGCCCCGGGGCGGGATCCTGGGCGACGCTGCCGGTGACGGCTCCGCCGAGCACGAGGCCGGCGAAGAGGGCGGCGCGTGCGGTCCGCGTCACGGCCGAGAGCCCCGAGCTGGGCTCGCGCACGAGTGGCTGCACCGGCTCACCTCCGCGTCGGGTCTTCCGTGTACCAGGTCATGGTGCCCTCGTAGGAGTCCCAGTTGGGGACCAACGACGGGGCACGGAACCCGCCGTCCGGGGCCGCGGTGACGGTGACCAGCACGCGGCGCGGACCCTCGGCGGTCTGGCGCATGCCGATGCCGACTGCACAGCAGGTGAACGCGTACTCGATCGGCTGGCTCGGCGCGACGTGCACGATGTCGCCGTCCAGGCGATACCGGCCGGCGTGCTTCGTCGCGCCGCCCGAGTTGCCGAACTGGGGGTGGCTGGATGAGTACATGAATGCGTACTCGTAGCTGCCGTCGTCGCGCAGGAAGAAGTGGCCGCCGGAGGTCAGCACCGCGGCGCCGGCGAAGCCACCGGTGACCGTGTTGTAGTACGTGCCGCCGAACGCCCCGCCGGTCGTGGTCCAGTGCCCGCGCAGGTCCGCCGCGGCGAAGAAGCCGCCGGCCGGATAGGGCGGCACTCCCGCCGCGGGCCGCACCGACTGGAGCAGGGCCCAGAGCGGGAACGAGAGCGCCTGCAGGGCCGCGCCCTCCTTGAACATGTTCATCCCGATGCTGGTGCTGCGCGGCTCGACCACGGCGACCAGGGGCTGGAAGCGGTTGGCTCCCAGGTCGATCAGGTAGAGCGCGCCGTAGGTCTTCGGGTTGCCTTCGGCCTGCGGCGTGGTGGGCCGTGTGAAGAAGCGCCCCATGTAGAGGACGACGAGCTGGCTCGGCAGCCGCGCGCGGTAGTGCACGAAGGTGTCGCCGAGCTCGAACGCACCGAACTGGTCGCGCCAGGTCTGATCGAAGAGCGCCGTCGGCCCCTGCGACGCGGTGAGGATCGGCAGCACGCCGATGGTCGCCTGATGGCTGCCGGCGTTGTTCGCCTCCGGCCGGCCCTGGCGGTCGACGTCGCCGAGGGTGGCGCGGAACAGGACGTTGCCGTGGGCGGTCTCCCGCGTCCAGCCGGCCGGCGCGGTGTAGGTGACCCCGGAGATCGCGGGCCCGGTCGCTGGCAGGGCGGCAGGACCAGCGGCGACCGGCGGCGCGACGGGGACCGTATCCTTCGCCACGGGCCGGGACGCCGGCGTGCGTGCGGCACGTGCCACGAGGCCCTTGGCGCCGATCTCGACCTGTGCAGGGTCCACGCCCAGAAGGGCCGCGAGGATCCGGTCCGCTGCCTTGCGCAGCTCGCCGAGCTGCGCGTCGCCTTCGACGGCCTCCGCCATGCTCGCGACGAACACCGTCACGCCGAGGTGGAACTCCCAGAAGCGCTGCTTGTCGGCGTCGCTCATCGCGGCGACGTCCGGCGCCGCCAGGGCCGCGACGACCTGAGCGTGCAGCGCGTCGGTGTGCGCCTGCGGCAGCTCCACGCCGCGCGCCAGCTGCCACAGCTGCGCCACGCAGAGCGCGGCTGCGGCACCGACGTCGCGATCCGCGCCCTCCGCGGCGAGCGTCTCGCGCACCGCGCGCACGCCCGTATCGAGGATCTCGCGCAGCGCGGCGCGCTGCTCGTCATCGGTGGCCAGGAGCCTGGCCAGTTCGGGCAGGAGCAGCCAGCGGCGGCTGGGTTTGAAGCGCAGCTCGCTGCGCAGCAGCGCCGCCTTCCCGGCCCGCTCGGTCGCCGCCCCGGGGTCGGGGGGCGGGGCGCGCCGCACCACCTGGGCCAGCCGCGTCTTGAGCGGCGAGTCGGGCAGGATCGAGATCCACGCCCCGGTGGCTTCGCCCGCGGGAGGGTCCTGCGCTGGGAGCAGGGAGCCGAGCCAGGCGAGGGTCAGGGCCGGGAGGAAGCGATGGCGGCGGATCGGCGGCAAGCTGGACTCCTGGGGCGGATTACGTCGACGGACAATCCAGCGGCAGAGCCGGAGGATCCACACTCCGGAACCCCGCACGCACCCCGACCCCGGCGAGAACCTCCCCCTGCCGCCGCGGCCATGGCGCCGGTCGGCGCTCGGCGGTCGGCGGTCGGCCCGTGCGCGTCGGGACGTGCCGTCGTGGCGGCAGCAACGGGCTCGGCTCGAGCGACCCTCCCGCAGGGACGACGCAGCCGCAGGCCGACCACGCAGTGCACCCCAACCGGAACCGTGGGTGCGCCTGGCCGAGGACGACCCGCATGGACTCGAAGTGCAGCGCTTCGAGATCGGCGCCGCCGTCCCCTGGGAGGTGGAGCGGGTG
>JADLFX010000042.1 GCA_020849665.1 Planctomycetota bacterium | reverse complement strand
TCAGGCAGGAGAGGAGCTCCTGCACCGCCTTGATGTCCGCTGCGCCGTTGTCCTTGGCCGTGGCGCACATCACGGCGAGCCGGAGTTCTTCCAGTGCCGCCAGCTCGTCGGCGTTGACCTGGTCCCGAAGGGCAACCCGGTCCTGGATCCGCTTCGCGATCGCCCGGCAGCGCTTGAGGACGTCGAGGTCCGTGGGCGCCGCGTAGACGGTCCTGATCTGCTCGTCACCGGCCTGGAAGCCCGCGCCCTTCAGGCGGCGCAGCATCCGGTCCGCCTTCACGAGCGCGTCGGTGTTCGCCGGGATGGTCACCGCGCTGATCTCGAAGAGCTCGCCGTCGGTGATGCGCACGGGGTTGGGCCGCCCGGTGGCGACGTCCTTCGACTGTTCGACCTCGAACACCCGGAAGCCGATCGAGAACGAGCTCAGGAAGCCGCCGGCGAAGGCCTTGAACACGTCGTCGGCGAGCTCGCTGTCCCCCTCGGGGCGGAACTGCATCTTCGCGTCGATGCGCTTCTCGCTGATCTCGAGGTCGACCACCTTGCCGATCGGCGGCTCGAAGGGGTTGTGGTTCCACAGCAGGACCGGGTTCGCCTTGAAGGTGTCGAGCCGCTTCTCGAAGGCCTTCGGCACGACGATCTCGCCGTCGCGGTCGACGATGTCGCTCGAGACCACGGCCTCGAGCGTGCGGTCCTTCTCCTTGATGCTCTTCGCCTTCACGGCGAAGCAGGGCACGTGCTTGCGCTCGAAGAGGGGTTCGGTCATCGGGTCGTCTCCTGCAGCTCCTGCTTCGTGCGGGCGGCGTAGTAGGCGCGGGTCTCGTCCTGCTCCGGCACCAGCGCGCAGCGGCAGTGCACGGTCGCCCAGGCGGGCGCGGCCGGGTCGCCGGGGAACTGGAGCTCGGCGGTGCCGCGGCCTTCCTCGGTGAGGACGAAGGGCTGCTCGACCGCGATCGGTGCGGCCGCGGTCTTGCGCTCGGCCTCGAGGTGGGACTCGCGCGTGCGGTCGTCGCCGACCGAGAGCCACGACTTGCGGGCCGTGCCGGCGGCGCGGAAGGCCTCGATCTGGGCGGTGTTGACGGCCGAGATCGTCTCGGTGCGGGCTATGCGCTCGGCGCGCAGGGGACTGAGCTCGGGCATCTCGGCGATCCGCGCCGTCAGCTCGGACACGCCCTCGCCGGCTTCGGCGCCCGTGCGGAAGCGGTCGACGAGCTCGCGCAGGGCCTCCTTGAGGCCGGCGGTCGCCTTGTGCAGGTGCGTGAAGAGCCGGTCGACGTAGTCCGCGACCTTGCGGTTCGCCAGGCTGAACAGGCTCGAGACCGACACCTTGCGGCGGTGCTCGAGGTGCCAGGCGTCCGCGCGCACGCGCCAGGTCGCGGCCCCCGCCTTCTCGGGCTCGAGTCCGAGCCGGCGGAGGGCAGTCTCCCCGGCCTCGCGCATGACCTCGAGGACGGCCGGCGTGACGTCCTCGAGCAGGACGCGGGCTTCGTGCTCGGGGGTGGGGAGCAGCTCGTCGGCGCCGGCCGCGCCGCCGATGTCGTCGGCGCGCTTCAGGATCCGCTGCCGCAGCTGGACGAGGGCGCCCTCGACGCGGCGGGACAGCTTCTCCTCGGCCCGGGAGAGGCTCTTCTCGTGGGCGCCGCGGAGGACCTCGTCGAGCTCGGGGCTCCGCACCTTGCGGGCGTGGCCGTTGCGGCTGTGCCCGTTGCGGTGCGGAGTGAAGAAGCGCCGCGCCGGCTCCTGGCCGTCGTCGCCCTCGGAGGTGCTGGGATCACCTTCGTCCGCCTGTCCCTGCGGAGCCGGCGCGGCAGCAAGGGGGTTCTGGATGTCCGCGGGGTCCATGGGCGTGAGCGCGCCCTGGACCAGGAGCTTGTCGCCGTCGGGGAGCCTGGCGTACCCCATCTTGGAGCGCGCCTCGTTGATCGTGATCACGCCGCCGGTGAGCAGGCTCGTGACGTTCTGCACGCGGCTCTTCTCGCTGTCGATCTGGGCGTCGATACCGACCAGGTCGGGCGCGAGGCTGATCTCGTCGCTGATCTCGGGGTGGATCCAGTGCTCGTTCAGCGCCCCGAAGAGCTTCTTGAGCAGCGGCTTGCCGGTGTAGTCCCAGAACGCGCGCAGCTGCTGCTCGCTGTTCGCGTACGTCGCCGCGTCGAAGTTCTGGATCATCATCGGCGCGACGCCGAACGCCGCGGCCGAGGCCTCGCGCGCGAACTTGCGCAAGGACACGAAGTCCATATCCCGCGGCGTCACGCTGTCGCGGTCGAACTTGAAGCCGGCCGGCAGCGCCAGCAGCCGCCCCGCGTTCTCGGCGCCGGCGTTGAACTGCTGGATCTGTCCCTTGAGGCGCTCCCAACCGGCTTCGTCGAGATCGCCCTCGGTCGGGGTGAGGATGCCGCCCGGCCGCAGGCCCTTGCGCAGGATGTTGAGCGTGTAGCGCGCCGCGGAGACGTCGGCGGCGACCTCGTTGCGGATCGGCGCGACCGGACTCATGCCGCGGTAGGGGTTGCCGGCGTTGTAGAACCGGCACGCAATCACCTCATCGGGGACGAAGCGCACCTCCTTGGTGCCGCGGCGGTAGACGTACTCGCGGACCAGGCGGTTGCCGCTCTCGTCCGGGACGGCGAGCAGGTGCTGCGGGTTGAGCACGAAGAGCTCGCGCGTGCGGCCCAGCTTGTTCTTCGCCTTCTCGGCGTAGGTCTCGCCGTCCAGCGCCAGGTGCACGAAGGAGGCCTCGAGGAAGTCATTGCGGGTCTGGTCCTTGTTGACCCGCTCGAACACCTCGCGCACCTCGTCGGCGCCGCCACCCTTGGCCTCCTCGTCCGTGCCGCTCTTGACGATCCGGTACCCGGTCGAAGAGAGCGCCAGCGCCAATCGGTAGACCGCCGCGAACACCCAGACGTTGACCTCGAGGGCCTGCTGGAAGGTGGCCAGGTCGAAGGCCTGCGGGATCTCCTTGGCCGTCATCTCCTGGGCGATCGCAGCGTTCCCGCGGCTCTGCTTGGTGGCGATCGCCCACGCGCGGCGAAGGCGCCTGGCGAAGCCGAGGATCCCCCCCGCTGCACTCATGCCGGGATGTACCTCCACGTGATGGCGTAGTTGCCCGTGGTGGCGGCACCGACCTCGATCGTGAGGTTCTCACCTTCGTCGGCGAGGAAGGGCCCGCCGCTCGCGTACGGCACGACGTCCGTCGAGGAGCTCAGGATGATCCTCGAGCCGAACTTCATCTTGACGTGGTTGGTGCTCCCCGCGTTGCGGGTCACCAGAGCGAAGGCGACCTCGATGCGCTGGCCCGTGACCGCGTTGGCGATCGTGACGGAGCCCGTCGTCTGGACCTCGGTTGCCGCGGTCTTGTAGGCGCGCGTGAGCATCGCGCGGACCCTGCGACACGACTTCTACAACTGCAAGACGCGCAGCTTCAGGTCGCGCAGGTGCGGCTGCGTCGTATGGGCGAAGTAGCGCAGCGCGTCGAGCGCGTGGTTGTCCTTGTCCTTGGGCTGGTCCGCGCGCCCGTCCCACTCGTACACGTCGAACTCGCGGATCAGGTTCTTGCAGGAGGGGTGCACGAAGAGCCGCGGCCGCCCGTCCTCGCGCACGCGCAGCAGCTCGGACAGCGTCTTCACGCCGGCGAGCACGTCCTTGTCGGCCTTGCGCGTGCGGATGCCGCGGCGCGCCAGCTCGGCGCGGTCGGAGGCGTCCCAGTCGACGATCGTCGGCCCGTCGATCCGCTCCCGCCGCCCGCACACGCCCGACAGCTTCACCTTGAGGGTGTCCTTGTCGATCTCGTGCTCCCACCCCTCGACCAGCGCCAGGTGGCGCACGAAGTCGTCGATCAGCACCTTGCGCTTGTAGAACTCGCGGTAGACGTAGAGCCTGCGGTCTTCGTCCTCGGCGACCCACAGGCACGCGAAGGGATCCGAGAAGCCGAAGTCGATCGCCCGCCCGCGCCGCCAGGTCGGCTTCGGCCACTCGGCCCGCCAGCTCTCGACGTGGATCCCGCGGTCGAAGCCCGCATAGACACGCCCCGCCTTGGGCGCTGGGCGGCCGCGGACCTGCTCCTCGAAGTCTTCGTCGCTCATGTCCTTCGACCAGAACTCCACCTCCTCGGCGGTCAGGGTGGGGTTCATGCGGGAGTCGACGTTCACCGAGAAGTACCCGGGCTCGCCGTCCATGCCCTTGCGGTAGAGCTCGGCGACCCAGCCCATGCCCTTCGGCGAGGTGGGGAACAGCGCGATGCCCTGGCGCGTGGTGAGCCGCATGCGCAGGTAGCGCGACCAGCGGTCCTCGGGGATCTCGGAGGCCTCCGCCACGAGCACGCAGTCGAGCTCCTCGGAGAGCAGGCTCTGCGGCTGCTGTGCGGTCTTGACCAGGAGGAAGCTCGTCCCGGCGTCCTCCCACTGGAAGCGGATCTCCATGTCGCCCTGGCTCGGGCGGTTGGCGCAGCGCTTCAGGAACGGCTTCAGCTTGGGCCCGAGCTCGGGGTGCTCGACCGTGTGCTCGAGCACGTACTCGAACTCGCGGCGGCCCTGCTCGTACTCGGGCGCCACGATCCAGGTCCTGGTCCCCGGGGTGAGCAGGATCGGGCACAGCTCCATCCCGCCCCAGCGGCTCTTGCCCGCGCGCGCGCCGCCCGAGAAGACCCGCACCTTCGCCAGGCTCGCGTGCGCCAGGCACGCCGGCTCGCTGGGCCGGTAGCCCACCGCGGCGAAGAACGCCGCCTTGTCGATCGTGACCTTCTCGCCCAAGGGCCGCGCGTACCACAGCGGCGCCCGCGTTCCGTCCGGCAGGACCTTCCAGTCCTGCACGTGGGCCGAGAGCTTCACCTGGCCGGCCAGCCAGCGCCGGCGGTGGTCCTGGAAGTAGGCGAGCAGCTGGCGATCGAACCGCGCGGCGAAGGTCGCGCCCGCGGCCGTGCCCGGCTTCACAGCGCCAGCCATTCGTCGAAGCGCGTGAAGCCCAGCTCCGGCTGCCTGGAGGCCTCGATCTGCGCCACGATCGAGCCCGCCCGCTGGACCACGTCCTCGGCGTCGCCGTCCTCCTGCGCGATCCGGAGCGCCACCCTGGCCGCCGCGTAGGCCCACGGCAGGAAACCCCCGCCAGCGTCCTCGACCTGGCCCGGGTCGTCGTACGCCTCCGCGGGCAGCGCCTTGCCCTCCTCGGCGTCGACCAGGTAGCGCACGCCGTTCGCGATCCGCCACCAGGTCTCGCCCGAGCGCCGGAAGAACCCGTAGCGCACCACGGTGTACGCCGACATCTTCGCCAGCGCCCGCGCGGTCCCGTCCTCGGCCCCGAAGAGCCGGTGCACCGCCCACAGCCCCGGCGCTGCCAGCGCCTCGTTCCAGCCCACCCAGAACGGCCACCGCCCGCCCAGGACCCGCCCGTCGGGCCCGTTCCGCTCCAGGGTCCGCACCTGCCAGTCCGGCCGCTGGAACGCCGGCGCCGCGGCCACGCTCACCCGCACCCGGTCCAGGATCCGCTGCTTCAGGTCCGCGCGCCCCGTGCACAGCCACAGCCAGCAGGCCGTGAGCAGCGTCCGCCCCACCGCGCGCGGCGCGTCCCGCCCCGTCGTCGGCAGCCGCGGGTCCACCGTCTGCCCCGCCAGGTAGAGCTCGACCTCGTCCTCGATCAGCGAGCGCAGCAGCTGGCTCCCCGTCAGCTGGTAGAGCCCGCACAGGTTCAGCGAGCTCCAGTGCTGGTTGTCCTTCCCGCCCCAGCCGTGGGCCTCGAAGGACGGCATCCACGGCGCCTTCCCCAGCCGGTCCTTCGACACGTCCGGGTGGTAGTGCGTCCGCCCCGACCAGACCACCCAGAGCGGATGCTCCGCCGCACGCACCTTCGACCCGTCCGCCTCCCGGAAGTGCGTCGGCCGCTGCGCCTCGGCGATCACCGAGAAGAGCGCCTCCTCGAGGTGCAGCGGGTTCCCGCCGCGCACGCTCAGCGCCGGCGCGAGCTTGCTCGTCCCGAAGTCCTGCTGGTCTCCCGTCGACCCCGCGTGCGGGTTCAACCCCAGCGGCACCGGCTCCCACGGCCCCCGCGGCCGCGCCGCCAGCGCCAGGAACCGAAGGTGCCCCTCCGCCGCCGCGGCCTCACCGTGCCCGCGCTCGGGCCGGTCCTCCGCCGGGTTCAGCTTCGGCACCACCCCGAAGGGCCCCCACAGCGGCCCCCACGAGGCTCCCTCCACCATCAGCTGCGCCGGCGCCTGCATCTCCGCCAACAAGGTCTCCGCCGCCGGCGAGTGCGGTTCCACGTCCGCGTACTGCAGGAAGCTCCCCACCCACGCGAACCCCTGCGCGTCTCCGAACACCTCCGGGCCGAGCAGCTCCACCCGCCACCGGTCCCCCGTCCACCGCGGCGCCTGGCCGCCCCGCGCCTTCGCCCACCGCACGTGCACGTACACGCCCGGATGCTCCAGCGCGAACGCCCCGCCCGCCTCCAGCTCCTGCGTCGTCGAGTCCGAGTGCACCGCCCACAACTCGAACGGCACGTGCGCCGCGTCCGCGTACACGTACAGGAACCCCTCCTGCACGAACCGGCCCTCCCGCCGCGCCACCCGCACCACCGTCAGCACCGGATCCCGGTACACCACGCCCGACACCGCGAAGCCGAAGCCCGCGGCGATCGCCTCGCCCTTGTGCTCGTAGTGCGGCACCGGCGCCGGCCTCGCCGCCGGGAAGAGCCGGATCGTCCCCGTCACCTTCGACACCGCCTCGAGCGGCATCCGTACGTGCGCCAGCCGCCCGCGCACCCCCACCGGACCGCCCACCACCACCTCGTAGTCGAGCCCTCCGCCGCCCCCAGGCACGTCCGGCACGAAGCGGCCCGTCCAGTCGCCCCCAGCGCCAGGGTCCACCGGCGGCAACGGCAGCACCCCCGTGACCCACTGCAACCGCCTGCTGGTCGCCGCGTTGCAGACCGAGGCCCGGAAGGAGGGGAAGGTCATGCGGCCTTCCGGGGGGCTTGGATCGTGTCATGATCTGGACGACGATCGGTCCGATGAAACGACTCATGTTGCACAAACTGACCCCTCGGCTGCTGGTCACGATCCCGGGCCAGCAGCAGCCACACCTTGTCCAGCGCATCTCCTGGGGCATCTCCATGCAGGACGTCGCGAAGTTCGCCCGGTACGAGGCTGGCGCGAGAGACTTCCTCCAGGAGCAGGTCACGATGGACAGCATGCGACGAAACGCGATGAGCCTCGTCCAACTGGAGCTCTGGCACCCACCCGGATGATCCGTTCACGGCTCGTCGTCCTTCAGCCGCGGGGGCCGGGATCCTTCGGAGGAACGTGAGGGAGGGGCGCTTTGGCCCTGCGCGCCGCTCTCCGTGATTCCGACGACCCCCTCCCCTCGGCGCTGGCGCACGCGCGCACGCACGGCCGCTGGCGGCGCGAGGCGTGTCGCGGTAGGCTGCCTCGGGTCGCGACCAGCGTCGATCTCGGCGAGCTCTCGCCGGATCAGCTGCTCGGTCTCGGCCTGGTGCTCGGCGGTGAGCCGCTGACGCAGCGAGCGGATGGCTTCGGCGGCCTGTTCGGGCCCGAAGGAGACCTGGACGGCGTCGGGATGCCGACGCGGAGACTCGCCCGGAACAGGCTCGGGTTCCGCATAAGGCTCATTATCAGCAGTTGCCGAGCGCTCACGCGCATCGCCCTCCGACGCACTCGGCTGTCGGCCTGCCGACACCGCGCGGATCTCCATCGCGACCTGCTCACCATCGGCGGCGAGCTTCATCTCGGCGGCCACCTGCGAGCCACGGAACTGCCGCAGCAGCTCGGTGAACAGGTGGGCCTTCTGGTGCGCCTGCTCGCCCATGCCCACGGCCTTCAGGAAGGCCTGCACAGCGCGCACCTTGACCGCTGACGGCGTGGTGACGTCCTCGATCAGACGGCGCAGCTCGAACGCAGCAGGGCCCGCCCAGTGCCGCGCAGCCTGCAGAAGCATCTCGCTCCACCAGGCGCGGAACGCAGGGTCCTTGCGCCAGTGGTACGCGATCTTGTCGCTGACGCCAGCGATCTGCGCGAGGCGGCGGACGTTGTGCTGCTCCCAGGGGTTCTCGATCGCAGCCTGGAGGTAGTCGCGCTGGGCACGGGTCGGCTGGAACAGGGCGGGGACGGATGCGCCTGCGGCGTGATCCACCGTTGTGGAGAGTTTCTTGGCCTTGCGGGGCACGATGTCCGTTGCGGTTGCTTGCACGAATCGGTGGCCTTCTCGGGCCGGCCGAGGCCGAGAAAGAGGATGGGTGCAAGCCGACTGCAAGACGCTCCGGCAGGGGTCACGAGACGCCGCTCGACGATCAGCGTGCCTTGCACTCGACCCTGATGGGTACCAGGCTCTCCCGGTACCAGAGTGGGGTGGGATCGGGTGGGGTTGACATGGTGGTGTATGGAGGACCTCTGCCTCCAGTCGGTCTGGTCCTCTACGGGTACCGCTGAGGGACAGCACCTTGGTTGCTCAGGGTCACCAGAGGAACGCATCCGAGGTTCAAGGACACGCGCGTACGCGTGCACGCACGCGCGCGAGGGGTGCGCGCCGGGCTACGCCGGCGGGATCGGCCACGGCGGCCTGCGCAGCCGGATGTGGCGTCCACCATCGCGCTGCGGCCCGGGCTGGCCGCCGGGGGCCCGCTTCGGCGGCTTCGGCGTCGCGGGCAGCAACGCGCGCGATGGGCGCCGCTGGCGTGCGCGCGTGACGGGCGAGTGGACCTCTTCGGGGTCGGCGTCGTCGAAGCCGAGGTCTTCGCGGGCCTGGACGATGGCGGTGAGGGCCTGCACCACGCGGGCCTGCGCGAGTTCCTGGCTCGGGTCGGTGCTCAGGAGCGTGGCAGCGGCCCGGAGGTGGGCCATGGCCTGGACGAGCCCTGCGTCGGCGGCGCGGCGGGCCTCGGTCATCGCGGCGCGGTCCTGGCGGGCTCCTGCGGGCCTTGGGCGGCTTCCTCGTGGGCGGGGATGTCGCCGCCGAACGACTCGACGCACTTGCGCCAGCTGAGGCACATGCGGCGCGAGCAGCCTGGCGCGAGGCGGTTGGGGTACCAGGACGGCGAGTAGAGCGCGTCGTGGAGCGCGGTGCGCACGGCGGGCATCTGGAGCTCCAGGAAGCCGCGCAGGCGGTTTTCGGCGACGACGGGCTCGAGGTCTTGGACCTGGAGGCCTGCGCGGCCCTCGGGCGGCCACACGACGACCTGGAGGCTCACGGAGCGCAGGTCCTGGAGTCCGAGGCCGAGCCGGCCGCCGGCGACGTGCCACACGGGCGCGAGCTCGGCCTCGAGCTGGCGCGCGGTCCATGGCCTGGGCGCGAGGATCGGCACGGCCAGGTGCGACCAGGGCTCGACTTCGGCGTGGTACACGGCGACGGCGCGGCCGCGGAGGACCCAGGAGCCGGGGATGGGCGGCGTCTCCTCGAGGCGGATGCGCCAGGGCACGTCGGCGGCGACGACGCGCATGCGGCCGGCGAAGGCGCGCCACCAGGCGAGGGCGATCGCGGCGCCGTCGTCGAGTTCCTGCTCGTCGGGGGAGGCATCGGCCAGGGCGATCTCGCGGTGCAGGTCGGCGACGTCCTCGGGTGTGAGGTCGGCCTGGTTGGTCTGGAGGCGCCGCCTGGCGACCTCGGTGGCGAGTTGGACCAGGTTGCGGGAGTGGCGGGACCAGGGACGTGCCTCGACGCTGCCCAGGCCTTCGCCGAGGTGGCGGTCATGGCAGCGGAAGCGGCACTCGAGGAAGTCCTGGATCCAGGGCAGGTCGAGCTCCTCGACGAAGCTGGCGGGGGTGATCTGCATGCGACCTCGGATGCGGGGTTGGTTGCGGAGCGGCAGGCGCTTGCGGATCCAGCGCCGGCGGTCGGCGGGATCGCGGTGGAGGTTGCGGTAGCGGACCTTCACCTGCGCGGCCTCCAGTCGGACGCGAAGTTCCAGACGTGGCGGTCGCCCTCGAGGAAGACGCGCTCGATCTCGTGTGCGGGGAGGTCCTGGAAGGTGCGGCCGTCGCGGCAGGCCTCGCAGCGCTGGTAGGGCCCGGGGTGCTCCTTCTTGCAGCGCGGGCACCACTGGAGGCCCTTGGCCTGGGCGCGGGCGCGGGCTTCCACGCCGCGGGCGCGCGCGGCCATGGTCTTGGCCATGGTGCATCGGTGGCAGAGCGTGCGGCGGCCGCCGAGGAGCGGCCCGCGGCAGCGGACGCAGGTCGGTTGCCCGCCGGTGGGCGCGGACGCGGAGTCTGGCGCGCGGTCGATCACGAGCAGCTGCGGGCTCCCTCCCCGAGCACGCGGCGGATGTGGATCTCCCCCACCTGGCGGTCGTCCTTCCACAGCACGCCGTTGCAGGCGTCGAGGATCGACTCGGCCAGGTTCTGGGTGTCGCGGTCCCGGCCGGTGCGGCCGCGGGCCGGCTTGGGGTGCAGGCGCACGACCTGCACGCGGACGGCGTCCTCGTCGACCAGGCGTTCGACCAGGACGGAGACCTCGTCCTCGCCGAACGGGACGAGCGGCAGCCTCGCGGCGAGCACCGCCTGCAGGGCGATCGTGCGGATGGCCTGCTGTTCGGCCTTGGCGGCCCTGCTCGGGGCCACCAGAGGCCGGCCCTTCACGGTGATCCTGCGCAGCGAGTTCTTCTTGCTGCACGGGGTGAACGGGATCCGCAGCTCGAGGCGGTCGCTCACAGCGAGGCGGGCTCCTCCGGCTCCTCCGGCTTCGCCTTGGCCTGCAGGCGGCTGATCTCGCCTCTGAGACGTTCGACCAGATTCTCGAGCTGGGCCGAGTGCATGAGCAGCATCGGCAGCGCCTGCCGGGCGGCGCACACGAACGCAATGTCCCGTTCCACGATCGTCTCGGCGATGACAGCCCCGCCATAGAAACGCTGCGACTCGGGATCAGCTAACTCGAGGTCGTGAGCGATGACGGAGCCGCCTCCCTGACCCTGGATCCACGGTCCTGGGGTCGCCTTCGCGCACACACCCTCGAGGTAGTAGCGCCATTCGGTTCGGAGCTTGCGACTCACCTTTCACCTCCTGCGTTGTCGGACTCGACCGGAGCGAACCCTGCGAACCGGCCGTCGTGAATGAGGATCTCCGCGAGCTGACCCTCCGAGTCGTAGTAGTGGAGCCGCTGCCCAGGCAGGAGCAGGCGCGACGCCAGGAGCGTGCGCACCACGTTCTCGGCGTCGTTGGTCACCGTCGGGTAGAGGTCCCACGGGCCGACGTCGCGGATGATCAGCGGCTCGGTCGCGAGGAAGGGTGACTCCACGACCACGAACTTCGCGGTCCGGTTCATTGGGGCCTCCCGCAGGCGTTCGCACCTTCCGGCAGGGCTGCCTTGCACTTGTCCCGCTCGAAGACCGCGGCCAGCGGGGAGCACTTGATCGCGAAACAGTCCCAGCACAGCACCGCGTCTGCGGTGCCAGTGACCTTGGTGCACTCGTCGTCGGCGAAGACCTTGGCGAGTCCCATCGCGCCGCCGAAGAACATGCCCATGGCCGCGTACTGCTGCACCTTGCCGACCTCGACGAGCAGGTGCTCGACCTTCACGCGCAGGAAGGAGATGCCCACGGCACCGCCGCAGGCGTCGCACGGCCGCAGATCGGAGATCCTCACGTCTTCCTCCCGCGGCTCCTGCCGCTGAACTCGCTCGCCTGCGGGCAGGTGGCGAAGTGACTCACCAAGTGGCGTTCGGCGCGCTTGGCTAGCACGACGGCCTCGGCGCCGCCGGCGATCTCGTCGCCGACCTCGGTCACCGCGTAGACGGGCGCGCTCGCGTCCAGGGGGACCTTGCCGCCGTCCTCCTTGGTGGCCCAGACGATGCCGCGCCCGCAGCCCTTGCAGCGTGAGATCTTCACGGCCAATCCCTCCCTTGGGCGTCGGCAACGCACCGCGCCAACCACAGCAGGCCGCCGCCTGCCACGAGCGCCACCAGGACGGCGGCAAGGACCTCGAACCACCTCACGGCTCCGGCTCCTCCGCGTCCTTGTGCAGCTCGTTGAGCACGGCCTTGAGCGTGTCCACGGGGAGCTGCTCGAGGTCGCGCGAGGACGTGACCTGCTTGCGCGCGAGCTCGCTGGCGATCGCGAGGACCTCCTCGTACGGGATGTTCCCCGCCATTGCGGCCTGCTCGATCCGCAGGCTGATGTCGCCGCGCGGATCGGGCTCTGCCACGGCCACGGGCTCCGCAGCCTTCTGGGGCGCCGCCGCGCGGCCGCGCATGCGGTCCTTGAGCCTGGACGTGCCCGTCGCGCGCGGGGCGGAGGCCTCCGGCGCCGGCAGCTGCGCGGGCGTGTCTTCCACGACCGTGACCTCCGCCTCGCGGATGTGCTCTTCCTCGATCGCGGTCGCCATCTCCTGCGAGAGCGGCACCAGCCCACTCGTCAGGAGGGCACGCAGCGCGCTCTTGCGCGCCATGGCTGCGTAGTCGGTGACCCACGGGCCCGAGTCACCGGCCAGACTGCGCGCGCGCCGCTGATCCACCTGGGCGCGATTGAGCACCACGACGACCGGATCCGGGCAGCCCTTGATCTTCGCGTAGGCGTAGGCCGCGACGATCTTGCGGTCATCGGTGCGCTCGACATTCAGCGCGTACGGGTGGTGCAGGTCGCCAGTGCCGCGGTCGTAGCGGAACTCCTCCCCCTCGTAGACCAGGTCGGCGTACAGCTTGTCGACCAGGCCCGAGCGCCGCGCGAGCTCGCAGTACCCCTTGTAGCCGATGAGGGGATTGCACTCCTTCAGGTTGGCGCGGTGCTTGTTCTTGCGCGGGATCAGATAGAAGTGCCCGAAGGGACCCTCGGGCTCGAGACCGAGCTGCGCGGCCAGGTGGAAGGCCGTGTAGAACGAATCGGGCGTGCACTCGAGCAGGTCCGGCTTGCGCGAGATCCGCGAGAGCACGACCGGGATCAGCCGCGCCATGTCGAGCCGGTTGGCCGCGACCTGCTGCAGGTCCAGCTTCTTGTGCTCGAGCAGCTGCTTGAACGTGGCGAGCCCGCGCGAGGGCTCCGGCTTGGCGAGAGCGGTGGTGGTCACAGGACGAAGGTCTCCTTGGCGGTCTTGGTGATCAGGAATCGGCGGGTCTCGGTGGTCTTGAGGAACTGCGCGTGCAGGTCGGGCTGCTCGGCCTTGAAGCGCTCCATGTCGAAGCGCTGGCTCGTGGACGCCTTCCACGTCACGAGCGGCACGCCGCGGGCATCGACGAGCGCCGTCGCGTCCTCGAGGAGCAGCTTGAGCCGGAGCTCGAGCTCCTCCTTCTCCTTCTCGAGGTGCTCGAGCTGCTGGCGCACCGTCACCAGCTGCACCAGGTCGAGCTTCGCTGCGTCGTCCATCGCGACCGTCTTGTCGAGGGTCGCGCGCCAGCGCCGCGCCGCCTCGCGGTTGTGGATCGGGTCCGGCGGCCTACGGGCCTGGACGTGGTGCTTCCAGAAGTGGACGCAGGCCTCGACCAGCTCGGCGCCGACCTCGGGGTCGCGCTGCACCTCGTACTTGAGCAGGTCCTGACCCGCGACCAGGACAGCCACGTGGCACACCGGCACTCGCAGGAGCTCGAGGTAGAAGTGGACCTGCGCGAGGTAGTCCTCGGGGAGCTCGTCGGTGTGCTCCTCACCGAAGTCGCCGCCGAACCGCGAGGTCTTGCACTCGAGGATCGCGGCACCGTCGTCCACCAGGCGGTCGACGTGGCCCACCAGGAACGGGAAGTCGGGGTGGCGTGCCTCGGATGCGGCAGGAGTCACCTTCCGGCCCGTCTCCTCGGCGAAGGCCAGCGCGACCACGTCCTCCTGCAGACGCCCCCACCGCTTCGCGTTGTTGTCTGGGGAGACCACGGGCTCGTCGGCGGTCTTCTCCAGGTAGAGCGCGAGAGGCGTCTTGTCGGCGCGTTTGCTGATCCCGAGGACAGCCGCTACGTCGCTCCCGCCCAAGAAAGCCCTGCGATCCCACACGGCAGGAGCCGTCATGCGACACCGCCCTTGAGCCGGAGCTCCGGCAGCTTGCGCGCCTTCAGTTCCTCCAGCTCCTCCTGCGTGCGCTGGAGCTCGAGGCGCGTGCCGCGCAGCACGTCCTGCAGGAGCTGGTCCTGGTCGACGAGGCGGCGGTTCTCTCGCTCGAGCTGCTCGACGTAGTCGACCAGCGAGCGCATGGCCTGGGTGGCCGAGTGCTTCACGTCCGTCACGGTCAGCCCTCCGCTTCGACCGAGGTGCGGATTACCCGGTTGCAGCAGTCGCGAATCTCCATCGCGAGCTCGTGGCACGCACGGATCGACGCCAGCTGCCGCTCGACCGACTTGTCCTTCAGGACCACCTTCGCGTGCAGCGACAGCTCGCCCGTGGCGCGCTTGAACTGCTCCTCGAATACCTCGATCTGGGCCTTCTGGCGGTCCTCGGCGGCCTGCGCCGCCATGAAGTTCGCTTCGGCCTGGGGGACGGATTCGGAACGCTTCCTTCTGCTCATGGCTTCCTCGGGTTGGACGACGGCTTCGGTTGCGGAAGGGACAGCAGCCCCGCGGCCTCGAGGGCCTGCCGGTGCTGGACGACGCACTGGCGATCGAGGCGGGCAACGGTGGCCTCGTCGCGCTTGCGCAGGGCCTCCACGGACTCGCTGGTCACGGTGTTGTCGATCGCCGCGACCTCGCGGCGGCTGGCGCGCTCCTGGCGCTCTGCCCGGACCTGGGCCTGGCCCTCCCGCTGGAGCTCCTTCTGGCGCTCGGGCGAGATCGGCTGGCGCGTGGTGCGGTGGATCAGCCACTCCGCGTCGAAGCCGGCGCCGGGCGCCAGGCGGCGCAGGACCTCGCAGACGCGATCCTCCGGCCAACCCATCTCGCGAGCCGCCTCGCGCATCAGGCGGCGCTCATGGGCGACCAGCGCGAACGCGTGCCGCTCGTCGCGCTCGACCAAGTACTCGTCGAGGGTCTGCCCGTTCGCCTTCGCCTGCTGCTCGAAGGTCGCGGTGGTGCTCTTGTCGTAGTGCGAGGGGATCTGGTCCTTGGCCGCTGCCTTGCGCTCGCCGCGCCTCTCGCAGCCAACCTGGTAGGCCTCCAGACTCCGCACCATCACAACGAGCTCGTCCCAGGGCCGGTGCAGCCAGCCCGTGAGCAGGACGTGAGGTCGCCTGCCCTCGCGTGCCTGCGTCCACAGCAGCCCGAGCCAAGCCTCCTCGAAGCCCTTCCCGGCAAGCTCATACGCCAGCTCCTGGCGACGCTTCGGGGCATCCCAGTCCACGCCGTGCTCCTCGAGCAGCTCGGCAAGCCTCGCCGCACTCAACTTGCCCATCACCATGGCCAGCCGTGCTCCTTCGCCTGGCGTCGCCCTTCCGCCGCATTGGCACGCCGCAAGTCCTCGGCGAGGTGCAGGCCATGCTGCTGGCTCCCGGTGAACCAGGTCTCCATCAGAAGCTCGGGCGTCGAGGACTCCTCCCGGCACCACCACCACACTCGGCCCAGGTCGTGCTCCGTGATCCCCTGCTTGCGCAGCTGGCCCGCCAGGTCGCCGCGCCGGCGTGGGGTGCCTGCCAGCACTCCGAACGTCGCCAGAGCACGATCGAGGAGGCGGCTCATCGATCGCACCACCTGCCGGTTTCCTTGGCGTTCGGAGCGAGAATCGGCCGCGGATCTGATGCGAATCCGCTCCGGTCCGCGCGCGAATCCGGCTCGGAGTCGGTCAGTTTCGCGGCCAGATCACGCACGATCCGGAGCGCCGAGAAGGCGCGCGCCCCCTTCGTACTGGATGCGGTACCGCCGTTCTGGTTCTCTGAGGAGAGGGGTTTCTCCGACGACGACGACTCCGGAAGTTCTTGTCTCTTCTGGTCTTCTCTCTTCTCTCTCTCCGGGTACCGCCTCTCGGTACCGGTACCGTTACGGACTGCGGATCCACTGCGGTTTTGGTGCGGCAATGCCGCAGCAATCCGCACCGGTACCGCTGCGGTTTCCGCACCGGTACCGCTGCGGTTTTCCTGCGGCATCCGTGCGGCACGCCGCGACCGGTCGTAGTCCCGGCAGTCCGGGCACTGCCGATACTCGTCCGCGACCTTGATCCGGCCGCAACGGGTGCAGGGGACGCACGTGGCATCGATCGGGACATCGGCCGACTGCTCGATCACTCGGGTCGCCGTCGGTCGCGGACGCCACTCGTCGTCCCAGCCGAGGATGCGGAGCCCGCCGTCCGCGGTGCGTTCGAGGAGCCCGGCTGCGACGCAGCGGTCTAGGCCGCGGCCGAGAGCGCGCAGGCTGAGGATCGTCGCCTTGGCCAGCAGCGCTTCGTGGCGCGCATCGCGGGCGAGCAGGGTTCCGTCGCGTGCCAGTTGGGCGTTGAGCCCGAGCACGGCCTCGAAGGCGATTCCCCCGTCCTTGCCGGCGGCGAGGATCTTGGGGTGCGACCAGTAGTCCACCGCCTGCTTCCGCCACAGGGTCACGACGCGGCCCTCCCTTGGGGAACCTCCTGGGGAACCTCGCCAGAGGCACCCCCCCGAGATCGGCCCCGCCAGGGCGAATGGAGCCGTTCCACGAAAGGCCCATCGAACGGCTTCCCCAGGCCCTGGAAAGGCCGCGGGCGAGCCCCTACGCTACCTTTCCAGGCCGAAAGGTCGTCGTCGGACCCCTCGTTCCCAAGCTGAATGTCGTGGGTTCGATCCCCATCACCCGCTCCATTCTTTCTACAGGCCTACGCTCCACGCGTTGCGCAAACCTGGGCGCGAGAGCCCGTGTCCGC
>JADLFX010000041.1 GCA_020849665.1 Planctomycetota bacterium | reverse complement strand
CCGCGCCGCTGGAGGCCGCGCGCCATGCCTGAGTCCCCCACCCTCGCGCCGCCGGCCAGGTCGCCGGCGACCCACGGGACGGGACGGGCCGCCGCGCCGCAGCCGCTGGTGCACAAGACCGTGCTGAGCGCGCTCGGCAACCTCGCGGTCGTGGGCGGCACGGCCGTGGTCGCCGTGGTGACCGCTCGCGTCCTCGGTCCGGAGGGGATGGGCAGTCTCGGCTACCTGACCTGGCTCGTGGCCATGTCCGCGGTGGTGCTGCAGCTCGGCCTGCCGGCCAGCCTGCAGCGCTACCTCGCGGAGCTGCACGGCCAGGGTCGGAGGGAGCAGGCCGAAGTGTTGGCCCACGCGTGCCTGCGCACGGCCCTGCGCGCCGGTGCCGGCGGCGCCGCGCTGCTCCTCGCCGCCGCCTGGGCCATCCCCGGCCTCGGGGTCCCCGGCTCCCTCGCGCCGCTGGTGGCCCTGCTCCTGCCGCTGCAGGTGCTGGTGGAGACCGCGCGCGGCCTGTGGTCGGGACAGCAGGACTTCGCCAGGCTGGCGCGCCGCAACCTCGCGGGCAGCGTGATCCTCGCCCTCGGCGTCTCGCTCGGCGCGCTGACCGGCGGCGTCGGCGGCGCGCTCGTGGGGCACCTCGCCGCGGCGGCGGCCACGCTCGGCCTCGGCCCGCTGCGCCTCGCGCTGCGGCCGGCGCGTGCGGCCCTGCCGCCGGAGCTGCGCGCGCGCCTGCGCGCCTTCGCGCGCGACACGTGGCTGGCCGCGATCGTCTCGGCGCTGGTGTGGACCCGGGTCGAGGTGGCGTTCCTGCAGCACGCGTGGGGCGAGACCAGCGTCGGGCTCTTCACCGCCGGCCTCTCCCTCGCCGCGTTCGTGACCCAGTTCCCGGTGCTGCTCTGCGGTCCGCTGCTGCCGCATCTCGCCGAGCGCGTGGCGTTGCGCGACCGCGCCGGCATGCAGCGCGCCTACGCCTGCGCGACCCGGGTCCTCGGCTTCCTGCTCCTGCCGATGTGCCTCGGCGCCGCGGCGGTGATGCCGGTGCTGCTGCCGCTCCTGTTCGGCGCCGGGTTCGCGCCGGGGGTGGCGACCGCGCAGCTCCTGGTGCTGACCGCGGCGCCGGGCGCGATCGCCGCGGCCGGTTCGGCCCTGCTCTACGCCCACGAACGCTCCGGGTGGATCTTCCGCTTCGGCCTGCTCGGCGCGCTGCTCGCGATCGGCGGCTGTGCGGCGCTCGTGCCTGCGCTCGCGACCGAAGGCGCGGCGCTCGCCCGGGCCCTGGCGCAGTCCACGATGCTGGCGATCGGCATCGGTCTGGTCACGCGCGGCCTGGGCTTCACGCTGCCCTGGCGCTCGCTCGGCCGCTCGCTCGTCGCCGGCCTCGCGTGCGCGGGCGCGGCGGCGGGGATCCTGGCGCTCCTGCCGGGCTGCGCCGGGCTCGCCGTCGCGATCGTCGCCGGCGGCCTGGTGCACGTCCTCGCCAGCCGCGTGCTGGGGGCCCTCGAGGGCGACGACCTGCAGGCGCTCGACCAGGCGCTGCGCTACGTGCCTGCGCCGCTGCGCGGGCTGGCGCGCGGGCTCTTGTGCGGCGCCGGAGGCGCGGGGCGATGAGGCTCGCGCTGCTGTGCAACGAGTATCCGCCGCAGCCGCACGGCGGCATCGGCACCTTCACCCAGAGCTATGCACGGGCCATGGTGCGGGACGGCCACGCGGTGACGGTGCTCGGCCTGGGCGGCCGCGACGCCGAACACGACGACCAGGGGGTGCGCGTGGTGAGCGTGGCGCAGCCACCGCCCGGGCGCCTGATCTCCCTGCGCCGCCGGCGCCGCCTGCGTGACGTGCTGGCCGCCGAGGTGACGCGGCTCGGCATCGAGAGCGTGGAGGTGCCCGACTACGAGGGGCTGCTGCCGTTCGCGTTCCCCCACTGCCCGGTGGTGGTGCGGCTGCACGCGACCGCCACGCTCTGTGCGCGCTGGGGCGCGCCCAGGGCGCCGCTCGCGCTGCGCTGGTTCGAGCGCGCCACGCTGCGCCGCCACCGCAACTGGATCGCACCGACCCGCTGGGTGGCCGCCCAGACGCAGCGCGTGCTGCAGGCGCAGCCGGAGGCGCTGCACGTGATCGCCAACCCTGCGCCCGAGGCCGTGGCGCCCGGCGCCGCGGGGCTGGCCCTGCCGCCCGCGGACGGCCCCTGGGTGGTGTTCGTGGGCACCCTGTACGAGTTCAAGGGCGCGCTGCGCGCCGCGCGGGTCCTGCGCGAGGTGCTCGCGGTGCGGCCGGACGTGCGCGGCTGGTTCATCGGCGGGGAGAAGACCATCGCGGGCGCGCCCTCGTCGGTGGCGCTGCGCGAGGCCGTGGGCCCGCGCGCCGACCGGCTGGTGTTTCCGGGCCGCATCGGACGCGCCCAGGTGGCCGAGATCCTGCGGCGCGCCGCGGTGTTCCTGTTCCCCAACCCCAACGAGGCCTTCCCGATGGTGTTCCTGGAGGCCATGCAGCACGGCGCGCCCATCGTCGGGCCGGCGCGCGGCTGCGGGCCGGAGATCCTGCGCGACGGCGCCACCGCGCTGCTCGCCGATCCGGACGACGTCCCCGCGCTGGCCACCGCGGTGCTGCGCCTGCTGGGCGACCCCATCCTGGCCGCGCGCCTGCGCCAGGAGGCCTGGCGCGAGGTCGCCGATCGCTATGCCTTGGCCCGCTGCGTCGCGGACAGCCTCGCGGTGCACGGCGGCCGGCGGCAGGAGGCGGCACGATGACCACGCTCGACCGTCTCTACGCGCGCTACGACACCCACTACGCGCGGATGCAGAACGAGGCACCCGACTGGGACGCGGGCGAACGCGAGCCCGGCCGGCACGCCGCGCGCCGGCCCTGGCTGCCGGCCCGGCGCGACGCGGCGATCCTCGACGTGGGCTGCGGCCAGGGCCGGCAGCTCTTCGAGTTGTGGTGCGCGGGATACCGCGACCTCGAGGGAATCGAGATCTCCGAGGCGCAGGCCTCCGCCGCGCGCAAGGCCGCGGCCGGGCGCGTGCGCATCCATCTGGGCGAGGCCGGGTCGTTCCTGGCCGGGCGCACCCAGTGCTACGACCTCGTGATCCTCAACGACGTGCTCGAGCACCTGCCGCTCGAGGCGGGCGCCGCGCTGCTGCGCGCGATGCACGACGCGCTGCGCCCAGGCGGCACCGTGGTGGTGCGCACGCCCAACATGGCGACGCTCGGCGCCGCGTGGTCGCGCTACCTCGACCTCACCCATGTCCTCGGCTTCACCGAGTACAGCCTGGTGCAGCTCCTGGAGGACGCCGGCTTCGCCGAGGTGCGTTTCTACCGCGACAGCCTGCAGTGGCGCTGGCGGCACTGGCGGCCCTGGTCGCCGCTGCGCGGCCTGCCCTGGAAGGGCTGGCTGAATCGCGCCGTGCACCGCCTGGTCCATTGGCTGCGGGCGCAGCGGCCCGCGCCGCGCGAGTTCGACTACAACCTCGAGGCGTTCGCGCGCAGGCCGCCCGCCAGGTAGCGCCACGCCGCGCGCAGCCGTCCCTCCAGCGCCATCTCGCGCGCCACCGCCAGCCGCAGCGCGAGCCCCGGCTGCCGGTCCTCGGGCAGCGCCAGCACGCGCTCGGCCACCGCGCGGCGCCGGCGCGAGAAGAGGCTGGGGTGGTTGAGCACGAGACGCGCGCGCAGCCACACGTCCTTGGCGCGCGCCTCGGCCAGCATGGTGCGCCCGTGCTTGCGGTACAGGATCAGCTCCTCCGGCAGGTGGCGGATGCGACCGCCCCGCTCCAGCACCGAGACCCAGAAGTCCCAGTCCTCGTAGCCGAAGCGCATGTTGGGGTTGTAGCCCCCCACCATGTCGAACGCGGTGCGGGTGAAGAGGCTCGCGTAGATCAGCCGGTTGTTGCGCAGCAGGGCGGGCAGCGAGGGGGCCGCGGTGGGAATCCGCGCGGCGCGGTCCCCGAACTCGCGTGCGAACGGGCAGACCACGGATGCGCTGGGGTCGGCGCGATGTCCCGCCACCAGCCGCTCCACCGCGTTCGGCAGGAGACGGTCGTCCGCGTCCAGCGGCAGGATCAGGGGGGCCGTGCTGGCCCGGATCCCCGCGTTGCGGGCCGCCGCGAGCCCCTGGTTGGTCTGGCGCACGAGCCGGATCCGCCGCTGCGGATGCCGTTCGATCAGCGCCTGGGCCACCGCCGCGGTGTCGTCCGGCGAGCCGTCGTCGACGACGACGATCTCCAGCTCGCGGTACGACTGGGCCACGACGCTGCCCACCGCCTCGCCCAGGAAGTGCGCGTAGCGGAAGCAGGGCACCACGACGGCCACCGCCGGCGCCTCGGGGGCGGCGGGGATGGGTGACGCGGGTGCCGCGGGCCGCGAGACCGCGGCCGGCAGGGACACGGGCAGGACCACGTTCCTGGATCGGCAGCGGGGAGCCCCGGCGTTGAGCCCCAGCCCGGCCCGGACCCGCCGCAGGGGGCGGGGCCTGGGCGCCGCGTCGGGCTCAGGCCTCCGCGGCCAGTTCCGAGGCGGAGAGCCTGCCGGAGACGGGGCGGACGCGCTTGCCGTGGCGCGGCTTGCGCTGGCCCATCAGCTCCTTGCTGAGCAGTTCCTCCAGCTCACGGTCCCGGCGCTGTTCCGCGCCGACCAGGTTCTGCTCGAGGCGCTCGGCGTCGGTCTTGCTCTGGCAGGTCATCCGTTGGGCCTGGGCGGAGGCGTCGAAGAAGCGCGCCCCGGACATCACCGGGCAGAGCAGCATCCCGTCGGCCGTCTTGACGGTGGCCACCTCCGGCACCTCCAGCCAGTCGCCGCGCGAGAGCAGGGCGTTGCGCTCCGTGTAGCGGTCGCGGGTCTGCGGCTCGATCGGCCGGCTGTCGTCGAGGAGGTAGGTGGGGCTCACGTCGTAGTGCTTGCACAACGCCATGAGCATCGGCAGCGTCGGCAGGGAACGGCCCTGCTCGAGGTGCGACATCGTGGCCGGGCGGACACCGAGAATCTTGGCGGTGACCCCTTGCGGCTCACGGCGCACACGCGTGCGCAGATAGAAGAGCTTGAGGTGAATGCGGCGCATGGTTGTCGGTCAGGGATGCGGGAGAGGGTTCCTCCGGAGAGCAAGAGGAGATGGAGGAGCGTATCCCGCTTCCCGGGGTGGAGGAATCGGGCCGGGTCGGCCGGGGAGGTGCACACAACTCGTTGCCGGACCGGATGCTGTGCCGGTGGGCGCGTGATCCGGATGCATCGGGTCGATGCCATTGGGGCTTGGGAACCGGGTGGACGCGCGCGGCCGAGCGCATTGTTCCGCGGATGCGTTTTTGGACCGGCGGATCGAATTCCTGGACCATGCGACCCAGCGCATGGAGCCGGCAGTCCACTCCGAAGTCGTCGTCCGGGCCACCGACTCGCGGGGCGACTCCGTGCTGGCCGCAGCCGCGCGCGAACTCGGCCTGCGCGCCACGGACCAGCCCGAGGCTCCCGCGCTGCTGCTGGTGCACGACGCCGAGGGCTTCGGCCTGCGCCCGCTCCGGCCGGCCCGCGCCGGCACGGTGCGCGTCGAATTCGGTGGCGCGCGCAGCCGCGGGCGACTGAGCGGGTCGCTGCGTTCGCAGCCGCTCGCCCGGGCCGTGGGGATCGGTGCGGCTCCGCCGCACGTCCTGGACGCCACGGGCGGATTGGGCCGCGACGCATGGCTGCTTGCGACGCTGGGTTGCAGGGTCACGCTGGTCGAGCGCCATCGCATCCTCGCGTTCCTGCTGCGCGCCGCCCTGGCGCGGGCCGCGGCCAGCCCAGCCACCGCGGCGTGCGCCGCACGGATCGAGCTGCTCGAGGGCGACGCGCGCGAGGCGCTGCGGGGCTGCATGGATGCCGGGCGCCCGGACGTCGTCTACCTCGACCCGATGTTCGGCGGCAGCCGGCGCACGGCGCTCGCACGCCTCGACCTGCAGGTGGTGCAGCAGCTCCTGGGGGAGGAGCCGGACGATCCGAAGCTCCTGCAGGCGGCGCGCGCGGCCGCGCGGCGCCGCGTCGTGGTCAAGCGCCTGCGCACCGCGCCTCCGCTCGCACCCGGCCGCAGCCACGCAGTGGCGGGCCAGGCCATCCGCTTCGACGTCTACCGTCCGGACGGCGCGGCCGGCGGATAGGCGAGCGCCACGAACCCGCCGACGGCCTCGCGCCGGCAGGGCTCCCCCGGCAGCCGGGCGCGCACGCCGGCCTCTTCGCCGGCCCGCATGCCCGAGAGGATCAGGAACGAGCGCCGGTCCCAGAGCCGCAGCAGGTCCGCCAGGACCTCGTGCAGCTCGGCCCCGCTCAGGTTGGCGACCACCGCGGCCACCGGACCCGGCACGTCGCCCGGCCCCCCCAGCACCACCACCGTTCCGGGCAGGAGCTCGCGCGCGGCGCGGACGGCGGCCTCCTCGACATCGCACGCCACGACGAACGGGCAGCCGCGGCGCTGCGCGTAGAGCGCCAGGATGCCCGAGCCCGTGCCCACGTCGGCGAGGCTCGCGGGGTCGTCCCACACGGCATGCATCGCGCGCAGCGCCGCCTGCGTGCTGGCGTGCTCGCCGGAGCCGAACGCCATCCCTCGGGGCACGACGAGCTCGATCCCCGCGAAGCCCTGCAACGGCGGCACCCAGGGCGGACGCACCAGCAGGTCCGGCGCCACGAGGATCGGCGCATCCGCCTCGAGGCCGGTGGGCACATCCTCGGGCACGGGCACCTCGTGCACCTCGAGGCCCGCGGCGATCAGGTCGCCCAGGTCCGGCAGCGCCCCGGCCACGCCCAGCTCGAGCTCGGTGTCGCGCTCGACCACCCCGGTCAGCTCCGCGCGCACGTGGCAGCGGTCCAGGGCCGCCGCGCGCAGCCCTGCGGGTCCGCGCAGCACCAGGTGGCGGATCAAGGCCTGCCCGCGGCGAGCAGACGGTCGATCTCCGCCAGGATCGCCTCGGGCTCGACCATCCGGCCGATCGCGTCGTAGCCCTCCGCCAGATGGCCGACCACCGGCCCCAGCACGCGCCAGCCGCGCGCGATCAGCCTGGCCACGTTGTCCTGCACCGCGGCGCTCTGCCACATCGCATCGTTCATGGCCGGGCAGAGCAGCCGCGGCGCGGTGCACGCCAGCGCCGCGAGGCAGACCGCGTCGTCGGCCGCTCCGGTGGCCAGGCGCGCGATCAGGTCGGCGGTGGCCGGCGCCACGACGAAGAGCGCCGCGGAGCGCGTGGCGACGATGTGCGGCGCGCTGCCGTCGGGATCGATCTGGGTGGGTGTGCGTATCGCGGTCGCGCCGCACAGACCCTCGAAGGTGCGCGCGCCCACGAACTCGTGCGCCCAGGTGCTCAACGCCACGCGCACCGGGTGACCGCGCTGCACCAGGCGGCTCACCACGAACGCGACCTTGTAGGCGGCGATGCCGGCGCCGACGCCGATCAGGATCCGCGCGGACTGCGGGGCGGGGCTCACAGGCCCAGGATCCTCCGCACCTCGGCGATCGTGCGCGGCAGCTCGTCGTTCACCACGACGTGGTCGTAGAGGTGCTTCCACTGCAGCTCCTGCTGCGCGATGCGCAGCCGCGCCTCGATCTCGTCCGGCCGGTTGGCTCCGCGCGCCACGAGCCGGCGCCGCAGCTCCTCGAGGCTGGGCGGCACCACGAACACGTACACGCCGGGGATGGCCTTGTCGCGCAGCTGCCGCGTGCCCTGCACCTCGATCTCCAGGAGGAAGATCCGCCCCTGGTGCAGGGCGCGGTCCATGGGCGCACGCAGCGTGCCGTACAGGTTGCCGTTGTAGCGCGCGCTCTCCAGGAACTCGCCGCGGCCCAGGCGCCGCTCGAACTCCTGCTGGGTGAGGAAGTGGTAGTCCACTCCCTCCACCTCGCCGGGGCGGATGGGCCGGGTGGTCGCCGACACCGAGAACTCGACGCGCGGGTCCTCGCGCAGCGCCCGACAGACCGAGGTCTTCCCTGCGCCGGAGGGTCCGGAGATCACCACCAGCCGGCCGGCGATGGCGGCGGACGGGGCGGGTTGCGGGGTCGCGCTCATTCCAGGTTGGCTGCCTGTTCCTTGAGTTTCTCGACGGTCGACTTCATGGCCACCACGTCGTGCGCGATGGCAACGTCCGGCGACTTGCTGCCGAGGGTGTTCACCTCGCGCAGGACCTCCTGCAGCAGGAACTCCAGGGTGCGCCCCACCTCGCCGCCGCGCTCCAGGGTGTCGCGCAGCGCGCGCAGGTGTTCGGCTAGGCGCTGCAGCTCCTCGCTCACGTCGACGCGGTCGGCGAAGAGCGCCACCTCGTGCAGGACGTCCTGATCGCTGAGCGCACGCGCACGCCCGTCGAGGAACTCGTTCACGCGCTTGAGCAGGCGTGCGCGGTGCTCGGCGACGAGCTGCGGGACACGCTCGCGCACCGCCGCGAGCCGCGTCTCCAGCGCGGCGAGACCCTCCTGCACCGCGGCGAGGGCCGCTTCGCCCTCGGCCAGCCGGTGCACCACCAGCGCGTCCACCGCCTCGCCGACGAGCGCGCCGAACGCCGGCGGCAGCGGCACCGAGGCCCGTGCCCGCGTCCCGCCGTCGAGGACGCCCGGGATCGCGAGCAGGCTCGACGCCGAGAGGTCGTCCACCAGCCCGAGCCGCGTCGCCAGATCGCGGAGCTGCTCGACCGCCTGCGCCGCGACGGCCTCATCGACCATGGTCCGCCCCTTGGCCGACTCGGGCTCGGCTTCGACGATGAGCGTGAGCGAGCCCCGGCGCACGCGCGCGCGCAGGCTCTGCTCCAGCCCCATCTCCATGCCCATGCAGGCATCGGCGAGGCGCAGCTTGGCGGCGAAGCCGCGCCCGTTCACCGAGCGCACCTCCACGACCGTGTGGCCGAGTTCCGTGCGCCCGGCGGCAGAGCCCACGCCGGTCATGCCCTGCACGGGCTCGCGCGGGCGCCGTGCCGCCTGCTGCGTGGAGCCCAAGAGCCCCCGCTCAGGCGCCGGCGTTGGTCAGCGCCTGGATGAGGATCGCGGCGACCACGAACACGCCGGCGACCGCGAACGTGAACTTGTTGATGCCTCCGGTCTTCACGCCGAAGGTCTCCGCGCCGATCCCGCCGAAGGCCTCGGCGAGTCCGCCACCCTTGCTCTCCTGCAGGAGCACGATCACCACGAGGAGAGCCGCGCTCAGGAAGAAGAGCACCCACAGAACGATGTTGAGGAAGGTCATGCGCGCGTCTCGAATTCGATGATGGGCAGGAAAGTGTCGGGTTTCAGGCTCGCACCGCCGACCAGGACGCCGTCCACGTCAGGGGATGCCATGATGCCCTTCACGTTGTCGGGAGTGACCGAGCCGCCGTAGAGGATCCGGATCGTGACCGCGGCATCGCCGCCGAGCTTGGTGCCCACCCACTTGCGGATCAGGGCGTGGGCCGCCGCGATCTGCTCGGGTGTCGCGACCTCGCCGGTGCCGATCGCCCACACCGGCTCGTAGGCGATGGTGAGCCTGCGCGTCTCCGTGGCCTGCACGGCGGAGAGGCCGCTCTCGAGCTGCTTCTTGAGGATGCGATCGGTGCGGTTGTGGCTGCGTTCGTCGAGGGTCTCGCCGATGCACAGCACCGGCAGGAGATCGCAATCGAGCGCCGTACGGACCTTGCGCCCCATCCAGTCGTCGGGCTCGTGGAAGAGGTGGCGCCGCTCGCTGTGGCCGATCAGGACCCGGTCGGCACCGACTTCGCGCAGCATCTTGCCGCTGAGTTCTCCGGTGAACGCGCCCTGCTGCTCCCAGTGCAGGTTCTGCCCACCCACGCCGAGCGGGGAGCCCTGGGCCACGGCCGACACGTCGGCGAGGTACACGGCGGGAGTGAACACCGCGACCTCGCGGTCGTTGCCGTCGCCGAGCCTGCCCTTGATCGTCTTGATCAGGTCGAGCGCCCGGGACCGGTCCAGGTTCATCTTCCAGTTGCCCGCGATGTACGGCTTGCGCACGCGATTCATGCGTCGTCAGCTCCTCATCGCCGGCCCAGCGGCGCCGCACGGTTGCACTGCGGAATCTCGGTCGTGCCGAGGGTGGCTGGACGGTGGGCCCCGGCGGCCGCGTCCCGCCCCACCACCTGGGCCACCCGCTGCACTTCGGTCACGAGGTGCGTGAACTCCTCGGGGAGCAGCGCCTGCTGGCCGTCGCAGAGCGCCTCCTCGGGACGGGGATGGACCTCGATCAGGAGTCCGTCGGCGCCTGCGGCGACGGCGGCCACCGCCATCCTGCCGACCAGGCTGGCCCGCCCGGTGCCGTGGCTCGGGTCCACCACCACGGGCAGCGGCGAGCGCTGCTGCAGGAGCGGCACCGCGCTCAGGTCCAGGACGTAGCGCACCGAGGGATCGAAGCCGCGCACGCCGCGTTCGCAGAGCACGACCCGGCGGTTGCCTTCGCCCAGGACGTACTCGGCCGCCGCCAGCAGCTCCTCCAGGGTGGCGGAGGCGCCGCGCTTGAGCAGCACCGGCTTGCCGGCCCGGCCCACCTCGCGCAGGAGCGGGAAGTTCTGCATGTTGCGGCTGCCCACCTGGAGCATGGCCGCGTGGCTTGCGACGAGGTCCACGTCGCGTGGATCCAGGACCTCGGTGACCACCGGCAGTCCGACCTCCCGCGACGCCTCGACCAGCAACTCCAGGCCGGCGCGGCCCAGGCCCTGGAAGGAGTGCGGGGAGGTGCGCGGCTTGAACGCGCCGCCGCGGAGCATGTGGGCCCCCGCGGCCCGGACCGCGCGCGCCGTGGTCAGGAGCTGGTCCCGGTTCTCCACGGCGCAGGGACCGGCCATCACCACGACACGGTCCCTGGCGAACGCCACGGCGTCGTCGATGACGACGCTCCAACGTTCTTGTGCGGCAGGCCGATCGGATCGCAAGGTCTTGGCGGGGTAGCGGGAAAGGCCGGGCACCATAGGACCCCCGCCGGCAGGGGTCAAACCAGAGCTGCGCGAGGCGGCGCGGCGGCGGCGGCACGCGGTCGCGCGCGGGCCGCTCCCGCCGCCGGGACGCAGCCGTGGCACGCCGTTCAGGATCGCGGCGGCGGACCGCCCGCCCACGGTCCCTGGCGGAGGCGCACCGGCAGCATGCGCCAGGGTCCAAAGCCGTAGAAGCGCCGGAAGCGGGCCCATTGCACTGCCTGGCGGCGCGCCTCCTCCTCGCCGGGGAAGCGATGCTCGGAACCGATCGGACACGCCCGCCGGACATCACAGTGGCTCGCACAGTGGCCCTGGTGACGGTGTTGGGCGCAACGCCGCAGGTCGGCGCGCTGGCGGTCCGCATAGGTCTCGCCCGGGCACGCGGCGGCGCAGGGCGCGGCACACGTGGTGCACGGTTGGAACGTCGCCTCGACGGCGCGCGGGAAGCGGGCTCCGAACGGACGGCCCTCCACCAGGAGCGCCGCGTGCAGGGCCACCCACGGGCCGTAGACCGGGTGCAGCAGCTGCCCGATCACCGGCGACACGATGCCGAGCCCGGAGAGTTCCGCGAGCTGCGGCAGGTTGATCGGCGGCAGCCCGTGTGCCTGCACCGCCCGCGCCCGCACGGAGCGGTCCGCGAGCCAGCCGCAGAGCTCGCCCAGGGCGCGCGCCGCGCCGCGGGCCGCGCGCGCGCCCGGCTCCGCAGCGAGCGGCAGGGGGACATGGGCGTGCAGCCGTTCCCATGCATCGCGTGCGGCCGTGGCCAGGACCACGAGCGTACCGCACCGTGGGTCGAGGTCGCGGGCGCGCCGCCCCGCGGGTTGGCTCGAGTCGAAGTCCTCGGCGAGGGCGGCGCCGACCAGATCGAAGCCCGACGCGGCGCAGCGGCGGACCAGCTCTGGCAGGAGCGACTCCTCGGTCGTCACGGACATCGAGCGCCACCTTTGGCCCAAGTCCAGGCCGACGCAAGGGGGGTCGTCGCCGGCACCGCCCCGCGGGAGACGACGGGAAGGGTCGGGCATCCCGGACCGGTTCCACCGCTCCGGGAGCACCGTCCCGGCACTGGCCTCCCGATGCGGACGCCGCTACCCTGCTCGCGTCCCTTGCAGGGGAAGTCCGGTGCGAAGCCGGCGCTGTCCCGCAGCTGTATCCGGGGACGAACGCCGCCAGAGATCCACTGGTTCGCGGTGCGCCGCGGGCTGGGAAGGAGGCGGTCAGTAGGTCGATCCGGGAGCCAGAAGATCCTGCAGGGGGGTCCCTTTCCCTTTCCTCCCCACGGCGCGCGGACGCCCCGGAGCATGAACCGATCCCCCTCCTTCGCCGGTGCGGGCCACTGGGCCGGCGCCCTCGTCCTCGCCTGCGCACCGTTCCTGCCTGCGCAGCTGCAGGTTCCCGAAGGCTTCGCGACCCAGGTCGTCCACCGGGAGTCGTCGGGCCCCTACTCCCTCAGCCACTGCGCGGTCGATGCCAGCGGCCGCAACGTCTACGTGGCGGTGCGCCAGCGCATCGACGAGATCGACGGCCAGGGACTGATCCGCACGATCCACGTGCTGCCCGCCGGGCAGGCCACAGGCCTCCTGGTGCGCCCGCGCGGCTGCGATGCGCTCTACTTCACGGAGTACCCGGCGGGTCGCCTGCACCGCCATGACCTCCGCCTCGGCACCACGCGCACGCTGCCCGGGATCCGCAACGCGTTCGACCTCGACCTCGGGCCTGGGGGCGAGGTCCTGGTGGCCGCCGCGCCGGATTGGCCCGTGCAGGCCGGCACCGGAGGGGTATGGCTCCTGGATCCTGCCGGCCTCCACCGGCAGATCGCGCGCATCGCCGGCCCCTCGGGCCCGCTGCTCCTGACGCCGGGCGGCGACCTGCTCTTCGCGGCGCAGAGTGCGGCCTACCCCACGCCGCCGGGAAGCGTGCGGATCCTGCGCTTCGGTGCGGCCCGCGTGGGGCAGGCGCTCGGCGGCGGCCCCCTGCTGGAGGAGCGCGAGGCAGAAGTGGTGGTCGCGGGTCTCGACGGCGCCTACGACCTCGAACTCGACGACCGCGGCCGGCTCTGGATGAGCGACCCGCAGACCGGTGCCGTACGGCGCACACGGCCGGGCACCTGGCAGCTCGAGGCGCAGCCATTCCTGGCACCTGGGGGCTCGGGGGTCCTGCAGATCGCGTTCGCGGACGGCGACGCCGCGACCCTGGATCCGTTCCAACCGGAGTCCGGAGGCGTGCTCCACCTGCTGACCACCGACTGGCAGACCCACGGCGCCGTGCATCGCGTGCGCGCGCTGCGCCCAGGCCTGATCAGCAGCCCCGCGACCCACGCGGGACCGGGGCCGGTGCGCGTCGTCGTCCAGGATGCCGCGGCGCTGGGACCCGTGTGGCTCCTGGCCAGCATGCGCGCCCCCGTGCCCGAGCGGCCGTGCCTGTGGCTCGACGGGCTGCCGCTCTGGCTGGGACTCGATCCGTCGCTCGCGCTGGCCGTGATCCCCGGGTCCGCCGCTGCGAGCGGCGTGGCCGACTTCCGCTTCCTGCACCCCGGCGGCTTCACCGCCGAACTCGGCTTCCAGGCGCTCGTGGCCACGCCGGGCCTCGCGCCTGCATTGGGCACCTCGCGCACGCACCGCCTGATCCTGCAACCCTGAACCACCCATGCTCACCCTGACACGTTGCGCCGCGCTCGCGGCACTCTCCACGCCACTCCTCGCGCAGAACCTGGCCGAGGGCTACGCCGGAACGCTCTCGGATCTGCCCGACGCCACGAGCGCCCCGCTCGTCCTCGACGCCGGCGGCCATCGGCTCGCGTACTTCACCGGCACGCGCCTGGTCCTCCGCGAAGGCGCCCAGACCCGCGACCTGCTGGTCTTCTCCGGCGCGGTGTTCGCCGCGTTCACGATCCGCGTCGCGGCCGACACCCTGCTCTTCGGCGACAGCAGTTCGGGTGACCTCTGGCTCGTACCGCTGGCACCGCAGGGCACGCCCCGCAAGCTCGCCAACGTGCCCTTCCCCTACGACGCCGACCTGTTCTCGGGCCGCCATGTCCTGGTCTCGGCCAAGACCGGCGGGTTCTCGGCCCCGGACAACGACGTCCTCGCCATCGACCTCGTGACGGGTGCGAAGGACTTGATCGCGCGCCTGCCGGGCGCCTCCGGTCCGCTGGCGGTGACCGGCGATCGGAGCCTCGTGTACGCGACGGCAGCCAACAGCTTCCCCCCGCCCCCCGGCAGCAGCGAGGTGCTGGCGTTCGGGGCGGGCCAGGTGGCGGGTGCCTTCGGCCCCGGCGTGTTGACCCGGAACGATGCGCACGTGGTGCAAGCCGGCCTCGACTCCGCCGGCGACCTCGCGTTCGACGGCGATGGCGACTTGCTGTGGATCGACTGGCGCAATCGGAAGGTCCTCGAACTCAGTGACGCCCTGGGCCCGAACCCCCGGGTCCATGCCCTGGCCACCTACCTCGGGGCGGCGCCCGACGCGGCGACCCTCCAGTTCCTGCCGGCGGCGCCCTCCGCGCCCCAGTCGTTCGAGCCCTTCCAGCCGGCGGGCGGCGGCACCCTCGTGGTGTTCGAGAGCGCCTTCCAGGGCACCAGCCGGCTGCGCAGGGTCGAAGCGGCGCGGCCCACGCTGACGGTCCAGCCCTCGCACCAGGTTCCGGTCGGCCCCTTCGCACTCACCCTGGCGGGAGGTCCGGCCGGCGGCACGGGGATCCTCGCGCTCGGCGTCGGGCTCACGGGCGGCACGGAGGTGCCGCTCCCCCTGCCCGGATTCGAACAGCGCCTCTTCTGGGACCCGGGCCTCCTGAGCCCCCTTGCCACCCTGGTGGTGCCGCTCTCGGCGGGGGGAACCCTGACCCTGGGCGCCCACAACCCG
Source organism: Planctomycetota bacterium (assembly GCA_020849665.1). GTDB lineage: Bacteria > Planctomycetota > UBA1135 > UBA1135 > UBA2386 > JADLFX01. Next base: position 32,922 of record JADLFX010000041.1, on the reverse strand, counting down.
GGACTGCCCTTCGCCTTGCAGGTCCGGGCCCAGGTCGGAGTGGTCGACGCGTCGGCCCGGGTCCTGGGGTCCAGCAACCCGCTCGCCTTCACGCTGCGGTAGCGAAGCGCCGCCCGGCAGGTCCTGCCGGGCCCGGTGCCGGGGCCCGGAATACTGCATCGTTACAAGGCCTCGGTCTGGAGGCCATCGGCGTGCGGCCGTAACAGCGCTGTCCCGATGCGGTTGGCGCCCGTCCGCTGCCACGGGCGGGACCTCCGCGCAACCGATTCCCAACCCGCCGCTCCACGGCCACCGACGACGAACCGCATCCATCGGCCGCGCAGCGCGGCCGCGACAGACGAGGGTCCCAGTGCAGAACCACCGCCTCCTTGTGCTCATCCTGGTCGTGCTCGCCGCTGCGGGCCTGACCTTCGGGTTCTTCACGCTCAACGACTCCGGCGCGGACGACAGCGTCGTGGTGTTCACGGACAAGGACATCGAGGCCGTGGAGTCGGGCGAAGAGACCCCCGATGCGGTCCAGGCGGAGGGCTCGGGCCGCAGCGAACGGCGCGAAGTGCAGACCCCTGTCGGGGAGACCCTGGTGGCGGAGGCGGAGCCCCGGCGCGACATCGTGGTGCGCGGCAAGGTCGTGGACGGCGTGCGCGCCCCCCTCGCCCAGGCCCAGGTGTTCCTGGAGATCGAGCGGGGCTTCGGGCCGATGCGGCGCGGCGGCGGCGGCGGCGGCGGCGGCGGCCCGGCCAATGCGCGCCAACAGGTACGCCGGCCGGTGATCACCGGCAGCGACGGACGCTTCGAGTTCCGTGGCCAGGCGTTCGCCAACGCCAACCTCACGCTGGTGGTCACCCACCAGGGCCACGCGCCGGGTCTCGTCGAGCGCGAATTCCCCGAGGGCAAGAACGAGTTCGACCTCGGCGAGATCAGCCTCGGCCGCGGCGGCACGCTGCTGGGCGTGATCGTGGACCCGCAGGGCAACGCCGTACCCGGCGCCACGGCCGAGTTGCAGCCTGGCGGCGGATTCGGCGGCGGACCCGGTGGGTTCCGGATGATGGGCGGGCGCAACCGCGAACTCTTCGTGCCCAAGGTGCAGGTCGACGCGAACGGCACGTTCCGGGTCGCCAACGTGATGCCGGGCGAGTGGCGGGTCGAGGCCGCGGCGCCGCGCATGCAGGAGGAGACCAGTCCGACCGTCGTGGTGAGCGAGGGCGTCGAAGAGCAGATGGAGCCGATCCGCCTGCAGCCGGCCGTGGTGGTCACCGGCATGGTGGTCGCCTCCGACGGCAAGGGCGTCGAGGGCGCGGAGGTGTTCCTGTCGGCCCGCCAGCGGATGCAGCGCAGCTACCGCGCGGTCACGGATGCCAAGGGCGAGTTCACGATCGACCACGTCGCGCCCGAGCCGCTGGCGCTGCGCGTGACCGCGAAGAACTACGTCACGCACGTGCAGGGCGACGTCCAGCCGGCCACGGGGGCGCCGCTGATCGTGCGCCTGCAGGACGGCCTGCGCCTCACCGGCACGGTGCGCGATGCGAACTCGGGCCAGCCCGTGGACCGCTACGGCGTGCGCATCCGGCGCACGGGCGGCCTGCCGGGGCAGAACCGCGAAGGCGAGAACCTGCAGGCGATGGTGGAGCGGCTCCGGGACGAGGCGCGCCGCGGCAACTTCGAGGGCCGCAACCGCGAGGAGATGATGCGCGAGCTGGAGCGCGCCGCCGGCGACATGCGGGAGGTGATGCAGCGAGCCGAGGCGCAGATGCGCGCCCCGCGCGGGGTCGAGGGCGCGGGCCGCGGCGGCGAGGGCGGTGGGCGCGGCGGCCGTGGCGGGCGCGGTCCCGGCGGCGGGTTCGACGTGGGGCAGTTGTTCGGCGGCCTGGCACAGAAGCTGCCAGGCGACACCGGCGACGCGATCCAGCACCATGAGGGCACGTTCAGCTTCACCGGACTCGACGAGGGCGTGTACGTCGTCGACATCGGCTCGCCGAATCACCAGAAGGTCCGCAGCGAGCAGGTGACCCTGCGCGCCGGCGGTACGGCCCCGCACCTCGACGTCGCGTTGCCGCGCGGCTTCCACGTGGAGGGCACGGTGCTCTCCTCGGCGAGCGGCGCGCCGCTGGCCAAGGCACGCATCGAGCTGGTCATGCTTCCCGATGCGCAGCCGCAGCCCCAGGCACAGCCGGGCGGTGGCGGCGAGATGCGCGGGATGATGCGCCAGATGTTCCAGGGGATGGGGCCGGGCGGCGTCCCGGTGCACACCGTGACCACGGGCGCGGACGGCAAGTTCATGTTCCGTCACGCACCGCCGGGCCGATACCAGTTCGTCGCCACGGCCCCTGGGCACGCGCGCAAGACCAGCGACGCGTTCGAGGTCGGGCAGGACCTCCAGGACATGGTCCTGCGCCTCGGCGCCCTGGCCACGCTGGAAGGCCGCGTCACCGGCATCCCGCGCGGCCGCGAGAACGACGCGCGCGTGGTGGTGTTCGGCGGATTCGGCAACATGAAGAACGCCGCGGTGGATGCCGAGGGCAACTACCGGGTCACCGATCTGCAACCCGGCTCGTACCTCGTGCGTGCGTTCCTCGGCGAGATGCAGACCTTCCTGCGCCTGGAGATGGGCTCGATGATGCGCGGCGGGATGAATCCGGGCGGGATGCGCATGGACGTGACCCTGCAGGAGGCCGAGAGCAAGCGCCACGACGTGACCGTCACCCTCCATCCGGTGGGCACCGTGGTCGGCATCGTGACCAAGAACGCCGACCCGGCACGCGGCTTCCGCGTGTCGCTGACGCCCGAGACCGGCACCGCCAACGAGGCCGGGGGCGGACGCGACGGCGGCGGCCCGGGTCGCGGTGGGCGCGGGATGTTCGGCGGTGGCGTCGCCCCTGCCACCGTGGATGGCAACGGCCAGTTCCGCATCCCGGACGTGCCGGAGGGCAGCTACGTGCTGCGTGTGCAGTCCGGCCAGGGCGGCATGGGCGGCAACGAGGTGCACCGCGAGACGCTCTACGTGCGCGCCGAGGCCGAGACGCGGGTGAGCGTCGGCATCCTGATGGGATCGCTGCGCGGCAGGGTGAAGCCGGGCGAGGGCGAGACCGCGGCGTCGCTCAGCGGACAGATCACGCTCTACCCCGGGCTCGACAAGGCACCCGAGGAGCGCGGCCGGGGCCGCGGAGGGCCGGGTGGTCCCCGCGGGTTCAACATCCCGGTACGCGGCGGCGCGTTCCAGACTCCCGAGGTCCCCGCCGGCGAGTATCTGATGGTGCTCGGCCTGCGCGGGCGCGAGGACGTGCAACGGCGCATCTCGGTCGTGGCCGGCGGACCGCTGGACATCGAAGTGGAGGCCGGGAAGCGGCGCCAGAACCAGCCGCAGCCCAACAACCAGGGCCAGGGCCAGAACCAGCCCGGCGGCAACCGGCAGGGCGGCCAGCCCGGAAACGGGCGGTGAGAGCGCGCGCAGGTGCCTGCGGTCCGCGCGGGCTAGACTGATCGACCCGGCGGCAGGGCATCCGCATCGGCGGATGCCGCACCAACTCCAGGTCCGGGCCAGCCGCCGGCGGCCGGACCCGCGTTCGAAGAGAACCTCGCATCCGCACCTTCGCGACCGTCCTGTTGACCTTCCTGTGCGCGGCCCTCGCCGCGATCGCGGGACTCACCGGCCTGCTGGCGCTCGGCGGGGCGCGCGCGCCCGATCCGCTCGAACCCCTGCCGGAGTTCGCGGTGCGGCCGCCGATCGAAGTGGCCGACACGAGGCCGATCGCGCCGCTGCGCGCCGTGCGCCTCGATCCAGAGGCGGTGGAGCGGGCGCGGACCCACGCCCTGCGCCGCACGCGGGTACCCGTGCGCGTACAGGTGACGGGAACGGGCTCCGCGCCGGCGGGGCTGGGACTCGCGCTCGTGGACCGTGAGTCCGGCGCCACCCACGCCTGGCGCGACCTCGCGGGCAGGACGCTGCCGCTCGAGGTGGCGATCGAGGCGGTGCCCGTGGGCCGCTACTTCGCCACGCTGGCCTTCGGCCTCGACCGGGCCCGCAACGCGTACCTGAACCGCGTGGAGCTCGAGGCGGGCCCGGGGCAGGGCAGCTCGCCGGCGCTCCTCGCCGCGGTGCGCCATGACCTCGAGGTCGCGATCGGCGAGGCCGCTGCCAGCCGCCCGGCGGGCGTCGCCGCGCACCCGGCGACCATCCTCGTGGAACGGCCCGACGATCCCTCCTGGCTGCCCGCACAGCCGGTGGGCGCGGTGCTCGACGGATTCGAACACGTTCCCGCGCGGCTCGACACGGACCGCGTCGTGCTGCGCGGGCTCGCACCCGGCAGCTACGTCGTCCGGATCCTGGGCGGCGATGGCAGGGCGGAACTCGGCACCGCGCGGGTGGAGGTTCCCACCACCACGCGCGTCACGATCCCGCTCCGCGTCCCTTGAGCTCGTCGTCGACCGGCACGAGCGTTCCACCGGCCACGCGGAACAGACGCGGCGACACCGGGTGCGCGGCCGCGCGGCTCTGTTCCTCCGCCAGCCGCATCAGTCCGGCGAGGTCGCGCTCGTCGGCGTGCCCCATCCAGAGCAGGTCGCGCTCCGGCACGGCGACCAGGAGCCCCTCGACCCGATCCGGATCGAGCAGCAGCACGCGCGCCGCGTCGTAGCCGTCTCCCGTGCGCAGCAGGACCGGCTGCGCCGCAGCCGCCGGGACCGGCAAGGGCTTGCCGGTGGTCCGCTCGAGGTTGCGCAGGGCCAGCGCGTGGATCTCCTCTGCACTCTTCTTCCACTGGCGCAGATGCGCGGCGCACACGAACACCATGTGGTGCACGTCGTCGATCACGTAGCACACCACCAGGTCCGCCCCGATGCCGCGGTGCACCAGCGCGGCGTCGCCGAATGCGGGCCCCTGCGCTGCGAGCCAGGCGCGGCCGCGCACCTGCGGCAGGATCCGCATCGCCACCTGCTCGTAGACGTGGTCGCGCACGGAGTCGAGTCCGGCCTCGCGCACCTCGTCCAGGAAGCGCCGCACCAGCTCGGAGAACTGGTCCGGGAAGGACTCGGCATGGCGGAAGAGATGGTGCAGCGTGGCCACGGTCTCCTGTCCGTCGACCACCAAGAGCACCTGGAAGCGCGCCGGCACCATGCCCCTCACCTCGACTGCAGGGTGGTGCTCGCGCACTTCGCGCGCGAAGCGCTCGAGGAAGTGCAGCATCTCGTGCGGCACACGCACGGCCTCGGACCTGCGCCGCAGGAGGGCGAACGCGATCGCGGTCAAGAGCGAGAGCGCGACCCAGCCGGCGAGCACCCAGAGCGACATCCGGGGCCGCTATCGGCAGGCATGCCGGCGCGGTTGAGATCGGCGCACCGCCGCGGGTGCCGCGACCGCGGCACGGCGCCGCGGTGAATCGCCCATGGCGTGAGGCCGCGTGCACCGCGCACACGACTCGCCGGCGGCGCCCGCAGGCTGGCGCCAGCGCGGGATAAGGTGCGAGCCGACCGACCAACCTCTCCATTGGCCGGCCGGCTCGCGGAGGTGTGCTTGCCTCAGGATGGCTCGACTCTCTCGTGCCCCGCCCGAAGGCTGGCGGGACTAGAGAAAACCCCGGACGACTTGTCAAGTCTCGAATCCGAGGCGTAGGAACATCGGACGCAGGGGCCTGGGCTTGCAAAAAGCGTCCAATTTCCGCACGCTCTCGGCTCCGAGTGCGAAGGAGCGCATGAGCGCCTACGGAATCCAGGACCCGGCGACGACGAGTGCTCAGGAATTCCGCCTGCTCATCTACCGTGACGCCTCCGTACGGAGCGTGGTGCTGCGCGGGCAGCGCTGGGTGGTGGGCCGGGCAGAAGACTGCGAGGTCCGGCTCTCGGACCCGACCGTGAGCCGGCAGCACCTGGTGCTGGAGCGCCTGGGGGACGAGATCCGCTTCCGGGACGTGAGCATGACCAACCCGGTCCTGCTCAACGGCAAGCCGCTGCGGGAAGGGGTCCTGAAGGTCGGCGACTCCCTGGTGCTGGGCCTGACGCGGGTCACCCTCTGGCACGTCCGCCCCCAGGCCGAGGTGCGCGTGAGCGACGACGCTGCCCAGGGCGAGCTGCTGCGGCGCCGCTACTTGCACGAGTCCGGAACCGGAGTCCCGGCTCCTGCCGGTGGATCGGAGACCGCGGACACGCAGGTCGCGGCCGAGGAGGGCCTGGTCGCACCACCTTCGCCCCTGGCACTCCTGCATCGCATCGGCTGGTCGCTCACGGAACGCGGCCGTCCCGAGGAGGTGGCGACCACGCTGTTGTCGATGACCCTCGACCTGACCGGCTTCCGCACCGGCGTGCTCGCGGCGCTCGAGGCGCGCGACCAGCTGCAGGTGCTCGCCGCCGAGAATCGCCTCGCGAGACACGAGGTGCTGGACGTGCCCGTGCAGGTGCTGCGCGAGGTGCGCGCGCGCCGCGACGCGGTGCTCCTCGCACCCCTGCATACGCAGGCGGAGCCGGCGCTGCGGATCGCGGTGCCGCTCGGCGCGGGGCCGGCGGGCCTGCTCTACCTCGCCCACCCACGCGAAGAGCCGGCGCAACCCGAAGCGCTCCTGCGCTTCGCCGACCTGCTGGGCCGCCTGATCTGGCGCCGCGTCGAGGAGGCCGGCGAGACGCATCGGGTCCAGAGCGAGGTGCAGCGCCTCCTGTTCCGGCGCACCGCGCCCTACTCGGCGCTCCTGGCCAGTCCGCGGCTCATCCCGCTGCGGGAGGAGCTGCGGCGCATGGCGCAGCACGAGGTGCCCGTGTTCCTCTGCGGCGAGGAGGGCACCGAACGGGAGGAACTGGCGTACCTGCTGCACAGCGAGAGCGAGCGCAGCGCGGGGCCGTTCGTGGTGTTCCATCCCGGCGCGATCGCGCCCGAACGACTCGACGAGGCCCTGCTCGGCACGGCGCCGCCGCGTGCGAGGTTGGCGGAGACGGCGCGCGGGCCCGCCTTGCTGCGCGCCCAGACGGGCACGCTCCTGCTCGAGGAGCCGGAGCGCCTGCCGGCCGCGCTGCAGGAACGCCTCGCGCACATCCTCGAGACCGGCAGGCTCCAGGTGCCAGGCCAGGAGCCGGTGCCCCTGGCCATGCGACTCGTGTGCGGCTCGGCCCTGCGCCCCGGCGACTCGGTGCGCGAAGGACGGCTGGCGCCGCATCTGGGCGAGATCCTCGGCGCCGCGGTGCTCGAGGTGCCGCCCCTGCGCGGCAATCCCGATGACGTCGCGGCGCTCGCGGAGCTGATCCTCGCGGAGATGGGCCCGGCGCACGACGATGCGCCCCGCACCCTCAGCGAAGCTGCGCGCCGCGCGCTGCTCGACTACTCCTGGCCGGGCAACGTGCGCGAGCTGCGCCGCGTCCTGGAGGCGGCGGCCGCGCGCGCCGGCACGCATCCGATCCAACCCCGCCACCTGCCCGTCGAGGTCCAGCGGCCGGGGGCGAACCGGCCGGGGGCATTCCCGTCGCTGGAAGAGCTGGAGCGCCAGCACGTCCTCCGCGTCCTGCACGCCTGCGGCGGCAGCAAGCGCGAGGCCGCGCGCCATCTGGGCATCTCCGTCTCCACGCTCTATCAGCGCCTGCGGCGCTACGGCTTCCCCGACTAGGCGGGCGCTTCCGCCTGCGCCGTGCGCGGCGCTGGCGGAAGATGGCCGGTGGTCCGCTAGGCTAGGCGCCATGAGCGGCGCAGCGATCTACCTGGATCACGCGGCAACCACGGCCCCCACTCCGGAGGTGGTCGACGCGATGGTCCAGGCGCAGCGCGAGGCATTCGGCAACCCATCGTCCCTGCACGGGTTCGCCGAGCGACCCAGGCGCCTGCTCGAGGACGCGCGCGAGTTCCTGCGCGGCACGCTGCACGCCGCGGGGCTCGTGTTCACGAGCGGCGGCACCGAGGCAGACCTCCTGGGCGTGCTCGGCGCCGTCCTGGCGCGCGGTCCGGGCCGCGTGCTGACCGGCGCCGGCGACCACGCCGCGGTCCTGGCCCAGGCGCCCCTCCTCGCGCGTCTGGGCTGCCGGATCACCCAGGTGCCCCTGGATCCGCAGGGCGACATCGACCCGGAGACGTTCTTCGGGCTGCTCGGGCCCGACGTGGCCGTGGTCGCCCTGCTGCATGGGCACAACGAGCTGGGCACGATCCCGCGCACCGGCGAGCTGGTGGAGCTGGTGCGCCGTGCCTGCCCAAGGGCGCACGTACACGTGGACCTGGTCCAGGCGTACGGGAAGGTCGGGTTCGACCTCGACGCCCTCGACGTGGACACCGCCGCGGTCAGCGGCCACAAGTTCCACGGCCCGCGCGGCGCGGGCTTCCTGGCCCTGTCGAGCACGGCACGCGTGGGCCCGGTGCAGGCGGGCGGCGGGCAGGAGCACGGGCTGCGCGGCGGCACCGAGAACGTCGCCGGAGCGGTCGGACTCGCGCGGGCCGCGGAGCAGGCGTTCACCGGCCTCGCCGCACACGCCGCGGCGATGGAAGAGATGCGCGCGGTCGTGCTGGAGCGGCTGCGCGGCGCGTTCGCCGACCTGCAGGTGCTCGGCCACCCCGAACGCCGTCTCCCGCACATCCTGGCGCTGCGCATCCCCGGCGTCGTCGCGCACACCCTGCTCACGCGGCTCGACGCGCGCGGCGTGGCGGTATCCACCGGCGCGGCGTGCCACGGCGACGCGCCCGAGAACCACGTGCACCGTGCGATCGGCCTGGACCGGCGCGCCAGCCGCGAGGTTCTGCGCCTGTCGTTCGCGCGCACCAACACGCCCGCGGAGGCCGCGGCGGCGGCGGCGATCCTGGTGGACGAGGCGCGTGCGCTGCTCCAGGTCAGCCCCAAGGGAGCCGGCGCGCGGTGAGCCTCGACGCCGGCGCCACGCCCGCCATGGCGCAGTACCAGGCGGCCAAGCGGCAGCATCCCGACTGCCTGCTCTTCTTCCGGCTCGGCGACTTCTACGAGCTCTTCCACGAGGACGCCAAGGAGGCCAGCCGCGCGCTCGGACTCACGCTCACCAGCCGTTCCAAGGGCGAGAACGCGATCCCGATGGCCGGGGTCCCGGTGCGGGCCGTCGACGGCTACCTCAGGCGCCTGGTGCAGAAGGGCTTCAAGGTGGCGATCTGCGAGCAGGTGCAGGATCCGCGCGAGGCCAGAGGGGTGGTCGAGCGCCGCGTCGTGCGCGTGATCACGCCGGGCACGCTCACCGAGGACTCGCTGCTCGACGGGACCAGGCCGAACCACCTGCTGGCCTGCTGCGGCGCGCAGGGCGCGGTCGGCCTCGCCTGGGTCGAGCTCTCGACCGGTGCGTTCCGCGTCGACGAGGTGTGCGAGGAGCGTCTCGCCGACGAACTCGCGCGGATCGAGCCGGCCGAGGTCCTGCTCCCCGAGGACCAGACCGGGCTGGCCGACCTCGTGCAGCGCGCGGGCGCGGGCGCGCTGACCCGCCGCGCGCCGTACGCCTTCGGCCGCGACGCGGCCACCCGCGTGCTGCACGACTTCTTCCGTGTGGCCACCCTGGAGGCGTTCGGCTTGGCCGAGGTGCCGCTGGCCCTCTGCGCCGCCGGCGCCCTGGTCGAGTATCTGCAGGAGACCCAGCTCGCCACGCTGCCGCACATCCGGCACATCGAGGTGCAGGCCAAGGGCGCGCAGATGCTCCTCGACCGTGCCACGCGGCAGAGCCTGGAGCTGGTCGAGACCCTGCGCGGCGGCACCGGCGAGGCCGCCGGACTGCCGCTCCTGCGGGTGCTGGACGGCACGCGCACGCCGATGGGCGCGCGCCTGCTGCGCGCGTGGCTGCTCGCCCCGCTCACCGAACCCGCCGCCATCGGCGCGCGCCACGACGCCGTGGCGGAGATCTTCGCCGACTCCGGCACCGCCCTCGCCCTGGGCGAACGCCTGTCGGGCATCCAGGACCTGGAGCGGCTCACGGCGCGCGTGGCCACCGGGCGCGCCAACGCCCGCGACCTCGTGGCCCTGCGCATGAGCCTGGAACGGGTGCCCGGGCTGCAGCAGGCCCTGGCCGGCTGCACGAGCCCCGGGCTCGCCCGCATCCACGCGGCGCTGGACCCCATGCCCGAGCTGGCGGGAGCCATCGCGCGCTGCCTCGTGGACGAGCCGCCGATCCCGATCAAGGAGGGCGGGCTGGTGCGCGACGGCTTCGACCGCGAACTCGACGAGTTGCGCTCGCTGAGCCGGGACAGCAAGGCCTGGATGGCACGCTTCCAGGCGCGGGAGGCGGAGCGCACCGGCATCGCCAACCTGAAGGTCGGGTTCAACTCGGTGTTCGGCTACTACATCGAGATCACCCAGGGCAACCGCCACGTGCCGGTCCCGGCCGAGTACGTGCGCAAGCAGACCACCAAGAACGCCGAGCGTTACGTCACCGACGAGCTCAAGGCTTTCGAGACCAAGGCGCTGCGCGGCGAGGAGCTGGCGCGCACCCGCGAGTACGACCTCTTCCTGGCGCTGCGCGAGCAGGCCGCCGCCGAGATCCCGCGCCTGCAGCGCGTGGCCGCACTGGTGGCAGAGCTCGACGTCCTGGCCGGGCTCGCCTGGATGGCCAAGGACCGTGGCTGGGTGCGGCCGCTGGTAGACGACTCGCGCACCCTGCAGGTGGAAGACGGCCGGCACCCGGTGATCGAGGCCACCCACCCCCCGGGCACCTTCGTACCCAACGACACCGATCTGGACCCGCCGCAGCGCCGCCTGGTGATCCTCACGGGGCCCAACATGGCGGGCAAGTCGACCTTCATCCGCCAGAACGCGCTGCTGGTGCTGATGGCGCAGATGGGTTCGTTCGTGCCGGCCAAGCGTGCGCGCATCGGCGTCGTGGACCGCGTGTTCACCCGGGTCGGCGCCGCCGACGACATCAGCCGCGGCGCGAGCACCTTCATGGTGGAGATGGTGGAGACCGCGAACATCCTGCGCCACGCCACGGCGCGCAGCCTGGTGATCCTCGACGAGGTGGGTCGCGGCACCAGCACCTACGACGGCCTCTCGCTCGCCCACGCGATCGCCGAGGACCTGCACGACCGGATCGGCTGCCGGGCCCTCTTCGCCACGCACTACCACCAGCTCAGCGACCTCGCCGGCCCCGGACGCGGGGTCGTGAACCTGCGCGTCGCCGTGCGCGAGTGGGGCGAGGAGGTCGTCTTCCTGCACCGCATCGAGGCGGGCGGCACCGACAAGAGCTACGGACTGCACGTGGCACGGCTGGCCGGGATCCCGGAGAGCGTCCTGCGCCGGGCGCGCGCGATCCTCGCGGGCCTGGAACAGGAGGAGGGTCGCGTGGCCGAGACGCTGGCCGCCTCCCGGCCGGAGCCCAGGGAACCGCAGCGCCAGCTGAGCCTCTTCGCCTCGCCGCGCGAATCGGTGCTGCGCGAGCTGGAGCGGCTGGTGCTCGACCAGCTCACGCCGCTCCAGGCCCTGCAGAAGCTGGCGGAGTGGCAGGCCAGGACCCGCTAGCCCGCGGAACGCGCCCGCGCCGGGTCCCCGCGGCAGTGGTCCGCCGCGGGGACCCGGCGCGCGCGGCTCAGCGTGCGCGCGGGGGCAGCGCGAGCCCGGAGATCGGGTCGTAACGCCGGGGTACGTCGCGGTGCCGGGTCTCGAGCGCCTCGATCCGGCCCTGCAGCTCGCGCAGCACGGGGTCGTTGCGCGTGTCGGCGCCCGCCGGCCGCCCAGCGGCGGCCTCGCTGACCTGGCGCCGCAGGGCCCGGATCTCCGCGCGGTCCCGCGCCGCTTCCGCGACGCGCGCAAGGCGGACGTCCGCGGGCTGGCCATTCCAGCGCTTGGCGTCCTCCTCGGCACCGATCTGGCGCAGCACGCCGACGGTCTCCAACGACGAGCGCACCTGCGCGAAGCGCCGCAGGTCGATGGGGAAGTGCATCCGGTACTCGATGCCGTCGCTCTTCACCATGAGGTTGCCGTAGTACCAGTCGTCGTGCCGGGCCACGAGCGTGCCGGCCTCGGTGACGAACGCCAGCCCCTCGCGCAGCAGCGCGAGGGCGGCCTCGTGGATGTGCACCGCGCGCAGGGTCTCCTCGACCTGGCGCGCGTTGTCGAACCCGTTGCCCTGCATCAGCGCCTCCAGCCGCACCCGCCCGGCACGGCCGAGGATCTCCAGGAGCCGCTCGGCCTGCGCGACCTCGTCGCGGGTCGGCTTGCGGCTGGCGATCTCGACGCTGTGCAGCGGGGCGTCGCTGGCGCCCCGTTTCCAGGTCTCGACGCGTACCGTCTCGCCGTTGCTGAGCGCCGCAGGCAGGGCCGCGAGGCCGGCCGTGCCGGGGGCGGCATTGGCCGTGCGGACGCTCAGCGGGGCGGTCGCGGGACCCGGCACGACCAGCCAGAGGGCGAGCGCCGCTCCGGCCAGGGCCGCCGCCGCCAGCAGCAGGGGGCCGCGGGCGCCGGATCGGACCGGCGCGCGCGGGCTCAATTGCAGTGGCCGCATTGCAGCCTCCAACCCGGGCGCATCATGGTGTTGGGCACCACGCCGCGGCATTCGATGTCCACGAAGACGTCCAGCGGCCCGGACGCGCAGGCGACGTCGGCCACCACGACCACGGCCGTCGGCCCGCCCGGGGGCATCTGGGTCCCGCCGATCCAGATCGTCCCGTTGCCGCAGCACTGCACGCACTGGCACATGCCTGTGCACGGCTCGAGGAAGGTCCAGTCGAAGTGCCACTCGAACGAGCAGGGGATCTCCGGGACGATCCCGCCCCCCGCCTCGTCCACGTGCCGGCACGCGCCCCAGTGAGGCACGATCTCCTCGTTGGAGATCACGCCACACGGATCCGGCTGTTGCTTCAGGCACGGCACCGGACAGAGGTACTGGTACGTCGTGAGCTGGCACGGGGCGTCGACCACGCGCGCCCCGGCCTTGCCGATCACGGTCGGCGGACAGCTCTCCTCGTCGTCGACGAAGACCTTGAGGACGCGCGGCGCCCCAGCGGCGTGCAACTCGGGCACGCGAAACGCGGCGACTGCCGCGAAGGACACGATCAGGGTGCAGAACAGGGTGTGCATGTCCAGACTCCTTCCTCCCTACGAGCAGAGTCACGACGACTCTCCGCCAACTCGCGGCGCGACTCTACGAGCGATCGGCGAGGTGCCAACCCTCCCGGCCCACGCCTCGCGCGGCACGCGCGCGTGTCGCTTACGCGCCGGCGCTGGCGGCGCGCGCGCCACCGTCATTGCCTGTGCGCCATGAGGTACGCGTGCGATACGCCACGCGGAGTCGCGCGTCCGTCAGCGCCGCGCCATCGCCAGGATCAGCGCCGCCGCGCCGCCGACGGCGAGCACCGCGCACAGGATCAACCACGCGCCGCGCACGCGCCGTTCCGGAGTCCCGGGATCCTGGTTCACGTGCGCATCGCTCCGAACAGGACCACGCCCAGCGAGCCGAAGAGGATCGTGGGCGACCACGCCGCTACCACCGGGTGGACGTCGCCGCGGTAGCCGAGGTTCTGGCAGGTCAGGTCGGTCACCAGATACGCCGCACAGACACCGATCGCGACCAGCACGCGCTCGATCCGGCGGCCGCGTTCGAAGTGCACCGCGAACGGCAGGGCGAGCAGCAGGAGCACGATGTTGGCCAGCGGAAACGTGAGGTGCTGGTGGTAGGCGATCACGAAGTCGCGCCGGTTGGGGCGCAGCTCGCGCAGTTCGCGCAGCTCGGCGTACGAGAGGTTGGTCGTCTCGCTGCGGTCCTTGCCCGAACGCCACACGATCTCCGGCGTGACCGTGCCCAGCTCCAGCATCGCCTGCGCCAGGATGCGCGTGCCGGTCTGTCGCACGCCGGCCTCCAGCTCCCAGTCGCGCCGCTCCGGGTTCCACGTGGCGCTGGCGGCGCGCACCGCGACCTCGTCGCCCCGGGCGAGGCCGCGGTCGAAGAGCAGCACCCCCTCCATCTTGAGCTGCTCGTGCAGGTAGCGGTTGGCGAACAGGGTGCGGCGTGGATCCCCAGGATCGCGCAGCACCACGGTGTCGAGCGTGATCGCCGCCGAGCCCTCCTTGGTGAGCAGGTTCTGCAGCCGCTCGCGCGGCTCCACCAGCGCGGGGATCACCAGGCTCCACAGGCAGGCCATCGCCGCCGCGGCGCCGGCCGCGGTGACCAGCACCACGCGCAGATTGCGGAGCATGGAGCGGCCGCTGAAGAGCATGGGCACCATCTCGCTGTTGGCCATCAGGCTGGCCAGGGCGAACATCGCCGCGATCACGGTCACGAACGGCGCCACGGTGACGAACACGAACGGCACGCCGAGCAGGTGGTAGTGCAGGAGGTTGAGCAGCATCTCGGCCACCGAGAGTCCGCGTCGCTCGGCCACGGTGACGTAACGCGCGACGTTGAGCAGCACGTCGAACACCGTGAGCATGAACACCAGGAACAGGAACGCGAACCCCCAGGCGCTGAGCACCGGGCGCGCGACGTAGCGATCCAGTCGGTCGAACATGTCAGCGGCGCAGGTGATGCCAGCAGAACGGCGCGCCCAGGAGCGCGAGGACCATCGCCGGGAGCCACCCGAACCCGGCCCAGTCGACCTTGCGCACCAGTTCGATGCCGGCCAGGTCGCAGAGGTAGTACACGCCCAGGGGCACGGCGCACGCGGCGAGCGCGGCCACCCGCCCGCGGCCGAGCGCCATGGCGCCCAGGACGAACCCGAGCGGGGCCAGCAACAGGGGCAGGACCGCCGCACACGAGCGCCGGTGCACGATGAAGCGCGCGCCGCCCGGGCTCGGGTGCACGCCGCGCGCCACCTCGGCCAGGAGCTGGCCGCTGGTCAGGTCCCGGTCGCCTTCCCAGCGCCTGCCCTTCTCGGCCAGTTCGTGGAAGTCGAACTCCAGGTCCAGCCGCTCGGTGGCGTAGTCGCGCAGCGGCTCGCGCACGCCGCGCAGGGCCAGCACCAGATTGCCCCGCGCCGGGTCCATCTCGAACCACGCCTCCTGCACCAGGAAGAGCGTGCCCTCGCCGAGCCTGCGGCCCTCGCGCGAGGTCCGGGCCCGGCTGAGATGGATCGTCGCGTCGTGGAAGTGGCCGCGTTCGTCCTTGCGCTCCCACACCATCACGCCGCCCCACTCGGCCAGCAGGATCTGGTCGCCCTGCAGCCCCAGGTTGAGCAGCACCTGGCGCGTGGTGTCGGCGACCACCCGGTACTTGGCGAAGTGGGTCCAGGGGATCACCTCGTGCACCAGGAAGGCGCAGAGCAGCGTGATCCCCACGCCCGCGCTCAGCGCCGGCAGCATGGGGGCGAAGTTGGGGACGCCGCTGGCGCGCAGGGCGATCAGTTCGCGATCCGTGCTGGCGCGCGCGAACGTGAGCACGGTGCCGAACAGGAACGCGATCGTGAGCAGGTTCGGCAGGAGGTCGGCGGTCCAGAAGAACGTGATCCAGGCGGCGGCCAGCAGGTCGCCGCCCTGCGCCCTGGCGATCCCGCGGTAGACCAGCGACACCAGGCAGATCCCGAACAGCACCGTGAACGCGAGCGCCGCGTTGGTGGCGACCTCCTTCAGGTAGTATCGGTGGATCTTGCCCATCACGGAGTCAGCACGGGGCGACGAACCCATTGTGACCGTGACCGGCGGCGCATGCACCGCCGAGGTCGTGGCCGCGGTCCGGCCCTGGCTGGCCGACGCCCTGGCGCACGGCGACCCCTCGACCTGGCCGGGGTTCACGACCGTGAAGCACTCCACCGTGCGCACCACGCTGCGCGGCGCGCTGCACGACCCCGCCGGCCACCCCCTGGCGGTGCACGTCAAGCTGTATCGCGCCGTGCGCCTCTCCGACCGGGCGCGCGACGCCCTGGGCGGGGCGCGCGCCGCGCGCGAGTTCGCCAACCTGCGTGCCGCCCGCGCCCGCGGCCTGCCCGCGGTGCGCCCCCTGGCGCACGGCGTGGCGCGCGGTTCGTTCGGCTCGCGCTCGTTCCTGGTCACGGCGACCGTGCCGGAATCCCTGCCGCTGGCGCGTGGCCCGCTGCGCCAGGCCCAGGCCGCGTGCGCGGGGTCGCTGCTGCGCACGCTGCACGATGCCGGGCTGCACGCCGGCGACCTGCACCCTGGCAACCTGCTCGCCACCCCCGAGGGAGAACTGCTCCTGGTCGACCTCACCTCGGCCCGCTTCGCCCAGCCCCTGGACCTCGCGCAACGCGCCCACGCGCTGGCGTTCTTCTGCCTGGACCTGGACGGCAACGTGCGCGACCCCGCCGCGGCCCCGCTGGTCGCCGCCTACCGCGCGAGCCCGGCGCTGCTGGCGCGCGCGCTCGCGCTGGGCCGCCGGCTGCGCCGCCGGGCGATGCTGGCCTTCGGACGGCGCGCCGGCCGGACCTGCGCCCACACGGCGCTGGAACACGAGCGCGGCGGCGTGACCTGGGCCTGGCACCGTCCGGCCCAGGACGCCCACGCCGAGGCCCGCGCGTTCCTGGCGGCGCTGCCGCCGCCCCTGCGCCAGGGCCGGCGCGGCGCCGTGCACCTCCACGAGCATCTGGTCGCCAAGGAGCGCGAGGCCGCCAAGGCACGCGCCCTCTTCACCGCCCACTACCTGCTCGAGTTCTGCGGCGTGCCCGCGCCGCAGCCGGTCTGCGTGCGCACGGCCGGCGGGCGCGGGGTGGCGGTGGCCCGGCGGGTCGCGGGCGAGGACCTCGCGGCCCGTCTCGCCGCCAACACGCTGCCGGCCGGGTGCTTCCCGCGCCTGGCCGCCGACCTGGGACGCTCGCTCGGCCGGATGCACGCCCACGGCCTGCGCCACCGTGATCTGAAGTTCGAGAACCTCGTCCCCGACGCCGCCGGCCAGCGCCTCTGGATCGTCGACCTGGAGGGAGTCCGCCCGCGCCTGCCGCTAGATCCGCGTGGCGAGGCCGCGGACCTCGGCCGCGTGCTCGCCGCCTGGCGGGCCGCGGGCGGCCCGGGCGGCCGGCGCGTCCTGGCCGCGTTCGAGCGCGCCTATAGACTGGCCCTACGGTGTCTGAACCATCCCGTCCCGCACCGGCGGCACCTGCGGCGCTCTACCGAGGCAAGGGCGCGGGCATGGGCCAGCGCGCATCGCGCGCCGCACGCGGCGGCTGGCGGCGCCGGCTGAAGGACGCGCGCCGCGCCGTCCAGGCGCTGCTGGCCCGGGTGGTCCTGCTGGCGGTCACGCGGATCCCCTACCCGCTGCTGCGCGGCCTGTGCCGGGGTGCGGTCGCGCCCGTCTGCCGCTGGTGGCTCGGAGCCGTGGCCGAGCAGAACCTGCTCCTGGCGTACGGCGACGCGATGCCGGCGGCCGAGCGCCGCCGGCTGGTGCGCGCCGTGTTCCTGCACCTGGCCGAGCAGATCGCGGAGGCCTGCGCGTTCTACCGCCAAGGACCCGGCTTCCTCGCGGGCCGCATCGACGACGCCGAGGCGCGGCGCTTCGTCGCCGACTTCGAGGCGCGCTGGCCCGGCGGCTGGCTGGGGATCACCGGCCACATCGGCAACTGGGAGTTCTTCGGCTGGTGGCTCGGCCAGCACAGCGCGCGCGGCCGCGGCCTGGCAGTGGCCAAGCGCATGGCGAACCGCCGCCTCAACGACCTGATCGAGGACGCCCGGCGCCGCTTCGGCATCGAGACGCTGTACCGCGACGACGCGCCCTCGCGCCCCGTGCACGCCCTCAAGGAGGGGCGCTGGATCGCGCTCGTGCCGGACCAGGACGTGAAGAGCCTCGGCGGCGTGTTCGTGGACGTGTTCGGCCATCCCGCCTACACGCCGGTCGGTCCGGCCCGCCTCGCCTACGCCGCCAACGTGCCGATGGCGGTGGGCTGCCTCGTACGCGACGGCGCGCGCTACCGCATCGAGGTCGAGGGGGTGCTCTGGCCCGACACCAGCCAGCCCAAGGCGCGGGAGGTGCAGCGGCTCACCCAGGAGTGGAGCAGGCTGCTGGAGGCGGCCATCCGCCGCCATCCCGAGCAGTGGGCGTGGTACCACCGGCGCTGGCGCACCACACCGGAGCGTCTCGCGGCGCGCGGCCGCGCGCCGGTCCCGGAGCCCCCAGACGCGTCCTGACGCCGCCGCCGGCGGCGCTCACTTCTCCGCCGGGAACTCGGGATCGCCGGCGTACTCCCTGCCTGTGCCGAAGTTCTGGGTCCACAGGCGGCCCTGGTTGCCGACCCCGAACTCCGTATGCGAGGGGGAGAGCAGGTTGCGGTGGTGCCCCGAGGAGTGCAGCCACGCCAGGTGCGCCACGTCGGGGCCGTCCACCATCGCGATGTTCTCGCTCACACCGTTCAGGTAGCCCTCGAGGCGCATGCGCTCGAACGGCGTGCGGCGCCCGGGCGTGGGGGAGAAGTGGTCGAAGAAGCCCAGCGTGGCCATCTCCTTGCTGTGCCCGCGCGCGGCCTGGAGCAGCTTGCGGTTCAGGGCCAGGGGACGGTGGCCGAACATCCTCCGGTACGCATTGGTGACCTCGAGCTGGCGCTGCTCCTCCCTGCTGAGCAGCGGCAGCAGGCGCTGGTTCCAGAGCTCGATGCGGCGGTAGAGGCGCTGCGACTCGAGCTCCGACGCGCTGATGCAGAAGTTCTGCAGGGTCAGCACGCCGTCGCGCGGCATGGCCGTCACCCAGCCGATGCGTTCGTCCACGTCGGCGCGCGGGCGGCGGAAGGTGGCCATCAGGTCGCAGAGCCACTGGACGCGCAGGGCCTCGCGATGCAGTTCGGATGGGATGGTGGCCTTGGCCTTGTCGCCCTCCCAGACCGCGCGCAGGCGTGCGACCCGTGCATCGACCTCCTGCTGCACGGGCCAGTACTCGGCCGCGCGTGCCCCGTCCACGGCGGGCGGACGGAACGGGTAGAAGTACTTCACCTCGTCGTAGATCAGCGTGCGCGCGTGCTCGCGCAGGCGGTCGAGTTCCTTGCGCCGGACGGCGAGCCGCTCGACCGTGCGGCGGAACGGGTGCTTCTCGAGCCGCCCCAGCAGCACGTCGCACTCGCGGTCCAGGGCCGGCACGACGCTGTCGACCGCATCCGTGCCGAGGGCGAGCAGGCCCTCGAGCGCCTGCTCGCGCGCGGCGGGATCGTTGCCGCGCACGGCCTTGAGCAGGCGGTCGCGGGCCGACCTGGCCTTGGCCTCCAGAGCCGCGTCGAGCACCGCCGCGCGCGGCGTCTCCGAGGCGCGCGCCTCGGGCGCGGGGGCCGGCGGCCGGGCCGCCTCGGGCACCAGCGCCGCCATCCGCAGGGACGCCGCCAGCTCGCGCTTGTAGGCACCGAGGGCATGCGCCACGCGTGCGAGGTCGCCGCTGGCCGGGAAGTCCGGGGCGCGCACCTCCAGCAGCGCCACCGCCGCGTCGAGCCGGCCGGCGATGCGCTCCGCTTCGGCGCGGGCGATGAGGGTCTCGATCGCCTGCTGCGTGGCGGCGCGCACCTCGGCGAGACGCCTGTGCAGCGGCGCTGCGTCCGCTGCGGACAGGCGCGGGAGCGCCTGGCGCAGGAGCTCGAGCGCCGCGGCGTAGCGCTCCTGGGCCAGGAGCGCGTCGGTGTCGGTCAGGACCGCCTGGACCTCGGCGTTGCTCCGGCCACGGGCCGGATCCACGGTCGACGGCTCGTCGGCGGTGACCGGCGGCGGCACGGGCTGTGGCCGGCGCATCGCCTCCTCGAGGGCCCGGAAGCGCTCCGCCAGAGGGTCCGGGGCGGCCGCCACGATGCGGGTCGCCTCGTCGCGGATCTCCTTCAGGCGCGCCAGGACGATGCGGGCGGCCTCGCGGTCGGCCCGGCTGGCTCCGGACTCGGTCTCGCGTTGCAGGCGCGCGACGTGCTCGGCCCACGACAGCTCGCGCGCCTCGTCACGCGCAGCGGCGCCGCGCGTGTCGGCTGCGCCGGCGGTGGCCTCGAGGGCCTCGCGCTGCGCGGCGACCACCATGCGCCGCGTCTCCGAGGAACCCGCCCAGCGGCTGTCCAGGTCCTCGAGCAGGGCACGCGCCTCGGCGAACGCGCCGCGGCGGCGCAGGTCCTGGAGACGATCCGCCTGGCCCAGTGGCAACGCGTCCCTGCCCGGCACGAAGAAGTGCATCAGCACCGCCCCGAGCAGCAGGGCCGCGCCGAGGATCCACCAGGCGGACCGGCGGCCTCCTGCGGGCACGCCCTCCGCGGGCCGCGGCGTGCGCGCTCGTGGGGCGCTGCCGTTCACGGCGCTGGCGTCCGGTCTCCCGGAGGCCTCCTGTGGCGGCGCCGGCCGGAGCGCGACATCGGCTGCAGCCCGCCGTGCTGCCGCGGTGCGCTGCTCACACCAGGGCCTTCAACTCCGCGGCGATTCCCGGGTGCTGGGCCAGGTCGCCGATCCCCATCTTGGTCATCTCGCCGTGCCGCTCGGCCACGCGCTGCTGCAGCGCGCTGGGGAGTTCCTTGCGCAACGCGCCGAGGAAGCGCGCCGGCGCGAACACGAGGCAGTCCTGGATCTGGTTCTGCTGCACCTGGCCCTGCAACCAGCCCGAGAGCTGGCGGGCGAAGTGGCTGACCCGCTCCTCGCCTTCATGGCTCGAATCCACATGGCCGTGATGGATGCCGCCCTGCTGCGAGGAAGAGCGCTCGCGCTCGCTGGGCAGGTAGTTGGTCTCCAGGGAGCCCTTCTCTTCGAGGTGCGGGCGGCCGTGCTCGGTCAGCCGGCCGACCAGCAGCCTGGCCTTCTGGCTGTCCGCAACGACGATCCACTTGTTCTTCGGCTTGGACGCGTTCTTCATCGGGGTTGGGATCCGCCCGTCGCGGGCGGAGGGTCGAAGGTTACTGCAAGTCCGCGGAGAGTTCCCGCACCTGGACTTCGGGGCCCTGGGCCAGCGCCGCCACCCGCTGCATCTCGTTCTGCAGCTGGCGGACGTTGCCCGGCCAGCGGTACCGGCGGATCGCTGCCTCCGCATCTGGCGCGAGGCTGAGGCTGCGGCCCGACTTCCGCGCCGCCGCGGCCAGGATGTGACGCGCCAGGAGCACCACGTCATCGCCCCGCTCCCGCAGCGGCGGCACGGTGACCTGCAGGACGTTGAGGCGGTAGTAGAGATCCTCGCGGAAGCGTCCCTCCTGGACCATGGCCGCGAGATCGCGGTTGGTGGCGGCGAGCAGGCGGACGTCGACCTTGCGCACCTTGGTGCCCCCCACCGGGCGCACCTCGCCCTCCTGGATGGCGCGCAGCAGCTTGACCTGCATCGCCAGGGGCATGTCGCCGATCTCGTCCAGGAAGAGCGTGCCCTTGTCGGCGCTGGCGAAGTGGCCGGCGTGATCGCGCACCGCCCCGGTGAACGCACCGCGTACGTGGCCGAAGAGCACCGACTCCAACAGGGTCTCGGGAATCGCCGCGCAGTTCTCGCTGACGAAGGCCTGCTCGCGGCGTGGGCTCAGCACGTGCAGTGCGCGGGCCACCAGCTCCTTGCCCGTGCCGCTCTCGCCGTGGATCAGCACGGGGGCGCGCGCCGGGGCGAACTTCTCGATCTGCGCGCGCAGGGCGAGCATCGGCCGCGAACGCCCCAGCATCCCCTGCCACGCCTCGCCGGGCTCGGCCGCGGCAGCCGGCGCGGCCTCGTGCGCGTCGAGGAGGGCCCGGAACTCGTCCAGGAGTCCCGGTTCGCCGAGGGCCCGCGCCTGCGCCACCAACCGGCGCGCCTCCGCCAGCAGGCGTTCCCGTTCGCTCACCACGTCGCCCCCCGCGGCGGCAGGATCTGCAGGCGCACGTAGTCGAGCAGCACGGTGCGTTCGGCGCCGTCGCGGAAGCGGATCCGCGCGCGCGTACGGATGCCCGCACCCGACACGTCCAGCACCACGCCCTCGCCGTACACGGGGTGTCGCACCCGCGCACCGCACTCCAGGTCGGGCGTCTCCTGCGAGCCCTCCCACTCGGCATCCTGGCTCTCGATCCGCAGGTCCGCCGCACCGTGCCGTGCGACCACCTCGGCCGGCAGCTCCTTCAGGAACGGCGATGGCAGGGCGTGGCGGATGCTGCCGCCCACGGTGCGGTACGCGGCGTGGCTGAGCTGCACGCTGCGGCGCGCGCGGGTGATCGCCACGTAGAGCAGGCGGCGTTCCTCCTCGAGATCCTCGTCCGAGCCGGCGGCACGGCTGTGCGGGAAGAGATCCTCCTCCATGCCCACCACGTACACGTGGTCGAACTCGAGCCCCTTGGCGGCGTGCACGGTCATCAGGCTGACGCGCGGCCCCTTCGGTTCGCCCTGCTCCTCCTCCGCCGTCACCAGGCTGACCCGCTGGAGGTAGCCCGGCAGGCCCTCGCCCGCGTGCTCGGCGTCGTAGTTGGTGGCGTGGGTGAGCAGTTCGTCGATGTTCTCCGACCGTGCCACGTCCTCCGGGTCGCCCAGACCGCACGCATACTCGCGGTAGCCGGTGCGCTCCAGCACCAGTCCGAGGCTGGTCGCGGCGCCGTGGGCCACCTCGGTGAAGAGTTCCTCGTACAGGCTCGCGAGGGACTCGGCCCCCCTGCGCGCCTTGCCGGCCAGGAGCGCACGGACCTCGGGGTCGCGCACCGCCTCCAGCAGCGAGCACGCCCGCTGGTTCGCTGCCTCGCGGAGGCGCGCCAGCGCCGCCTTGCCGAAGCCGCGCGCCGGGACGTTCAGGATGCGCTCGAAGCTCACGTCGTCGAGCGGGTTCACCGCCGCGCGCAGGTAGGCGAGCAGGTCCTTGATCTCGCGCCGTTCGAAGAACGACACGCCGCCCACCACGACGTACGGAATCCCCTCGCCGCGGAACGCCTCCTCCACCGCGCGGCTGAGGAAGTGCGTGCGGTAGAACACCGCCACGTCGGCGGGCGAGGCGCCGTCCTGCAGGCGTTCGCGCACGCCCGCCGCGACGGCCGCGGCCTCGGCGTCGGGCGAGGGTGCTCGCAGCACGGCGATCGGTTCCCCGGGCTCGTTCTCGGTGTGCAGCGCCTTCTCCAGGCGCATGTGGTTGTTGGCGATCACCGCCTCGGCCGCGTGGACGATCTGCGGCGTGGAACGGTAGTTGGTCTCCAGCCGCACGACCGCGGTGCCGGGGAAGTCGCGCTGGAACTCCAGCATGTTGCGCACCTCGGCGCCCCGGAACCGGTAGATCGACTGGTCGGGATCGCCCACCACGCACAGGTTCTGGTGCTCGCGGCAGAGTTGGCGGAGCAACTGGTACTGCACCAGGTTGGTGTCCTGGAACTCGTCCACCAGCACCCAGCGGAACCGCTGCTGGTACGCCTGCGCCGCCTCCGGATGCTGCTCCAGCAGGTCCAGGAAGTTCAGGAGCAGGTCGTCGAAGTCCATCGCACCCTGGCGGCGCATCCGGGCCTCGTACGGCCCGTACACCAGGGACACGCAGCGGTCGAGCTCGCCGTGGCCCGGACGGAACTCGGCGGGGCGCACGCGCACGTTCTTGAGCCGCGAGATCGCCCGGCCCAGGTCCGCGGGCCGGACCCGCTGCAGATCCAGGCCATGCTCCTCCGCGACCATGCGCAGGCACTGGTCGCGGTCGTAGGTGTCGTAGATCGTGAAGCCGCGCGGGTAGTCGAGCCGCTCGGCGTCCTGGCGCAGGAAGCGCGCGCACGCGGAGTGGAACGTGGCCACCGCCACCGTGTCGCCGCCCAGGTCCTGGACCCGGCGCCGCATCTCGTCCGCGGCCTTGTTGGTGAAGGTCAGGGCCAGCACCGACCACGGCGGCACGCCGTCGCGCAGCAGGCGGGCGATCCGGCGCGTGATCACCCGCGTCTTCCCCGATCCGGCCCCGGCCAGCACCATGAGCGGACCCTCGCCGTGCAGCACGGCGCGGCGCTGGTCGGGGTTCAGGTCGTCGAGGATCCGATCCACCCGCACAGCTTACCGGGGGCGCGTCGCACGCCACTGCGGTCGCTTGCCTCTGGCACGGTATCCTCGCGCCCCGCCCCGCGATGCGAACCGATCCTCAACCTGCCCGGCCGGCAGCTCCCCGCCGGTCGCGCCGGCTCCTGTTCGGGTGCCTGGCCGCGAGCCTCGCCCTGCCGCTGCTGCTGGTGATCGAGCTGCTGGCCCGGCTCCTCCTGCCGGCGCCCGCGGGTGATCCGTTCCTCGGGATGAGCGGCAGCGCATCGATCTTCTCGGAGGTCGACGTCGACGGCGTGCGCTGCTACCGCATCACGCATCCCTCGGCGTACGCGCACAACAACACCACCTTCCCGGTCGCCAAGGCGCCCGGCGTGCTGCGCGTGTTCTGCCTGGGCGGCTCGGCCAGCGCCGGCTGGCCGCATCCCGGCGACCAGACCTATCCGCGCTATCTCCAGCATGCCCTGCAGCAGGCGTTCCCCGAGCGCAGGGTGGAAGTGATCAACGCAGGCGCGCACGCGTACGCCAGCTACCGGGTGCGAGGCATCTTCGAGGACGTGCTGCGCTTCGCTCCCGACCTGATCGTCCTCTACGTCGGCAACAACGAGTTCGTCGAGCGGCGGACGTATCTGGCCGGCGGCTGGCTGGGGCGTGCATTGCGGGGCCTGGAGCGCTGGTCGCGCCTGGCGCAGTGGATCGGGCAGGCGGCGCGCAGCCGGAACTCCGGCAGCCAGCTCTCCGGCGCCGACCGCACCGACGCCGCGTGGCACACGTGGTCGCACACCGAGCAGGTGGCGGCGGAGCTGCGCACCGATCCGGCGCAGTTCGCCGAGGTGCTGGCGCACTACGAATACACGGTCGAGGCCATGGTGGCCGAGGCCGGAGCCCGCGGCGTGGCGCTGGCGGTGCTCACGGTGCCGGTGAACCTGCGCGACTGGCGTCCGCACGTGTCCGCCTCCGGCCTCGCGGGCCGGGCCGCGGAGCGCTTCGAGGCCGGCCTGCGTGCCGCCCGGCGCACGCTGCTGCAGGGCGACGCGCGCGCGGCGGCGCAGGCCTTCGAAGCGCTGCTCGCCGAGGCGCCCGGCCACGCCGCGGCGTGGTTCCACTCGGCGCGCGCGCTCGAGGCGCTCGGCCGGCACGGCGAGGCCGTGGCGGCCTACATCCGGGCCAAGGACGAGGACCGCAACCCGTTCCGCGCCCTCAGCCTCGGCAACGAGGCCGTGCGCCGGATCGCCTCCCGCCACCCGCAGGTGGTCCTGGTGGAGGCCGAGCGCGCCCTGCTGGCCGCGACCGCGCCGCGGGCCCCGGGCTTCGACCTGTTCCTGGACTACGTGCACCCGACGCGCGCCGGCAACGAGGCGATCGCACGGGTGGTGTTCGAGGCCGTGCTGGCGCGCGGCGTGCTGCCGGGGACGCCGGCCACGCGTGCGTTCCAGGTGGACTTGGCCAACGCCTACGACGAGACCCGGGACACGGGCGTGCAGATCACGCTGCTGAGCCTGTTCTCGATCATGCACCAGTACGAAGCCTTCCTGGAGAAGCTCGACCACGTGGAGCTTCTGCTGCGTGGCGGCGCGCCCCTCCCGGACGCGGCGGCGCAGCTCCTCGCCGACTGCCGGGCCGCGTTCCAGGCGTACCTCGAGGAAGAGCGCAAGGAGATCCTTGGCGAGCCCTTCGCCCCGGACTATCGGGAGCGGCATCGCGAGTTCTACCGGGCGTTCTTCGGCCGGATCTCGACCCTCAAGCACTGAACGAGCGGCGTCCGCCGTGGTCCGGCCCGGGGCGCCGCGGCTCCCGCCCGCTCCGGACCCGGACGCGACGCCGACCGGACCGAGCGCGCATGTCGCAACCCCTGATCCTGCTGACCGGCGCCACGGGCTACGTGGGCGGACGGCTGCTGCACCGGCTGGAGGCCGCGGGCACCCGCGTGCGCTGCCTCGTGCGCGATCCGCAGCGCCTGCGGGCCCGTGCCGCGGCGGGCACCGAGCTGGTGGCGGGCGACGTTCTCGCCGCAGACTCGCTGCCCGCGGCGCTGGCCGGCGTCGACACCGCCTACTACCTGGTCCACGCGATGGCCGGCAGCGCCGGATTCGCGGAGCAGGACCGCCGCGCGGCGCACAACTTCGCCGCCGCCGCCCGCGCGGCAGGCGTGCGCCGGATCGTCTACCTGGGCGGGTTGGGGCGCAGCACGAACGGACTCTCCGCGCACCTCGCGAGCCGTCAGGAAGTCGGCGCGATCCTGCGCGCGAGCGGCGTGCAGACCATCGAGTTCCGTGCCTCGATCGTGATCGGCTCGGGCAGTCTCTCGTTCGAGCTGGTGCGCGCGCTCACCGAGCGCCTCCCGGTGATGATCTGTCCGCGCTGGGTTCGGGTTCCGGCGCAGCCGATCGCGATCCAGGACCTGCTCGACTACCTGTGCGCGGCGCGGGACTGGTCGGGCACGGAGAGCGCGGTCTTCGAGATCGGTGGCGCCGACGTGGTGAGCTATGCCGAGCTCATGCGCGAGTACGCGCGCCAGCGCGGGCTGCGCCGCCTCCTGATCCGCGTGCCGGTGCTGACCCCGCGGCTCTCGAGTCTCTGGCTCGGACTCGTGACCCCGCTCTATGCACGCGTCGGCCGGATCCTGGTGGACAGCATCCGCCACCCCACGGTCGTGGAAGACCCACGGGCCGCACGCGTGTTCGCGCTGCGCCCGATGGGCATGCGCGACGCGATCGCCGCGGCGCTCCGCAACGAGGACGAGGAGTGCGCGCAGACCCGCTGGAGCGATGCCCTGGTGGCGGCGGGGCGCCAACCGGAGTGGGGCGGGATCCGCTTCGGGAACCGGATCGTGGACTCGCGCGCGGTGCGGGTCGCGGCGCCCGCGGCCGCGGCGTTCGCGCCGATCCGCAGGATCGGCGGCGCGCGCGGCTGGTATGCCGCCGACTTCCTGTGGCGGATGCGCGGGTTCCTCGACCTGCTCTGCGGGGGCGTCGGGCTGCGCCGCGGCCGGCGCGACCCCGAGCACCTCGCGGTCGGCGACGTGCTCGATTGGTGGCGCGTCGAGGCGTTCGAGCCGGACCGCTTCCTGCGCCTCCGCGCCGAGATGCGGCTCCCGGGCCGGGCCTGGCTGGAGTTCAGCGTGGCGCCCGCGCCGGCGGGCACCACGATCCGCCAGACGGCGATCTTCGATCCCGCGGGGATCGCGGGCCTCGCCTACTGGTACGCCCTCTACCCCCTCCACCTGTGGATCTTCGCTCGCATGCTGCGCGCCATCGCGCGGCAGGCGACCGCGTGATCCGTTGCGCAAGCGTGCGCGTGGGGCTCACGCGGCGGGCGCCGCAGCTTACGTACGCGCGAAGGTCCTCGGGGCGCACCCTGGGCGCAGGAGCGGAGTCCGCGGCGTCGGTCATGGATCTCGTCGGAGGCAGAGGCGATCCAGCCGTGCTGGATCCACCTCCCCCACACCGACCCCTGCTCCGGTGCCGTCACAACCGTTCCCCCTGGGTAACGAAGCGGGGCGAACCGTCCCCCGCGGGGCCCTCGCAGACCCACGGCATCCCGGTTGCGGGACGGCAACCCCATGTGGTGCGTCCTCGGAGTCCTGGTGGTGGTGGCGGGAGCGCTGCCGGCCCAGGGAAGGGGCAAGCAGGCGCCGGCGCCGCAGCCGCCGCCCGTGCCCGCCTCCAGTCCCTACCTGGACGCCACGGGGGTGGAGGGCTTCGCCGGCGGACGCCGCCCGGAGGAGGTCGAGCAGGTCCTGGGCCGCAAGGTGCTCTGGCTGGAGACCGACCACTTCCGGATCGGATCGACGCTCGGCGCCTACGCGCTCACGGGCGGCGATCCCACGCGCGGCACGTTCGACGCCGAGCTCGCACGCCTGCGCAGGAGCCTCCCCCGCGTGCCCGCCAAGGCCACGAGTCTGGATCCGTGGCTGCGCCTGCACCTCTACGGCCAGCGGCTCGAGGAGCTGCACGCCGACCTCGAGCGCCAGCTCGGCGCCAGCGACGGCGATTGGCCCGACGGCAAGCAGGAAGTGCTCCTGCTCGAGGACGGACGCTCGCTGCACGCCTTCGGCATGGCGTTCCTGGGCTTCCGACCGACGCAGTCGCAGCGCCACTTCTTCTTCCGCACGCGCACCCTGCTCTTCGTGACCGCCGTGGATCTCTTCGGCCCGGCACTGCGCAACGACCGGGCCCTGCACGGGCACGTCGCCTACCACGCGACCGCCAACCTCCTGGACGGATACCTGGGCTTCCGCTTCGACATCCCGGTGTGGCTGAAGGTCGGCCTGTGCCAGCATCACGCCCGCAGGGTGGATCCGCGCAGCGCGAGCTACGAGCAGTTGCTGCCCACGCCCGCAGACGCCCAGCTCGTGCACGACTGGCGGCGCCACCTGCACCAGGCCCTCGCCGAGGGCACCCTGACCCCGGCCGCGGAGCTGATGCAGTGGTTCGACGTGGCCCCGATGCGCATCGGCGACACGATCGCGTGCTGGTCGCGCGTGGACTTCCTCCTGGAGCGCCATGGCATGCGCTTCGCGGACCTGGTGCGCGCCGTGAAGCAGCCCGGCCCGGCCACCCGGCTGCCGCCCACGCGGGAGGAGGTCCTGGCGCGGCAGTCCCAGGCCTTGAAGGACACGTTCGGCACGGATGAGGCGGGGCTCGACCGGGCATGGCGGGAGTACGTCCTGCCCAGACCCGTGATCCAGGCACGCCGCAAGCGTTGACGACCCGGGCACGCCGGGCAGGCCCGTTACCCGGCGGGCGCGCGGGCGCTACGGACCCTGCCCGGTTCCCAACGCGGTCCGCGAGGGTTCGCGCGACCGGATTCCCATGTGCCATGCGATGCGCCAAACGTCCCCCCACAACGTCCCCGCCGGTCCCGTACTCACCCTGTTGGCCCTGCTCGGCGCCTGCGATGGCGGATCGGGCCGCCAGGCACCGCCGCTGACGCCGCGCTTCTGGCGGGAGGCGGACGTGCTCGGGGCGAGGTCCGGCCACGCGGCATGCTTCGACACACGCACGGAGACCCTCGTCGTCTTCGGCGGCCAGCCCGCGTCCGACACATGGTTGCGCCGCAACGTCGCGTGGTTTCCTGCCCGACCGGCAACCAGCCCCCCGGCACGCGCGGGCCACGCGCTGGCCTTCGATCCCGTGCGCGGCGTCGCCGTGCTCTTCGGAGGGATCCACGAGAGCCGGATGCATGACGACACATGGGAGTGGAACGGCTCCCAGTGGATCGAGCGCGCGGTGAGCCACCGGCCGCCCGCGCGCTTCGCGCATCAGCTCGCCTTCGATCCCGTGCGCCGCACGGTCCTGCTCTTCGGCGGGCGGACCCCGAGCGAGCCCTACGCCGACACATGGGAGTGGGACGGCACCGAATGGCGGCAGCTGCACCCCGCGACGAGCCCTCCTGCGCGCGCGGGCCACGCCATGTGCGCCGTGGACGGCGGACCCGTCGTCCTCTTCGGCGGCGCCGACAACGGGAGCTACCTCGCGGACACGTGGCAATGGAACGGCCTGGAGTGGTCGCAGATCGTCACCAGCCCGCAACCCGGTGCCCGGGCGCTCCACACGCTCACCCCCGGGCCGGCGAGCGGCCAACTCGTGCTCTTCGGCGGCGTGGACAGCGTGCCGAGCGATGAGACCTGGATCTTCTCGGGGACCCAGTGGCAGCGTCGCGACGAGCTCGCGGCCCCCCCGGCGCGCTTCGGCCACGCAGGCGCGCTGGATCCACTGCGCAGGGAGGTCGTGATCTTCGGCGGAGCGACTGCCGAAGGACTCTCCTCGGAGGCCTGGCACTTCGACGGGGTGCTCTGGCACCGGGAGCTGCAGCAGACGCACCCGAGCGCGCGGAGTGCGCTCGGCATGGCCGCTGGCCAGGGTGTGGTGCTGCTCTTCGGGGGAGACACCCAAGGCGCTTCGCCATCGCCGGGCGGGGTCTCGGACCATACCTGGGTGTGGGCGAACGGCTGGCACGAGGCGAACTCCCCCACCAGGCCGCCGGCACGCCGGGCGCACGCACTCGCCTACGACGAGGTCCGATCGCGCTTCGTGCTCTTCGGCGGCGTCGACGCCAGCGGCGTCCGGCTGGCGGACACCTGGGAGCACGACGGGCGCGAGTGGTCGCTGGTGGCGAACGGAGGTCCCACGCCGCGCATGGACCACGCCCTCGCGTACGACGCGCAGCGGCAGCGGGTGGTGCTCTTCGGCGGGCTGACCGAGGACGGGCCCGACGACGAGCTCTGGGAATGGGATGGCCGCGTGTGGGTGCAGCGCGACGTGCCGGATCGGCCGCCGGCACGCTACCGGCACGCCCTCGCCTGGCACTCCGCGCGCAACACGTTGGTGCTCTTCGGCGGCCTCGCGGCGACTGGGGATCTCGGCGACACCTGGCTCTGGGACGGCACCCGGTGGCAGAAACGCCACGTGAGCGCGGCGCCGCCGCCACGCTCGCGGCATGCACTGGCGTCCGGCATCCAGCGTCGCGACGTGCTGCTGCTCGGCGGCGAGGACGGATACGCGACCCTCGGGGATGCCTGGGAGTGGAACGGCGACGAGTGGCGCCGTGCCGCGATCCAAGGCGCACCGGGGCCACGGGCCGGACACGGCCTGGTCCGCACCGGCGGATACGTGCTCTGCTTCGGCGGCGCGTTCGGTCCCTCGCTCCGGCAGGACACCTGGGTGGTGAGCGAGTCGGTCGCGCTCTGAGCTGCCCATCGCAAGCGCGATCCCGCCATCCCGGCACCGCAGGAGATGCGGCAGCGGAGCCGGCTCGTGCGGCGGTGCCGGACACGCGCTCCCGCGGCGGCGGCACACGCCTGCACCCTGCGCACCGGGTCGCGCCCGCCGGGCGGACCCGCCCCACGCTGCGAAACGGTCGCCTCGTCAGCGCGGGTCGCTGGCCGGCCCAGCGCCACCGAGTTAGCCTGCGCGCTGTGACTCAGGAATCCCTGTACGAGGTCATCGAGTACGGCAAGCTGCTGCGCGCCAAGGGACAGGCACGCGTCAGGGTGCGGCACTTCGCGGAGGAGGTGATCCTTGCCGCCACGACAGGCAAGGTGGGCGAGAAGCGCCTGTCGGCGCTCGGCTGCCCCAAGTGGATCGCGCACAAGCCGTGCCTCGGCTGGCTCCTCGTGGTCGTGACGCAGGAGTACGACATCGCGTGCTGGCTCTGCACGGAATGCAGGCAGACGGGCGTGATCAGGGGGTGGAAGGGCACCGAGTGGGACTTGCGTGGCAAGTGGCGCCCCGGCCGGGTGAAGCACTTCCGCGTCCCGTGCCACCTCTACGAGGAACTGCGCGAGCTGGCCCACGACGATCCGGAGCTGCGTCCGATCGTGTTCGCGGCCACGGCCGATGCGGGGGAGGTGCTCGTGCCGGTGCCGCAACGCGGCGACCCCGAAGTGCTCCGCTGGCTGGAAGACGTCGCCGACATGGTGCGCAGGAACTACGCCAACGAGGCCGCCGAGGAGGAGGAGGACGAGGACCTGGAGGACGACCTGGACGAGGACCTCGCGGCGGCCCTGGGAATCGACCTCGAGGACGAACCCGAGGAGCGGCGCCCCAACGAGCGCCCCCGGTCCGGCGGCAAGATCCTGAACTTCCCCGACGCCCGGATGCGCGCGGCGGCCCCGGCCGCCCAGAGTCACATCCTGAGGATCTCCGTGCGCGGCGCGAAGCCGCCGGTGTTGCGCCGCGTGGTCGTCCCCTCCTGGATCCTGCTGGCCGACCTGGATCGCGTGATCCGCGCCACGATGGGTCTGGGCGAAGGCCCGTTCGAGTTCCGCCGCAGGGGCGAGGTGTACGCGGGCCCCGGCCGAGGGCCGGCTACCGAGGACTCCAGCGCGCCCCGCCTCGCCGGGGTCCTGCCCGGGCGGAGCTGCCGCATGATCCACGCGGGCGGCGGTGGCGGGGCGGAACACGATGTCTTCGTGGAGAGCCTGGTGCATGGCGACGTGCGCACCGTGAACCTGCTCGAGGCCGTGGGCGCGGACCCGTCCGGCCGCGCGGCCAACGCCGATGCCCATGCGGCGGTAGCGGACGCCGATCGCGCGCCGGCCACGGACCAGGTGGATGTGGCAGCGGTGAAGCGCAGGCTGGAACGGGTGCGCCTCCAGGAACCTGGCTGAGGCCGGGGGCTCCCGCCCGGACAGCGCCGGCAGCCTGCGGGCGACGCAGGGGCGGTTGGAAACGAGAATCGCCGCGCGGCGCGAGCTTGCTGTGGCGCGTCGCTGCCCTTTGCCTGCAAGCCGCCCCGGCAACCTCTGGGCGGCGCGGGGCCCGCCGGCCCGCGCGCAAGCGCTGGCCCTGGCTGCGGCCGACCCCAGAGCCACGAGGGACGGAGGGAGCCCCCCTGGTTGCGCCCGAACCCCCAGGCTTCCCGGTCCGCACCCCTCGACTCTCGTCGATGCCCCATGCTTGGTCCGGGCTGTGCCTTGGGGTGCAATGCCGTCTTCCTCCACCCGACACCTACCTTGTCCGAACCACAATCCAAGCAACCCGGCGCGTTCTCCAAGTCGCTCCGGCTCTTCGCCATCATCCTCCTGGTCCTCCTGGTCCCCGTGGTCCTGGATCAGATCGAGGTGGATCCGGAAACCGTGCGCCTCGTGGGCCGCGTGGCCGGCGGCCTGACCCTCCTGCTCATCGCCTACTCGATCTTCGCGAAGGTCTTGAAGGTGATGGCCTTCGTGCTCATTGCGCTGCTCACGGTGGTCGTGCTGATGAGCGAGGGCGCCGTGAAGTTCCCGCGCCTCAAGCAGCTGGTCAGCAGCGGGCAGAAGTAGCGGCGCGACGGAAGCACGGTCCGGCGCGTCCGCCGTGGCAGGCCCACCCTGCGGGCGGACGATGGGGTCGGACTGGGCCGCGGATCGCCGGCGTCGCGGAGCCCGCCGGCCGCGAGTCAGATCCGCACGCCGTTCGGCGCGGTGAAGCGCGCGTCGACGACGTCGCCGGTGTTGCGCGTACCGGCGGGTTCGCAGACGAGCACTTCGGCCTCCTCGGAGGCGAGCGTGCGGTGCTCCACGCCGCGCGGCACGACACAGAGTTCCCCCGGGCCCAGGTCGACGCGCCGGTCGCGGAACTCGATCGCCATCCGGCCACGCCACACGAGGAACAGCTCGTCCTCGCCCTCATGGGTGTGCCAGGGGAACTCGCCCTGGATCTTGACCAGCTTGAGCTCCTGGCCGTTGAGCTCCGCCACGACCTTGGGCCGCCAGTGCTCGTGGATCAGGGCGAACTTGGT
>JADLFX010000040.1 GCA_020849665.1 Planctomycetota bacterium | reverse complement strand
GTCCGTACTCATCGTGATCGCGAGTCGCTCCTGGATCACGCGCCCGCGGGGCGTGTCGCGCGCACAGCGCTCCTTGGCGAGGGCCGCCGCGAGCGCCTCGCTGTCGACCACGGTCACGCGCGCTCCGGCGATCGGGAGCTGCGTGTCCTTCGCCACCACGAGGACCTGCAGCGATTCTCCTGCCGCGGCGTGCGCTTGCCGCGGCGCGAGAACCGGTGTCTCGCCCATCGGGGCACTGGCAACGTGGGCCGGCGCTGCGCGCGCGCTGGACTGCTCTGTGGTTCCTGCGCGCTGCACTCCCACATCCCCGTTCCTGGAGAGGAGGATGACCGTCAGGAACAGGAGCACTGCGACGATCGCAGCTGCGACCAGAGTCCGTCTCGACATGACCCTTCCCTCCTGGAGCCGACGACTCTACGAGCGTGGGGTCGGACTCGTCCAGGTCCGCCGACGCGTCAGGACCTGCCAGGGATGATGCTCACTCCGCGCGCGAGTGGCTCCAGTCACCTCGTGCGGGGCCAATCTGCCTCCCTGACCCGGCTGCCTGTGCCACAGACTGCACCGCCGTCCCTCCAGGTCGAACCTGCACGTCACGTCCCCGTCGGGGACCGGGCGGTTGTTCCGCGCGTGAATGTGGTATGTGACGTGGGAGTCCGCGAGAAGTCGCCAAGGCCCGGATACGCAGAAGCCGTGCTGCGGCATCGTCGCCGGCAGGCGGCCCTGCCTGGCCCTCTGCCACAGCCACGGGATGGGCTCATGGAACAGGGCGTCGAGCGCCTTCGAGCTTGCTCCGCCCGAGTGCCGCCGCCACTACTCCGCACACGGCTAGGGGGGTGCTCACCGCCGGGCCAATGTCGGCGGCGGGGAGCCCCGAGTACCACCGGTGCAGGGCTGACACGACGTGGGCGAAGTGGATTCCGTTCCAGAGCATCACTCGCCCCAAACCGGAGATGTCCCAAGACTGCCTGCTGCCGATCCCAGGCCCCAGCACGCACGCGCAGCCGAGGTTCTGCTGGTTGTCCTCAGCAGCTCCACGCGGACGACCCCCAGGTCGACGGGGCTGGCGGGTTGCCGTGCCGAGTCCGGCACCACCTGACGCGACCGGGATTCCGGGACCGTCCCGCGGCGGGTCCCGTTGCGAATATCCGGCCCCTTCCCC
Source organism: Planctomycetota bacterium (assembly GCA_020849665.1). Lineage (GTDB taxonomy): Bacteria > Planctomycetota > UBA1135 > UBA1135 > UBA2386 > JADLFX01. The sequence goes on along the minus strand of JADLFX010000040.1, from coordinate 44,487 downwards.
AGTAGGATCCCTCCCAGGAGAAGCAGACAGCCATGACCTCGATCTACTGGTACTCGGCGGTGGTCGGCGGCACGGTGCTCGTGGTGCAGGTGCTGCTGCTCGCGCTGGGGGTGGGCGCGGGCGACCACTCGGACGTCGATCCAGGGGACGTCAGCCACGGCGATGCGGGCCACGGGCACGCAGGCGCGGATTCGGGCGATGCCGGCTGGTTCTTCAAGGTCCTGTCGTTCAAGACGCTGGTCGCGTTCGCGACCTTCTTCGGCCTCTCGGGCCTGGCCGCGGAGAGCGCACAGCTCGGACACGGTCTCTCGCTCGGGCTCGCGGTGGCCGCCGGATTCGTGGCGCTCTTCACCGTGGCGTGGCTGATGGAGGCGATGCACAGCCTGCAGTCCAGCGGCAACCTGGACCTCGGCAACGCGGTGGGCGCGAACGCCACGGTGCACCTGCGCATCCCCGGAACGCGCACCGGGCAGGGCAAGGTCCTCCTCTCCGTCCAGGGCCGCAAGGTCGAGTGCAAGGCCGTGACTCCCGGCGAGCCGATCGCCACGGGCGCGGAGGTGCGCGTGGTCGGCCTCGACGGCCCTGACGTCCTCGCAGTCGTCCCGCTCCCGAAGGAATCCCGCTGATGCCCTCCGAACCGAACACCTTCGTCCTGGCGCTCGTGATCGCCGGGGTCCTCATCCTGTTCAGCTTCGTGATGCTCCTGGCGCGCCGCTACAAGCGCTGCCCGAGCAACAAGATCCTGGTGATCTTCGGCAAGACCCGCGCGGGGCTCTCGGCGAAGTGCGTGCACGGCGGCGGCACCTTCGTGTGGCCGCTGATCCAGGACTACGACTGGCTCTCGCTGGACCCGATCCAGATCGAGATCCCGCTCAAGGGCGCGCTGTCGATGGAGAACATCCGCGTCAACGTGCCCAGCGTGTTCACGGTCGCGGTCGGCACGGCGCCCAACGTGATGCAGAACGCGGCCATCCGCCTCCTGGGACTGGAGACCCGCGACGTGATGAAGCAGGCCGAGGACATCATCTTCGGCCAGCTGCGCCAGGTGATCGCGTCGATGCGCATCGAGGACATCAACCGCGACCGCGACAAGTTCCTGGCCAGCATCCAGCAGTCGCTCGAGCCCGAACTGGAGAAGATCGGGTTGGTCCTGATCAACGTGAACATCACCGACATCACGGACCAGTCGGGCTACATCGAGGCGATCGGCCGCAAGGCCGCCTCGGAGGCGATCAAGCAGGCCGAGATCGACGTGGCCGAGCAGGACAAGCGCGGCGCGATCGGCGTGGCGGAAGCAGAGCGCGAGAAGGCGGTGTCCGTGGCGCAGGCCACCAAGGAGCGCGAGATCGGCATGACCGACGCCAACCGCGAGATGGCGGTGCGGGTCGCCGAGATGCACCGCGACCAGAGCGTGGGCGAGAAGGCGGCCGAGTTCGAGCAGCAGGCCCAGGTGAAGGAGCGCGAGCGGCAGATGCGCATCGCCGTGGCCGACGCCGACGCCACGGCCGTGGTTGGCGAGAACCAGGCCAAGGTGAAGGTGGTGGACGCCAACGCCACCCTGAAGGTGCGGGAAGCGGAGGCGTTCCAGCTGGCCGAGACCCGCCGGCGCGAGGCCGAGGCCGCAGTGCGGCAGGCCCAGTACCTCGCCGAGGCGAAGGCCGCGGCCGCCATGGCCGCGAAGGTCGAGGCCGAGAAGCGCGCCGAGCTCGAGGCCGTGGCGAAGGCCGCCAAGGCCAAGCAGATCGTCGATGCCGAGGCCCAGGCCCAGCAGACCCGCATCGAGGCCGAAGGTCAGGCCGCGGCGATCTTCGCCAAGCTGGAGGCGCAGGCCCGCGGCGAGTACGAGATCCTGGCCAAGAAGGCCGAGGGCCTGAAGCGCATCGTCGAGGGCTGCGGCGGCGCGCAGGCCGCGTTCCAGATGCTCATGCTGGAGCACATGGACGAGCTGTCGCGCAACGCGGCGCACGCGATCTCGGGGATCAAGTTCGACAAGGTCGTGGTGTGGGACGGGGGCAACGGCAAGAACACCACCGCCGGATTCCTGCAAGGACTCGCCGGGGCCATCCCCCCCATGCTGAACCTGATGCGCGACATCGGCGGGGTGCAGATGCCCGAATTCTTCGGCAAGATCGTGGGCGAGACCAACGGGACGCCCACGGCCGCGGCCGCCCCCGCCGGAGCTGCCGCGCCGGGCCCGGAGGCACCCCCCGGTGGGAAGCCGGCGGCGCGGACCTGAGCCCCGGGGCGCCACGGCGCGGCTCCGTTCTCCTAGACTCGGGGCGTCTTCTCCCCCCGTCCCGGAGCCTCCACCATGCACGTCCGCGCCGCGTCCGCAGGTCTAGCCCTCGCCCTCTTGCTCGTGCCGTCCGCGCCCGCGCAGTCCGCCGAACCGGTGGACCAGGCCGCGGTGGACTTCCTGCGCCAGAACGGCCTGGAGAAGTCCCAGGTGATGGAACACCTGAGCTGGATCTGCGACGTGCACGGACCGAGGCTCACGGGTTCGACCAACCTGCGCCGGGCCCAGCGGTGGGCGGTGGCCACGTTCCAGGAGTGGGGCCTGCAGAACCCCCGCACTGAGCGCTGGGGACCCTTCGGCCGCGGCTGGCGCCTGGACCGCTGCGTGGTCGAGGTGGTGGGCGACAACCCCTGGCCCGTGCTGGCCTATCCGAAGGCGTGGTCGCCCAGCCTCGACGGCCGCGTGGAGGCCGAGGTGGTCCTGGCCTCCGACGTCGACGCCGACGCGCTCCGGGCCATGGACCTGGGCGGAAAGATCGTCTTCCTCGAGGCCCCGCGCGACGTCGGCGAGCCCTTCGACGCCGAGGGCAAGCGGTTCACCGACAGCGAGCTCCTGGCCATGGCCGACCAGCGCGGCGGCTCGGGGCGCGCGCGCGACCGCAACGCCACGCCCACGCCGGCGGCGGCGGTGGTCGACCCGCGCAGCGACCCGCGCGCCGGCTTCCAGCGGCGCGGCGCGGTGCTGCGCGTGCTGGCCGAGAAGAACCCGCTGGCGATCGTCGACCGCGCCTCGAAGGGCACCTACGGCACCGTGTTCGTGCAGGGCGCGAACGTGGCGGCCGCGGGTGACGGCGGCCGCGGCAACCCGCGCGCGGCGGACGCCAAGGTGATCCCGCAGTTCACCTTCGCGGTCGAGCACTACAACCGGATCGTGCGGCTCGTGCGGAAGAAGCTCCCCGTGCGCCTGGCGCTCGAGCTGAAGACGACGTTCCTCGACGAGGATCCGTACGAGTACAACGTCGTCGCGGAGATCCCCGGCACGGACCCCGAGCTGGGGCAGCAGCTGGTCATGCTGGGCGCGCACTTCGACTCGTGGCAGAGCGGCACGGGCGCCACTGACAACGGCTGCGGCAGCGCGGTGGTCATGGAGGCCGCGCGCCTGATCCAGGAGATGGTGAAGGCCACGGGCAAGGGGCCGCGTCGCACCATCCGCGTGGCCCTGTGGAGCGGCGAGGAGCAGGGCCTGCTCGGCTCGCGCGCGTACGTCGCCGAACACTTCGGGACCCGCGGCGGCGAGACCAAACCCGCGCACGCGCAGCTCTCCGGCTACTTCAACCTCGACAACGGCACCGGCAGGGTGCGTGGCGTGTACCTGCAGGGCAACGAGGCCGTGGCGCCCATCTTCCGCGCGTGGCTCAGGCCCTTCCACGACCTCGGCGCCAGCACGCTCACGCTGAACGACACCGGCGGCACCGACCATCTCGCCTTCGATGGCGTCGGCCTGCCCGGCTTCCAGTTCATCCAGGACCCGGTCAGCTACGACACCCGCACCCACCACTCGAACATGGACGTGTGGGACCACGCGGTGGCCGAAGACCTCCGGCAGGCGGCGACGGTGATGGCATCGTTCGTGTGGCACACGGCCCAGCGCGACCAGATGCTGCCCCGCAAGCCGCGCCCCGCGCCGTCCCCGGAGCGGGAGCGGCGCTGAGGCGGGACACCCGGCGCGGGCCGCCGCCACCTCACCGCGCCACCAGCCGGAACCCCAGGTTCATGGCCACGAGGTCCGGCGGCGCGCCGTTCACGGCGTCGCTGCGGAACTCGTCGGGGTGGCTGTCGAGGGCCGAGCCGCCCAGGATCAGCGCGCGGCCCGTGCCGTCCTCGGGCGCGCCGTCGCCCCACTCGGCGAGGCTGCCGGCGAGGTCGAACACGCCCAGCGGCGACTCGTCGACGGGGAAGCGCAGCCCGGGCTCGAGGTCGAGCGCCGGACGGCTGAGCGCTCCCTTGCACCAACGCGGATCGTGGGTGCCGCCGTGGACGTGGGAGCGCCGCGGCCCGGCCGCTGCGGCACCGAGCCACTCCGCGGGCGTGGGCAGGGCGAAGCGCAGCCCGAGCGCCGCGCCCTCGCGCCTGGTGCGCCAGGCGGCATAGGCCTCGGCGTCGCCGCGGTCGATGCCGAACACGGGGTGCTCGGGATACCAGCCACGCGGCAGCGCGCAGCGGCCGTCCGGCCCCGGCTGCAGGAACGGCGCGTAGCCATCGCCCACGGTGCGCCGCGGCAGGAACGCGTGGGCCGGCAGCGTGGCGCGCCGCGCGCGGATCTCGGGGTCGTTGAGGAACTCCAGCCACTCCGCCACCGTGGTCTCGCGTTCCTGGATCCAGAACGACTCACCCACTTCCGGCACCACCCGCACGAACCCCGCCGGCGCGGCGCCCGCGCGCGGCCGCGTCACGTGCACGCTCCGTTGCTCGCCGGCGCGCAGATCCAGGGCCAGGCGCACGTCGCAGCGACCCGGCGCGCGCAGGAGCAGCGTGTAGAGCCCCTCCTCGAGGGACGCGCGCAACGGCAGGGAACGCGCGTCGGCCGCGCGCACCAGGAGCGGCGCGGCCGTGGGTCGCACGCGCAGACCGGGCGGGATCACGGCTTCCCGCGCGGCTCCGTCCGCGACGACGGTGGCCCGGATCGCGAGGCCCAGGCCCGGCCCCTCCTCGGCGAGGCCACGCGCGTCCAGGGCGCGCAGGCGCAGGCCGGACTTGCTGCCCCGGACCACCACGCGTTCCGCGCCGCGCGCGAGCTCGAAGCGGTGCTCCCCCGGTGCGAGGTAGTCGATCGGGTAGAGGTCCCGCACCGGTTCGCCGTCGACGGCCACGATCCGGTCGAGCGGACGCAGCGGCTCTGCGCCGGACACGACGAAGACCGCGTCCGCCACCGCGGCGCCGGCAAGGCGCACGATCAGATTCTCGGGAGCGTAGGGCTCGGGTCCCGCCACCACGCGCAGCACGTGCTCGCCGCTGCGCACCGGCAGGGCCGTCGCCGGCCCGGCCAGGGGCGCGGGGACCAGGCGGTCGGCGCCGCCCTCGACGACCTCCTCCTCGCGGATCGAGCGGAACAGCCACCCGCGCGCGTCCGCCGGTTCCACATGCAGCGCCAGCCCGGCCACGGCGCGGAGTGCGCCCGCGTGCGCGCCCGCGGAATCGTGCGCCATCACCAGTGCCCGCGCGACGCGCGCCGCCGCCGCGTCGTCTGCGGCACGCGCCGCGTGGAACTCGGCGAGATGCAGGGCCGCGAGCACCCGATCGGCGCCGGCCGGGTCGCGCTCGCGGGCCACGAGCGCGTCGTGCAGGACCTGGTCCCGCAGGTCCCGTGCCTCGGCCCGGGAGCCACGTGCCGCAGCCTCCGCACGCACGAGCTCCGCCCGTTCCTCGGCCGGCACGTAACGGCGCTCGAACGCGGATCGAACACGCCGGATCACCGGCTGGACCTCCGCCGTGCGCCGCAGCGCACGATCCACGTCCTCGACGCGCCGCGCCGCGGCCGCCAGGAGCTCCTGCGCCCTGCGCGGGGACACGCCCTCGGCCACGGTCACCAACAGGCGCACGGCCGCCGCGAACGCCACGCACGCCAGCAGGCCCGTCGCCCGCCATGGATGCCGCCGGCTCCACACCTGCACCCGGCGCCACCAGGGCAGTCCGCGCGCGCGTACCGCGCGGTACTCGAGCACGGCCTCCAGGTCGGCGGCGAACTCGGCGCATCGGGCATAGCGGTCACGCGGATGCCAGGCCGTGGCCTGTGCGACCACGAGAGCCAGCTCGGGCGGTGCCTCACGGCGGGACAGGCGGGGCAGAGCCTCGGCCCCGCCCGCCAGGCGCGCATGCAGCGCCATCGACGACGGCCGCGCGCCCACGGCCCACCCGCGCAGCGCGCCGTGCAGGAGCGCGCCGAGGGCGTAGAGATCGGCGGCGGGCCCCACCGGGCCGAGGTCTCCGCGCACCCGCTCCGGGGCCGCGTACGCGAGGTTGCCGAGCGGGCCGGCGCCCAGGACGGCCCCCGCCGCGAGGCCGGTGGCGAGACCGAAGTCGACCACGACCGCGCGCCCCTCGGCAGTGACCAGGACGTGCTCGGGCTTGAGATCCCCGTGCACCACCCCGTTCGCATGCGCGTGGTCGAGCGCGAGCGCGAGGTCCCGGAAGAGCCGCAGGCAGGCGCCCACGTCGCCGCGCCCGCTCCGCACCCACCACGCATCCAGCGCCACGCCCCGCACGTACTCCATCGCCAGGAACGCGACGCCCTGCGTCTCGCCCACCTCGTGCACGGCGGGCAGGTTCGGGTGCGCGAGCCGGCCCAGGACGCGGCCCTCGGCCAGGAGGCGCGCACGAGCCTCCGGCTCGTCGGCCACCTTCAGCGCGACCAGGCGGCGCAGCTCGGCGTGCCTTGCGAGATGCAGGACTGCCTGAGCCCCCCGGCCCACTTCGCCCAGGAGCACGTAGGGTCCGATGCGACGCTCCGTCGCGGCCGGCGCGGGCGCGAGCATCCCCATCGCCTCGAGCCTGGCGAGTTCGCGACGCAGAGCCCCCGCGTGCGCGGGCTCGCGCGCCAGGATCGCGTCCACGGCCCCGGGTGCGCCCCGCTCCCACGCGTCGAGGCACTCCACCAGGAGCTCCTCCAGGCGCTCGTTCATGCCCGCCGCCGCACCACGAGGCGGAACCCCACGTACACCGAGGTGCTCGCCGCCGGAGCGGCGGCGCCGCGCTGCAGCGCGAACTCGAACGCGTGCTTCAGCGCCCAGGCCCCGCCCAGCTGCAGCCGTTGCTCCTCGCCCACCCGGGCCGCGTCCTCGACCCACTCGCGCACACCGCCGCCGAGGTCGTGCACGCCGAGCACGGATCGATCCCAGGGGCGGACACCGCCCGGCTCCACGCCCGTGGGCGGATCGGGCTCCGCGTACCACGACCCGAGCCAGTTCGGCCGGAACCGCTCACCGCACACGTAGGTCCGCCCGTCGGCGGCGCCGGCGGCCGCGCGCCACTCCGCCGCGCTCGGCAGGGCGAAGACCCACGGTTCGCCGCGCAGCTCGGCCACGCGGCTGCGCCAGCGCGCATACTCCCGTGCGTCATGCCAGCTCACCCCGCTCACCGGGGCATCGGCCGGGAACTCCGGCGGCAGCCGCCAGGAGCCGTCCGCGCCGCGCGCCCACAGCGGCTGCTCCGCGTCCCCGCGCAGGGTGCGTGGCACGAGGTGGAGACGTGACTCTGCGTCGCTCCGTGCGCGCGTCTGCGGGTCCGCAAGGAACGCGAGGTACTCGCCGCAGGTGACCTCGCGCTGCTGGATCCACGTTTCGGGCTGGCCACCCCCCACGGGCAGGCGCACGCAGCCCTCCGGGGCGCCGCCCTGCGGATTGAGGCGCAAGACCAGGGGCTCCGCGCCCCCGCCGCCGGCGGGCCAGAGCAGCGGCTCGTGGCCCTCGGCGGTCGCGAGGAGCCAGGTGCCGCGCGGCACCCGCAGCGTCAAGTCGGGGGGCAACGCGTCGCGGGAATCTGGCACGCAGGCGCGGGCTGCGGGCAGCACGGGCACGCCGGACCTCGCACGAAGCTGCAGGCCCTCGCCCGCGCGCAGGACTTCCAGGACGCCGCCTTCGGCGCGGACCCTGCGGGCCAGCCGCGCCACCGCGCTGGCGTCGAGGCCATCCACCGCGACGCCGTCGACGGCCACGATCCGGTCCATGGCCTCCAGAGGCGAGGACGATGGCAGGCCCGCCGCCGGCACCAGGACGAACCCGGCTCGCGGCGTTGCGACCTTGCCCCGTTCCGCGATGAGCCCCGATGGCGCATCCTCGTCCGAGGTGGGTGGTTCCTCCCGCCACACGAGGGCGTGGACCCGCGCGTGGGCGGGTTCGACCACGACCTGGACCGTGATCCAATCCGGAGCGACGAGGGAGACCCGGGCCAGCAACCGGAGCGGGCCCGCGAACGAGGCCGGCACGCGTGGGCCGGACACGTGGTCGCCCCGCACCGAGCCGCCGGCCTGGGCGTGGATCCACCATGCCCGCAGGAGCTCGCTCTCGACCACCAGGTCGGGGGCCCCGCGCAGCCGTGCCGCATGGATCCGCTGGAGCGCCGCTTCGAACGCCGACGCCGCGCGCGCCTGCAAGGCCCGCACCCGTGCCGCGAGCGCCGTCCGCCACTCGTGCACGCGCGCCGGTTGCCAGGCCTCGCGCGCCCTCGCCTCCAGTTCGCGCAGCTCGGGAGCGAGGCGCTCGGCGGCGCTGGCATCCCGGGAGTAGCACTCCAGCTCGTCACGCGCCGCGCCGAGGTCGGCTTCCGCCAGCCGCTCCTGTTCCGCGCGGGCAGCCGCGGCCAGCTCCGCCTGCACGGCCAGGAGGCCGGCCGCCGCCAACAGGACCACGGTCACAGCGGTGCTGGCCGCCCGGTGTCGCCGCAGCCGCGCGAGGACGCGGCGCAGCGGCCCGGGTGGGCGGGCCCGGATCGGCCGGTGCTCCGCGACGGCGCGCAGGTCCTCGGCGAACGCGCGGCCATCCGCGTAGCGTCGCTCCGGCGCCTTGCCCAGGGCGTGCTCGACGACCGTGGCGAGATCGCCGGGGATGCCGGGGACGAGGCGGCGCAGAGGCGTGGGGTCGAGACGCTCGATCTGCCACAGGAGCTCGGCGCTAGTCGGCGCCGCGAACGGCGGCCGGCCGGCGAGGCATTCGTAGAGCGTGGCACCCAGGGCGTACACGTCCGCCGCGGGGCCGACGCGGTCCAGATCGCCGCGTGCCTGTTCGGGGGCGCAGTAGAGCAGCGACCCCTGGAAGTGCCCCGCGCGCGTGAGCGCCGCGTCGTCGAGGATCCGCGCCAGGCCGAAGTCGAGCAGCAGCACGCGTCCGTCGGGCGCGAGGCGCACGTTGCCCGGCTTCACGTCGCGGTGCAGCACGCCCGCGGCATGCGCCGCGGCGAGCGCGTCGGCGAGCGCGATCCCCACGCGCAGGACCTCCGCCGGGCGCAGCGCCGCGCCGCGCGCCGTCAGGCGTTCGAGCCGGGTCGCCAGGGCCTCGCCGGGGACGTACTCGAGCACCAGCGTGGGCTGGCCCGCGATCTCGGCCACGGCGTGGACCCGCACGACGTTGGGATGTGCCACGCCCGCCAGCGCCCGCGCTTCGCGCAGGAACCGCGCCCGCGCCGTGGGTGCGAGCAGCAGTTCCGGCCGGATCCGCTTCAGCGCGACCAGGCGCTCCAGGGCCAGGTCCTCGGCGAGGTCCACCACGCCCATGCCGCCCTGGCCGAGACGACGCAGGAGCGAATACCCCCGCGGCGCCGCCGTGCCCGGCTCGGGCTCGGGCAACGCCGCGAGCGCGGCGTATTCCGCGCGCAACGCCGCGGTCGCCGGCGCCGCGGCCAGGAGCGCCTCCGCCTCGCCCGCGCGTCCCTCTCGCGCGAGGCGCAGGCACCGCAGGAGCAGCCGATCCGCCGATGCCGGGCCGGGCATCGGTTCCGCGCTTCCAGGTGGCTCCGGCGCCTCGCTCACACCGGCACCGACTATAGCCAGCGGCGTGCCAAGGCCGGCGGCGCGTGCCCTGCGCTATCGTCCGTCCTGCACCGGCGCCACGCCGGGCCACGTCATGGACCAGCCAGCCAACGAGCTCGTCGCCCGCGCGCGCCAGGGCGACCGCGCCGCGCTCGACGCGCTGCTCTCCCGCCACCTGCCCGGGCTGCGCGCCTACCTGCGCCTGCACGGCGGCGCCCTGGTGCGCGCCAAGGAGTCGGCCTCGGATCTCGCGCAGTCGGTGTGCCGGGAAGTGCTGGAGGAGATCGGCACGCTGCGCGGCGAGCACGAGTCCGCGTTCCGCAGCTGGCTCTACACCATGGCGCTGCGCAAGGTGCTCGACCGCAAGAAGTACTACACGGCCCACAAGCGCGACTCGTCGCGCGAGCGGCCCGACGAAGGGCCCGAGGCCGACACGGGCGAGGCACGCGACCTGCTCGACGCTTACGGCGTGCTCTGCACGCCCAGCCGCGAAGCCATGGCGCGCGAAGAGGTGGCCAGGATCGAGCGCGCCTTCGACCAGCTGCCCGAGGAGTTCCGCGAGGTGATCACCCTGGCGCGCATCCTCGGGCTCTCGCACCAGGAGATCGGCAAGCGCCTGGGGAAGAGCGAGGACGCGGTGCGCCAGATGCTGCACCGCGCCCGCGCACGCCTCGCCCTGCTCCTGGGGTGAGCCCTGGCTCACTCCACGATCGTCATCGTGAACGTGACGTCCATCGGCAGCGACTGGATGCCCGCGTTGAAGAGCGAGATCACGCCGTTGGGCGGCACGTCCACGGTCACCGTGCCTTCCGCGGCCTCGATCGCCACCTGACCGAAGGTGGCGCCGTTCACCAGCACCTGCAGCGGGCCGGTGCCGGCCGGCTTGGTCAGCTTGAGCTGGACCTTGGTCCAGGTCTCGCCCTGGTTGTGGTAGAGCTCCAGGATCTTCTGGTTCTCGTCGACCAGGTGCGTGAACGGGGCGATCGAGTACGGGCCGTGGCGGACGCCGAACTCCATCGAGCCCAGGAACGCGGCGCCGACGTTGGCCAGGAGCAGATTGCTGCCGCGCAGCGTGGCGGGCGCGCGCGCGGGCGCCAGGATCCCCTGCAGCGCGAAGTCGGCGCCGAGCAGGGCGGGATCGGTGCCCACGCCGATCGGGAAGCTGGTGAAGCCCTGCGGCAGAGCAACCGGGAACGCCGCCAGGAGCTGCGCGAGGTCCGCATGGACGAGGAGCTGGTAGCCCGGCATCGGCAGGCGCAGCGCCCTGGCCGGTCCTGCGCTGACCAGGATCGCGCCGCTGCCGGCCTCGCCCGCGGCGAAGTCGACCGTGGCCGTGCTGCCCAGCAGCGGCTCCGCGCCCCCGCGCAGCCGCGGCCCCACGGCGCCGGCCGGGGCCGAGGGGTTGCGGGTGGACACGAATCCGGCCCGGCGATCGTGGGCGCGCAGCAGGCAGAGCGCGAGCCCGCTGCCGCGCTGGACGAAGCCCGTGGTGGCGTTCGGGCCGGGCGCCGAGACCACCGAGCTGGTGGTGTTCGACCCGGCGTCGAGCGGGTAGGTGAAGCTCTGCGAGCCGAACTCGTTGCCGTACACCAGCACCTCGATCAGCAGGTTGCGGCCGGGAATCGCGCGGAACTCGAACGGCTGGTCGAATCGGATCGAGCCGAAGAACTCATCGGGCGTCGCCGGCGGGTTCCAGGGCACGTCCGGCAGTCGCACCCATTGCCGCGGCAGGACCGTGCGCGGCGCGCCCGCGTCGAAGTTGGCGGCGAAGTCGGCACCCAGGGTGGCGTGGTCGCGCGAGGTCGGACCCATGCGGATCTCCAGATCCACGCGGCGGCCCTGGTAGCTGTAGATCCGGCCGTCCTTGCGCAGGCCCAGGCCGCCGATCTCGAAGCCCCGCGGCAGCTCGTCGCCGCGCACCACCTGCTGGAAGCGCGTGGGGGTGCCGGCGAACGGCGCGCCGTTCCAGTTCAGCGAACCCGTGGCGGTGCGGAGCGCGAGGGGGACGATGGGGCCGTCGCTGTGGGGGTTCTGCCCCTGGGCGGCGGCGAGGGAGGCGAGGACGAGGACGATGGCGATGGGAAGGCGCATGACGGTTCTCCTTGGGGGTTTCCCCCCAAGGCGAGCGCCGCGCCCGGACGTGACGGACGAGCCGGCGGTTTTTCCCCCGTGGCCGGACCCGCCATGGGCTCTTCCCCGGGCGCCGGCGGCCGGACGGCCTACTTCGCCGCCGGCTGCGTGGCGGACGCCTCCTTGGCGGGCGACGGACTCAGCTCCTCGTCGCGCCAGTAGCGCGTCCCGGTCAGCGCCACCGCCGCCAGGACCCCCGAGTCGGTGAGCTGGTAGACCTCGAGGCTGTTGGCCGAGGTACGGCCCCCCACCGATCCGCCCTCGTCGCCGCCGCCCTTCACCGTGGCGTCGGCCTGACCGCCGAACTCCCAGCCCGACTCGGTGAAGCGCTTCAGCGCCTCCTGGGTCGGGAACACCAGGACCAGCCGGAAGTTGCGCCCACCGATGCCCAGCGCGGGACCCCCGAGCCCCATGCGCATGTAGGTGCGCTCGCCGGTGGCGTTGTCGGTGACCACCCCGTAGCCGCCTCCGCCGGTCACGAAGAAGAACGTGATGTTCACGTTGCTGAACACCGCGTAGCCCGCCGCCTTGGCGATCTTCTCGCGGGCGTCCGGCTCCTTCGCGTACAGGTCGGTCAGCGTGTCGTCGCGCAACTGGACGATGTTCTGGCGCTTCTCGTCCGGCGTGGCGCCCGCGGCGGTCTTGCAGGCGGGGAGCGCCAGGAGGAGGAAGGTGAGGACGGCGAGCGGAAGTCGAGTACTCATGATGTTGGCCACCAAGATTTGCGAACCACCATTCCTGGTGGCGGGAGGCGACAACGAGACCCCACCCCCTACGACGGGTCAAATCTTGGTGGCCAGGATCCTCAGCGGCCGACGAGGCTCTGGCGTTTCACCAGGGTCTCCAGGCTCACCGAGGCGAAGGTGCTGCGCGCGTTCTCGTCCACCTCGTCGAAGAGGCGCCGCAGGCGGCAGTCGGGGGTGTCCTGGCAATCGGGACGGCGGGCGTCGCTTAGCAGGCAGTGACCCTCCGGCCGGGCGGGGTCGAAGACCTGGATCACGTCGAGGACCGTGACCTCCGCCGCCGGCCGGACCAGCAGGTAGCCGCCGCCGCTGCCCCGCACGCCCTGGGCGATCCCGGCGCGCACGAGAGTCTGCATCACCCTGGCGAGCGCGCCCTCGGGGATCCGGTAGCGCGCGGCCACGGCCCCTACCGTGACCGGCTCGGGGCTCTGCGCCATGTCCATGGCGGCGTAGAGGGCGTAGCGGGTGCTCTTGCTGTACTTCATCCGGCGTTGGGATCCTCCTCCAGCTCGTAGGGCACCCGCTCGGACAGGTCCAGGCTCAGGCAGAAACGCGGCGCCGGGGCGAAGCCCACGTTGTGGAAGAAGTGCAGCAACGCCTGCTGGTCCCACCCCACCTCGGTGTCGAGGTGCGGCACGCCAAGGCCGCGCAGGTTGGTGCAGAGCTGGCGCAGGAGGGCGCGGCCCACGCCCTTGCCGGCGAGGTCGGGGCGTACGCCGACGGTGTCGAGGACCGCGGAAGGCTCGGGCGCGCCGAACTCGCCATAGAACACGCGTGCCAGCACGAAGCCGCCGAAGAGTCCATCGACCTCCGCCGCCAGCGAGAGCTGCACTCCGGTCTCGGCCAGGGCCTGCTGCACCTTGGTGCGGAAGAACTGCTCGCGGCGGCGGCCGGTGATCTTGGCGTCCAGCGCGATCATGGGCTCGAGGTCCTTGGCCTCGAGGCGGCGCACGACGATGGTCCCGGAACCGGTTCGGGTGGGAGACATGGGATGTCCTCGGGGGGTTGGCTTCAGGCGGTGCACTGCCCGCCGTCGACGCGGAGCACCTGTCCGGTGACGTGCGAGCTGAGGTCGGAACAGAGGAAGAGGATCGCGCGGGCCACGTCTTCGGGGCGACCGAGGCGGCCGAGCGCGCTCTCGGCCAGCGCCACCTTGCGCACCTCCTCGGGCAGGCGCGCGGTCATCGGCGTGTCGATCCAGCCGGGAGCGAGCGCATTGACGCGCACGCCGAACCCGCCCAGCTCGCGCGCCGCGGACTTGGCCAGGGCGATGAGGCCGGCCTTGCTGGCCGCGTAGTTGGCCTGGCCGAACTTGCCGCGCTCGCCGTTGATCGACGCCACGAGCACCACGCTGCCACGCCGCAGGCGGCGCATCGCCGGCACCACGAGGCGCAGCAGATGGAAGGCCGACTCGAGATTGACGCGCAGCACCTGGTCCCACTCGCGCGGGTCCATCTTCCACAGCACGGCGTCACGGGTGATGCCCGCGCAGTGCACGAGGAGGTCCACTTCCGCGTCGCGCGCGGCGAGGGCTGGGCCGAGCGCGGCCAGCGCCGCGGCGTCGCCCAGGTCGCAGGGCAGGGCCTCGACGCCGGCAGGCGGCTCGTGCCCCGGCAGGTCCACGCCGAGCACGCGCGCGCCCGCGGCGCGCAGCAGTGCGGCGGTGGCCGCGCCGATCGCGCCGCCGCTGCCGCTGACCAGCGCGGTGCGCCCGGCCAGCGCCAGCAGGCCTGCGGGATCGGCTGGCCCGGTCACGATCCGCCTCGCGCGACCCGGCCGCGGCGCTGCAGACGGCGGGCACGGAAGCCGCCCCAGAGCGCGGCGCCGATCGCGCCCGCGTGCGCCGAGAGCTGGTGCACGCGCACGTCCAGGTCGGGCGCGAGGTCGCGCAGCGCGGCGACGAGGCCGATGTCGTTGGCCAGCCCGCCGGTCACGAGCACGGCACCCTTGGCGCCGGCCGAGGCCAGCAGCTTCTGGTAGCGTCCGGCCATCGAGTCATGGATGCCGCGCAGGATGTTCGGCACGGTGATGCCGCGCGACACCATGTTGATCACGTCGGTCTCGGCCAGCACCGCGCAGATCGACGAGCAGGTCTCCGGCGCGGTGGCCTGGCGCGACAGCGGACCGATCTCGTCGATGGTGACGCCCAGGTAGCGGCAGATGTTCTCCAGGAACTGACCGGAGCCGGACGCGCACTGGCTGGTCATCCGGTAGCTCAGCACCTTGGCACGCTCGTCCATCAGCACGGCACGGGTGTGCAGCGCGCCGATGTCGAGCACGGCGCGGACCTCGGGGTCCAGGAAGAGCCCGCCCCTTGCGTGCGTGGTCATGCCGTAGAAGTGGCCGGTGCGGAAGCCCACGACCTCGCCCTCACCCGTCGTCGCCACGTACGAGAGCTGGTCGCGGCGCAGCCCGGCTTGGGCCAGGACCGCGTCGTAGCAGGCCTCGGCCACCTCGAGCGGGTCGCGACGCCGCAGGCGCTCGGCGTAGGTGGTGAGCAGGCGCTCGGGGCCGTCTTCGGGACAGGCCACCACGGCGACCTTGACCGCCGAGGTCCCCACGTCGATGCCGCAGCTCAGCAGGTCGTTGGCGCTCATGCCTTCACCTCCTCGGGGACGTCGGCGCGTTCGGCGGCGCGCCACGCGAAGAGCGCCGCGCCCAGCGCACCGGTGTAGATCGACTCGGTCGAGATGTTCAGCGTGCGCTCGCCGTAGTTCTCCTGCACCAGCTTGCGCAGCGCCTTCACCGCCTCGCTGTTGCGCGCCACGCCGCCGGTGAACGTGAACTGCTCGTGCACCCCGCCGGAGCGGGCGAGCAGCGACATCGCGCGCAGGACGATGGCGCGGTGCAGGCCGGCCAGGATGTCCTCGCGCCGCTCGCCGAGCGAGAGGCGCTCGCGCAGCTCGGCACCGGCGAACACCGTGCAGGTCGAGTTGATCCGCACCTGACGCGTGGCCTGCCCGGCCAGGGGGCCGAGCTCGTGCAGGCCCAGGTTCATCTCGTCGGCGATGTAGCCGAGATAGCGGCCGCAGCCGGCGGCGCAGCGGTCGTTCATCTGGAACGAGGTGACGATGCCCTGTTCGTCCACCTGGATCGCCTTGGTGTCCTGGCCGCCGATGTCCAGCACGGTGCGGGTGTGCGGGTACATGGCGTGCGCGCCCAGGCCGTGGCAGAGGATCTCCGAGCGGATGCTCTTCTCCGGGAACGGCAGCTTCTGCCGGCCGTAGCCGGTGCCGACCACCTGCACCTGCACCAGCTCGTCGCCGAACGCCGCGTCGACGGCACGCGCCAGCTCGGGCGCGTGCGTACCCTGCGCCTGCAGGGCGGCGCGCGCGTGCTCGGAGAACGTGCCCACCGCCTCGGTGGAGTTCTCCACGTCGAGGATCGACTTGTCGAACAGTCCGGCCAGCACGTCGAAGCGCGCCTCCTTCTGCTGCTCGGACAGCTCGTGGAAGCGGCTGCCGGCGAGGTCGCGGAAGAAGTCGCTCTTGCGCGCGGCGCCCTCGGCGAACAGCCCCGCCGACTCCGAGCGCATGCGCGCCACGATCGCGTCGAGCGCGCGGTGCACGGCGGGGTCCTGGCGCGTCCGATCGGCGTAGCCGTGCAGCGTGGACTCGAGCGTGGCCAGCTGACACAGGTACTGCTGCTCGCGGAACCGCCGCTCGAAGCTGCCGAGGAGCTGGTCGCAGCGGGCTGGCCCGACACCGGCGTGGCCGAGCTGGTTGCGGATCCGGGTGAACCGCGTGTTGATCAGCGCCTCGCCCATCGCCACCTGGCTGGCGACCACGTAGTTGCTGCGGCTGTTGGTGATGCCGCGCCCCAGGACCGCGTGGTCGGCGCCCAGGATCACCGCCTTGGTCGTGGTCGAACCGAGATCGACGCCGATGCAGTACTCGATCCTCATGTCCCGGCTCCCGACGAGCGCTTCTGCTCGATCATCTGGAAGTACGACTCCAGGCGGTTCTTGATGTTGGAGGCGGAGAAGTAGCGCGGGTCGACCAGGTCGCTCTCGATGAAGCCGCCGGGCCTGCCGGTGCGCTTCTCCACCTCGCGCAGGATCATCAGCTGGCCGGCGCTGAACGAGTTGCAGCTCTTGACCGAGTTGATCAGGAAGCCGTCGGCGGAGTACTCCTGCACGTAGCGCGACAGCATCGCCACGCGCGTCGGCAGGTCGAGGTTCGTGTAGCAGCCCATGCAGTACTCGGCGAGCGTCTCCAGCGGCCGCGCCGGGTCGTGGCGGAAGCCGTTGTCGTACACGCCGCCGACCTTGGTGTAGGTCGAGGCCACGACCACCGCTCCCTCGTCGACGAACATCTGCCAGAACTGGCGGAAGCTCGTCCAGTTGGGCGGACCCTCGACGACCACGCGGTACTTCTCGTGCTCCAGTTCGCCCTCGGGCGTGACCGGGCCCTTGCCCGCGCGCATCCGCTCCTCCACCTCGGCGCGCAGCTCGCGGTAGTACTCGATCGCGTCCTGCGTGCCGCGGAACGCGGTGAAGATCGGGCCGATGTAGTAGACGCCGCCGAAGTAGGCGTCGATCGGCGACGGCCGGTGCTTGGCGGCCTCGAGCACGGCGACCAGGTCGGTCTCGGCCTGGGCGGAACGGGCCAGGTGCTGGCGCAGCAGGTCCTCGTCGTAGGCCTTGCCGCTGACCTTCTCCAGCATGGGGATGACCTTGCGCCGAAGCTGGTCCACGACGTAGCGGCGCATCGCATCGGTGATCCTGCCGTCGCCCTGGTACGGCACGTGCAGCATCACCACCGGGCACTCGTACTCCTGCGCCAGGATCTCGAACCACTTCATGAACGTGAAGCAGCCCGTGTAGGAGAGCAGCAGCAGGTCGGGCCGCGGCAGGCGCTCGCCGGTGGGGCCGACGTTGCCCGAGTGCAGCATGCCCACGTCGCACTTCACGTAGGTGCACACGTCCTCGGAGTGGCCGAGCTTCTCGGCCAGCGCGATGTAGTCGCGCGAGCGGCCGCGCATCCCGGACTGCAGCGCGTTGATCTCGGGCAGCACCGGCAGCACGTCGAACGTGCGCAGCAGCTCGGTGAGGTTGCCGGGCACGAAGGTGTAGGCGCACTTGTGGCCGGTGTCGGGCGCCTGCGCGAGCCGGTGGAAGTGTTCGGCGATCATGCGCTTCTGCCGTTCCTGGCTGGCGTCCTTGTGGATCTGTGCCGTGGCGGGGTTGGACATGGCTTTGGTCTTCCTGGGATGGCGCGGCTGCGGTTCAGACGGTGCTCCAGAGCTTGATCGAGTCGGCGAAGGTCCCCGCCTGCTCGCGGATGACCTGGAACTGCCCGGTGTTCTCGCTGTACTTGAACGCGGTCCACGGGATGCCTGCCCGCTCGATCGCGCGCACGACCATCGGCTGGTCGAGCAGGGCCGGGTCGCAGAAGCTCGGCGCGCAGAACACGACGCCCTCGGCGCCGCACTCCCTGACCCGCGCGACCACGTCGTCGCCCTTGCCGCCGTGCTCGGCGTAGCGGATCGCGCTCGGCACGCCCGATTCGAGGAATGCCCCGACCAGGTCGCGCATCGGCGCGCCGCCGCGGGCCACGCGGCCGCGGATCCAGCGGTGCACCGGCACGAAGTCGTCGTCGACGATGTAGCACCCGGCGCGCTCCAGGGTCTTGATCATCCCCAGCGGCGGCTGCTCGCAGAACGAGCCGGTGAGCAGCACGCGCGCCTGGTCCATCGGCCGGCGCGCGGCGTCGGCCAGGACCAGCTCGCGGTAGCGCCGCAGCAGCGGCACGTGCTCCTCCACGGGCAGCAGCATCCCGGCGCGCAGCAGCAGGTAGAGCTCGTGCGTGGGCACCTTCCACGGCTGCTCGCGGCGCAGGGTGTAGAGCGCCTCGACCGCGTCGCGGTGCGTGTCGAACACCGCGATCGACGCGGCCAGGGCGTCGTCACGCAGGGGCTTCGCGCCGCGCGCCGCGAGCGCCGCGGCGATGCTCTGCAGCTCGTGCTCGTAGAACGTGCCGCCCACCTGCGGGTCGAAGTCCTGCGGCACGTCGAGGTAGTGCACGAACTTGTCCGGGAACTGCATCCGCCACATGCCCGACAGGTTCCGGATCACGTCGCAGGTGGCGGGGAAGAGCATGCCGTCGAGACAGTCGAGCGCGCCGTTGAGTCCCAGCTCGATCGTGCTGCGCGGGATGTGGCAGATGTACGACTGGTAGAAGGCGTCCCCGCGGATGATCTCCAGGTCCTCGCCGCCGCCCAGCACGCCCACGGGCAGGCAGCCCTGCGCGTGCAGGATCTCGCGCGGCACGTACACCGGCATGTAGCCGATCGCGAGGCCGCCCGTGCGCCGCTTCCAGTCGCGCACCGACTGGAAGGTGAGGTCGCGGTAGAGGTGCTCGGCGTCGGCGAGCAGCCGGTCGAGTTCGGACGAGCTCATGCGTTCCTCCACTGCGGGGTACGTTTCTCCAGGAACGAGCGGATGCCCTCGTTGGCGTCGTGCGTGGCGACCAGCGACCCGAGGTAGAGCTGCTCCAGGCCCGCGAGGTCGCGGAAGAGCCGGGCGGTGAACGCCTCGCGTGCCGCACGCACGGCGTGGCGCAGGCTCGCGGCGGAGAGCGGCAGCAGATGCGTGCGGGCGTAGGCCAGCGCTGCGGCGGCGGGATCCTCGGCGACCTCGTCGACCAGCCCTGCCGCGCGCGCCTCCTCGGCGGTGAGCGTGCGCCCGCTGAGCAGCAGGTCTTCGGCGCGGCCGCGGCCCATGCGCTCGGGCAGCAACAGCGAGGCCACCGGTGCGAACACGCCCAGCTTGATCTCGGGCTGGCCGAGGCGGGCGTCGGGAGCGGCGAAGATGCGCTGGCAGAATGCGGCGAGTTCCAGGCCGCCGCCCAGGCACTGGCCGCGCACCACGGCCAGCACCGGCACGGCCGCGTCGGCCATGGCGTGGAAGAGGCCGTGGAAGGTCCGCAGCATCCCCGCCACCGACTCGGGCAGGTGCTCGGCCACGCTGGCGCCGAACGAGAAGTGCGGTCCCTCGCCTTCCAGCAGCACGGCCTTGAGCGCGGGCGCGCGCGCCGGCCCGGCGAAGAAGCCCTGCAGGGCCGCGGTCATCGCCGCGTCGAGCACGTTCGCCTTGGGCCGGGCGAGCTGCACGCGCGCCAGGCCCGGTTCGAGCTCCTGGACGCGGATCGGAGAGGTGGCCTGGGTCGTGGACATGGGTCTAGCTCTCGGGGCCTAGGTCGCGTTCGAGCTGCACGAACGAGCCGCCGGCGAAGCCGGAGGCGCGGAAGAAGGCGAGCACCGGCACGTCGCTGCGCCGCACCATGGTGCGCACGCGCTGCACGCCGAGTTCGCGGAAGCGGCGCAGGGCCTCGTCGAGGAGCTGGCTGGCGATGCCGTGCCGCAGCGCCGCGGGATCGACGCCCACGGCGAAGATCCAGCCGCACGGCTCCGAGCCGAACTCGAACGCGCGCACCTCGCCGAGCAGGTAGCCGGTCATCCGCCCCTCGGTCTCGGCGGCCAGGGCCACGTGGCCGCGGCGCGTGCCGACGAACGAGCGGAACACCTCGGCCCAGTACTCCATCTTGGCGGTGCCGGTGTGCGCGGCGTCGAGCCGCACGACCGTCTCCAGGTCGCCGGCGGCGAGCCGGCGCACGCGCGTCGCGATGCTGGATCTGCTGGCCATGGCTCAGCGCGCCGCCGCGTGCGCCTTCTCCAGCGCCGCCTCGATCAGCTCGGGGCCCCACACCGCGCCCTCGGCGAGCTGGCGACGCAGGAGCAGGAAGTCGGGCTCGCGGCACTCCTTGCCGCCCTCGTGGAAGGCGCGGAAGCCCGCGCGGCCCTCGGTCATCATGTTGAGACCGAGCCACGCGCGGTTGGTCTCGCGGTTCTTGTCCCAGTGCGCGAGCTTGTGCTTGCGCACGCTCTCGACGGTCTTGGCGAGGCAGCCGGGCATGGTGAGCGCCAGGGAGGTGACCAGCGCGTCGACCTCGCGGTCGAGCAGGGCGAGGTCCACGGTGCCGCGCGCCAGCATGTCCTTGGCCGCGCCGCGCTCGGCGCCGGTCTTGAACTCGCCGTGCACGATCCGGCCGAACTCGTCCGTCCAGCGGTCGGTGATCACCATCGGATTGGCGACGTACGCGCCGTCGACCTTGAGCGCGGGCACGATGCGGGTGAGCAGGCCGAGGCGCAGCGCCTTGTGCGCGCTCCAGGGTTCGCAGAGCGTGCAGCTCTCCATGGCCCGCTCCATGCCGACGAAGAGCGGCAGGAAGTCGGTGCTGCCGCCGTCCGGGGCCGAACCGTGCTTGGGGCCGGCCTGGCCGAAGTTGGCGAGGTCCTGCGCCACCGAGAAGTCGCAGGCCATGCCGATCTCCTGCCCGCCAGCGATGCGCATGCCGTTCACGCGGCAGATCACCGGCTTGTCGCAGTGCAGGATCGCCGTGACCATGTCGTTGAAGAGCCGCATGTACTGGCGGTACTCCTCGGGCCGGCCGGCGTAGTACTCGGCGTACTCCTTGGTGTTGCCGCCGGTGCAGAACGCGCGGGTGCCGGCGCCGGTGAACACGACCGCGACGCACGCGCGGTCGTTGGCGGCCGCGCGCATGCCCAGGATCACGCCCTTCACCATCTCGGTGGTGTAGGAGTTGAGCTGGGCCTGGTTGTCGAGGGTGATGCGCGTGGCGTGCAGGCCGTCGACGGCCTGGCCGCGCGGATCGCGCACCGGGATCGGCTCGATGCGGATGCCGGGGAGGTCGACGCGGTCGACAAGGTCGTGGTTCTTGAAGTGCATCGCTGGTTCCAGGAATGGGGTCGCGGGGCGCGAACGCCGGTCAGTCGGGGATCAGCACCACGCGGCGGCGGGTCTTGCGTGCGTGCAGGTCGGCGAAGGTCTGGTTGATGGAGGAGAGCGGGCGCTTCTCGAGGAACGGCGCGAGGCGCACCCTGCCGGAGAGCACCAGGTCGACGGCCGCCGGGTAGTGCTCGGGCAGGCAGCCCCAGTTGCCCTGCACGGTCGCGTCGAACGCCATCAGGTTGGAGAGGCGCAGCTCGACCTTGGCCGGCGTGAAGCCGACGATGCCGAGGTACGAGCCGGCCTCCAGGAGGCCGAACGCCGTGGTCTGGCCCTGTGGCGTGCCCGAGGTCTCGAAGATCTTGCGGCGGAACGTCGGGATCTCGCGCTCGTCGGCGAAGCGGCGCACCGCCTGGCGCAGCGCCTTGAACTCCATCTGGTCGGCGCGCAGCGTGAGCGCCGCACCGAACTCGCGCAGGGCGTTGAGGCGCTCGTCGTCGACGTCGATCGCCACGGCGACGGCGCCCAGCGCGCCGGCGATCTGCACGCCGAAGCCGCCCACGCCGCCCGCGCCCACGAAGACCGCGAGGTCGCCGGCCTGCAGCTCGCTGCGCAGGAGCGCCTGATAGGGCGTGGTGACCGCGTCGGCGATCACCGCCAGGGAGGCGAGGTCGAGGTGTTCGGGGTTGCGCTTGCGGTCGTCGAGGCGCGGCACCGGGCAAAGCCCGCGCGCCGGGACCAGCACGTGGGTCGCGAATCCCCCGTGCACGTCGTTGCCCGGGAAGATCTGCGCCGCGCACACCGAGCCGCGGCCGGCCTTGCAGGCGGGGCAGGTGCCGCAGGGCAGCACCGCGGGCACCACCACGCTCTTGCCCATCCACGCCGCGGCCCCCGGACCCGCCTCGACCACCTTGCCGCTGATCTCGTGCCCGAGCGTGAGCGGGAATGCGTGCCGGGTCGGCACGCCGTCGTAGTAGTACCCGAGGTCGGTGTGGCAGACCCCGCAGCCCGCCACCTCCACGATCACCTCGCCGGTGCCGGGCGTCTCCGTCCGGCGACTCTTCACCATCGGCTTCTGGGGAGCAGGTGCCGTCCAGGCTTCGATCTGCATGGTTCCTCTCGCGCGCGTCCGAAATCGATCAACCATGCTCGATTTCCAGAATTACACCCCCGAAACGACTCTGAGCAATCTCGACGGTCGCGTTACGCCGCCGTAACAGCTCCCGACCGGGGTGATCTCCGTAAGTGTCTAGCGGCCTTCAGATTGTAAAGTCTCCCCGACCACGCTCTCCCACCCCGGAGGCCTCCCGCCCCGCCATGCCGCTCAACGGGCTCGGCGCTGCGCCTTCGTCCTAGGCCTGGGTTTGGCCGGCCGCGTACCCCGTGGGCGCGCCTGCGGGATCGCCTTGACCGCGCCCCCATCCCCCTCGCCGTTGCCGGCGCTCGCCGTCGCGCGCGCCCTGCCGTGAGGCGCGCGGCCCGAGCCGATCACGGCATCGACCTCGATCTCCACCAGCATCTCGGGCGCGGCAAGCCGCGCGACCTCGACCATCGTGCAGGCCGGCCGCACCTGGGCGAAGCACTCGGCGTGGGCCTTGCCCACGGCCTCCCACTGCCCGATGTCGGTGACGTAGATCCGCGTGCGCACGACATCGGCGAACCTGGCCCCGGCCCGCTCCAGGGCCGCGCCGATGTTGGCGAGGCACTGGCGCGCCTGTGCGCCGTGGTCGCCCGTGCCGACGATGCGTCCCGTCGCGTCGGTGGCCGTGGTCCCGGACACGTACACGTGCGTCCCCACGCGCACCGCGCGCGAGTAGCCCACGATCGGCTCGAACGGACTGGTCCCGGCGATCAGCTGGCGGTCCATGGCGGGGCCAGGATAGGCGAACGACGCCCGCGCGCGGCGCAGGAAGGCCCGGAGGACGCCCGCCGACTGCCCCCAGGTTCGCGTGCGCGAGGGTCGACGTTGCGCGGCCGCTCCGCCGTCGCGGCCGCTCCGAGTCACTCCGCGAGGATCAGGTTCTGCAGCCAGGCGGGCAGGGCGTAGACGTTCACCCCTGCCCCGAGACCGGCGAGCCGGGCCGCGCCGTCCCGCGCAAGAGCGACGCCAAGGGCCCGGACCACGTAGGGACGCAGGCGCTGCGCGACGCCCCGCTCCTCGAGCGCCGCGAGAAGCGCGCGCACGCCGGCAAGGTCGCACAGGGATCCGGCCACCCAAGCAGCCTGCCCGGCGCCGTCCTCGTCGCGGGAGGCCAGGAGCACGGTTCGCACGCGCTCGATGTCCTCGACCTCGCCGTGGGCGGCGAGCGCCTGGGCGATGGCCGCACGCACGTTGGGGCACGGCTCGGCGACGATGCGCTCACGCAGCACAGGCAGCGCACGCGGATCGCCGTGCAGCGCCAGCGCGTCGGCGGCGGCGCGACGGATCTCCAGGCTCGTGCCATGGCGCAGCGAGACCAGCAGATTGGTCAGCCCGCGCGGATCGCGCGCGGCACCGAGCGCGATCAGGAACGCTCCCGTCGCCGCATGGTTGTGGTTGGTGGCCAGCGCCACCCGCAACGCGGCGGCCAGTTCCGGATCCTGCCGCACACGCACGTGCTGCCCGACGGCGAGGGCCGCGAACGGCCGCAACGCCTTGGGTCCGCGCGCCAGCATCTCCAGGAGGAAGTCGCGCGACGCTGCCTCGCCCCGCTGACCCAGGGCGAGGAGCAGGAACCCGCGCGTGACCTGCTCCTTCTCCAGCTCGCAGGCGGTGGTCAGCGCCGGTGCGGCCAGGTCGCTCGGCGTCCGCGCCAGCGCGAGGGCAGCGGCGCGCCGCGCCTCCAGGTCGCGGCCGGAGAGCGCGCGCATCAGGGTCACCAGCTCGCCGCGCTCGGGACTGCGCCCCAGCACCGCGAGGGCCAGGGTCCGGAACTCGGGCTCGTGCTCGGCGGAAGCGAGCGGCTGGCCGATCTCGGGGCCAGCGGCCCCGCCGGTCAGCGCGTGGTAGAGCAGCGCGCCGTGCGCGAGGTCTGGCTCTCGCGCGCCGCCCGCGCGCGCGACCAGCGTGTTCACCAGCCGGTCGAGGCCAGGCGCATCCACCCGCGCGCGCATGGTCGCGAGTCCGAGGAGTGCGTAGGTCCGCACCATCGCACTGAGCGCCGCGACCTCGCGCGGCACGCGCCCGTACACCGCCAGATGCTGCAGGACGTGCGCCGCGCGCGCCGACCCGGTTTCGCCCAGGGCGAGCACCGCGGCATGGCGGACCGCGAGGTTCGGGTCGGCAAGCAGCGGCACCAGGCGTTCGTAGGCGAAGGGCCCCGTCACCCGGGCGAACGCACGGGCCGCCTCCGCGCGCACCGCGGCGTCGCCATCGGCCAGGGCCCTCTCCAGGACAGCGGCGACCTCGCCCCGGAGCAGGAAGAGCGCGGCATCGCCCGCCGCGGTGCCGGCAGCGAGGTGGACCGGGCGAGGCGCCGCCACCGGGAGGACGCTGCCGCGCGCGAATTCCCACCATGCGCTCCAGTCGGCCGGCAGCTCGTCACCGGTCACCGGCATCCCGCCGGGCCGGCGCGCGGCCGTTCCGCCCGCGCGTGCCCCAACCCGCAGGCCCGCGGACCCCGCGGGGGCGGGGGCGGCCCCGGCCCCCGTGCCCCGCGACCGGAGCCGGTCTGCCGAGGGGCGATGGACGTCCGTGGGCCCGGCGTAGACCGGGACGGGAGCAGGCCGCGCCTCGGGTTGCTCGGTCTGCTGCTGGCGCCGCCGGCGCTCCCACCGGCTGCTGTTGCCCGGCGCCTGGATGCGCGCGGCCTCTGCCATGGTGAGACCGTGCGCCCGAAGCCACGCCTGCAGATCCAGGTCCTCGGCCAGCTCGCACACCCACGCGCCGTTGGCCGTCGCGGCCACCCGCAGCGAGACCGCACCCTGGCCGGTCTGGTCCAGCAGATTGGCGACGGCACAGCGGCGACCACCGTCGTCGATGAAGTACGGCACACGCACGGCATCGCCCGGGCGCGTCTCGCCGAACTCGGCCCGCTCCCGATAGGCGCGGAGCAGGTCCACGACGCGGAGCCGGGCAGCGAGCTGCTCGGGGGTGAGGTGGGCAGTGCGCGCGGCGCGCAGCTCGCCCTCGACCCGCCGGTAGTGTTCGACCAGGTCCGCGATCGAGGGGCCCTCCTCCTGCGCGGGAACGGCGAAGACGAGGGCGGCGAGCAACGCAGTCACGTACAGCGGGCGTGCGGACATGAGACCTCCACGGGCCAGGGGCGGCGCCGGCTTCCGCAAGGCTCGTGCCTGCATGCGCCGAGCACGCGCGGGCCCTCGAGAGCGGTTGCGCGTTACGAGGCCGGAACGATTCGCGCACCTTGCGCGCGCGTCAGGTTGCTCAACCGATGAAATTGACCTTTGTCCGCGCGGTTTTCGCGCCAGCGGCGCACGCCGCCCCCACCCCCCACCTCGATCACCGATGCGGACCGAGTCCCTTCGTTCGTCCCTCCTCTCGCTTCCACTCCTCGCCGCGGCCGTGTTCGGCACGGGCGGCATGGACCTTCCGGCCCAGGCAGGCGCGCCCGGCGCGTCCGCCTCCGGCCAGAAGGCCACCTACCTGTTCTCGCCGAAGCTCTGGCACGACGACAGCGAGGTGCTCGCACCTGGGTTCCTCCGGGGTCTGCGCGGCTTCGACCACTTCTACGACCCGATCGGTCAACCGATCTACTTCGAGTCACCCTTCAACGACAGCGGCGTGCGCCTGCTGTATCTGCATCACGAGTTCGACAATCGCTCGCCCCTGCAGGGGGGCGAGCTCGACATCTACGCCATGCAGGCGCGCCTCGCCCTGACCGAGCGCCTGGGCTTCATCGCCACCAAGGACGGCTACAGCGAGATCGACACCGGTCTCCTCGGCAGCGAGTCGGGCTGGAACGACATCGCCTTCGGCTTCAAGTACGTGGCCCTCTACGACCGCGAGGAGGACCTCGTGGTGACTCCCGGCATCCGCTATCAGGCGGAGAACGGCTCGCGCGACGTACTGCAGGGCGGGTTCGAGGAGATCAGCCCCTTCGTCAGCATCGCCAAGGGCTGGGGCAAGCTCCACGCGGTGGGCAACGCGACCTGGCGCATCCCCTTCGACAGCGACGCCAACCAGGTCCTCCACTACGACGCCCACATCGACTACGAGGTGGCGGACGGCTTCGCCCCCGTCGCGGAACTGCACGGCGTGAGCTACCTGACGGACGGCAACGTCACCCCCCTCAACGTGGGCGGTCTCGACTACACCAACCTCGGTTCCACCGACGTGGCGGGCTCCACCGTCCTCTGGCTGGGACTCGGTGCGCGCGCCAAGTTCAACCCCCACACCTCCCTCGGGTTCACCTACGAGTTCGCGCTCACCGACTCGCAGGACGACATCATGGACACCCGGTACACGATCGACTTCATCCTCAAGTGGTGAAGTTGCTCTGAGCAATCTCGACGGTCGCATCACGCTGGCGTAACCATCGCGGGGCGCGCGTCGGGACGCCGGGGTCGGAATTCGCAACCCGCTTCGCGCGGGAGCAGGCGGTGGGTAAACCGTGCGGGCCCATTCCAGGTCCGCCATGCCGCACCCCACTCCTCGGCCACTCGCGGCCGCCTTCCTGCTCGCCTCGGCCCTCTCCGCGCAGGCCGTGACCGCGCCACCCAACGGGCCGCGCCCGGTCGACCCCCGCTGGCACGCCTTGATGCACGCCAGGTTGGTGGCGCGGCCGGGCACCATGATCGAGGACGCGACGATCGTCCTGCGCGACGGGCTCGTGGTCTCGGTCGAGGCAGGCGCAGCGCCTCCGGCGGGCGCGCGCGTGCACGACCTGCGCGGCCGGTTCGTCTACCCGGGGCTGGTCGAACCGCACCTGCCCGTCGAGGCCCCGCGCCCGGAGCGCGCCTCGCCCGGCCTGCACTGGAACGAGAAGGTGACCCCGCAACGCCGCGCGCTCGACGGCGAGGGCACCACCAAGGCCCTCCGCGAGGAGCTGCGCAGGCTGGGCTACGGCGCCGCCGCGATCGCGCCCCGCGGCGGGATCTTCCGCGGCGAGGCGGCGATGGTCCTCCTGCACGAGCCAGAAGACGCGCCGGGACGCCGCGCCACCGTGGTGCGCGAGGGCGTGTACCACACGGTCGGGTTCGAGACCGGCGGCGGCTACCCGAGCTCGCTCATGGGCGCGATCGCGCTCGTGCGGCAGACGCTGCTCGACGCGGCGTGGCGGGCCGAGTGCGTCGCCGCGCAGGGCGCCGACCCGGCCGCGGTGCCCCTGCCCCCCGACGAAGCGCTCGCGGCGCTCGCACCGGGCCGGGCGGTGCCGCTGCTCTTCGACGCCACGGACGAACTGGACGCGCTGCGTGCCGCGAAGATCGCCAAGGAGGCGCGCAGGCCCTTCCTGGTGCTCGGGAGCGGGCTCGAGTTCCGGCGCGTGGCGGCGCTCGCGCACTCCGGCGCGGCAGTGCTCGTGCCGCTCCGCTTCCCGCGCGCGCCCGAGATCCGCAGCGCCGCCGAGGCCGAACTCGCCACCCTGCGCGACCTGATGGCCTGGGAGCAGGGCCCCACCAACGCGCGCCGCCTGCTCGCCGCCGGCGTGCGCGCCGCGTTCACCACCGACAAGCTGGAGAAGCGCGGCGAAGTACACGCCCAGGTGCGCAAGGCGATCCGGCACGGACTGAGCGAGGAGCAGGCGCTCGGGATGCTGACCGTGGAACCAGCCCGCCTGCTCGGGCTGGAGGGCCTCCTGGGCGAGGTGGCGCCCAAGCGCCTTGCCAACCTCGTGGTCTGCGACGGGCCGCTCTTCGCCGAAGACTCCCAGATCCTCGACGTGTGGGTCGGCGGCCAGCGCTACGTGATCCACACACCGCAGCCCCAGGGCCTCGCGGGGACCTGGGCCGCGGAGTTCCCCGGGCGCGATCCGGCGCGCGCGGACTTGGAGATCAACTCGAAGAGCCGCGTCACCCTCGTGCTCGGCGACAAGCGCGTGGCGGCACGCGGGGAGACCCTGCGCGAGACGCGGCTCAGCTTCGTGGTCGCGGATGCCGCCCTGGGCGCAGGATCGTTCGCGTTCACCGCCACGCTCGAGGCCGGGGCCCTCCTCGGCGAAGCCGTGGCGCCGGACGGCACCCGCTTCTCCTGGCGCGCCGCGCGCAGCGGCGACGCGAAGCCCGAGAGCCGGTCGTCCCGCCCCGCCGACGCCGCGGACGTCCCCCAGGATCTGCTCCTGCCGCTGGGCGCCTATGGCCTCCCGGCGCCGCCGCCGCAGGATGCGCTGCTGCTCGAGGGCGCGACCCTCTGGACCAGCGGCCCCGCCGGGATCGTCGAGGACGGCGTGCTGATCGTCGAGCAGGGCCGCGTCGTCTACGCCGGTCCGCGCGCGCAGGCGCCCCCGCCGCCGGCCGGAGCGCGCCGGATCGACGCCAGGGGCAAGCACGTGAGCCCGGGGATCCTCGACTGCCACAGCCACACCGGCATCGCGCGCGGCGTGAACGAGGGCAGCCACGCGGTCACGGCCGAGGTGCGGATCCAGGACGTGCTCGATCCCGACGACGTGCACTGGTACCGCGAGCTGGCGGGCGGCGTCACGGCGGTGAACCAGCTGCACGGCTCGGCCAACCCGATCGGCGGCCAGAGCCAGACGACCAAGCTGCGCTGGGGCGTGGCGATCCCCGACGCGATGCACATGGAAGGCGCGAAGCCCGGGATCAAGTTCGCCCTGGGCGAGAACGTGAAGCGCGCCAACGCGCCGCGCGGCTTCGGGCCGCCCGGCGCCGGCGCGCCGGAGACGCGCTATCCGGCCACCCGCATGGGCGTGGAGGTGGTGCTGCGCGCGTCGTTCGCCGCCGCGCGCGACTACACGCTCGCGCGCGAGCGCTTCTCCGGGGTGGCGCCTCCCGGACCGGTGCCGCCGCGGCGCGACCTGCAGCTCGAAGCGCTGGCCGAGATCCTGGCCGGCGAGCGCCTCATCCACTGCCACAGCTACCGGCAGGACGAGATCCTGGCGCTGGCCCGGCTCGCCGGCGAATACGGCATCCGCCTGGGCACCTACCAGCACGCGCTGGAGGCATACAAGGTCGCCCCGGAGGTGAAGGACTCGGCGCTCGGCGCGTCGCTGTTCAGCGATTGGTGGGCCTACAAGATGGAGGTCTTCGACGCGATCCCCGAGGCGGGCGCGATCCTGCACGAACAGGGCGTCGTGGTGTCGTTCAACAGCGACTCCGACGAGCTGGCCCGGCGCCTCAACGGCGAGGCCGCCAAGGCGGTGAAGTACGGCGGCGTGGCGCCCGCCGACGCGCTGCGCTTCGTGACGCTGAACCCCGCCATCCAGCTGGGCGTGGCCGGGCGCGTGGGTTCCCTGGAGAAGGGCAAGGACGCGGACTTCGCGATCTGGTCGGCAAGCCCGCTCTCGAGCTACGCGCGCTGCGAGGCCACGTTCGTGGACGGCCGCGAGTACTTCTCGCTGGCGCAGGACCGCGAGCATCGCGCGCGGATCGGCGCCGAGCGCCAACGGCTCGTGCAGAAGGTGCTGCGCGGCGAGGAGGAACGGCGCGCGGCGCACGGCGACTCGCGACCGGCCACCGGCCCGCGCGACGCCGACGAGGAGGAGCGCGAGGAGGCGCGGCGCCGCGTGCGGCTGCGCATGGAGCGCGCGCTGCACGCACGTCTGGGCTACTCGTGCTGCCGGGTGGAGGAGGTGCGCTGATGCGTGGGTTCCGCTTCGTATCGCTGTTGGCCGCGGCTGCATTCGCACACGACGCCTGCGGCCAGGACCTGACCCCGCGCGCGGCCCCGCAGCAGCGCGATGTGATCCTCGAGAACGCAACCCTGCATCCGGTGGCGCTGCCGCCGATCGAGGGCGGCGCGCTGTGGTTCCGCGCGGGGCGGATCCACGCCATCCAGCGCGGCCGGATCGAGGTGCCCGCGGGCGCGGCGTCCGAGCCCGAGCGCATCGACCTGCGCGGCAGGCACGTGTACCCGGGACTGATCGGCGCCGTGTCGCAGGTGGGGCTGATCGAGATCGATCAGGTGCGCGCCACGGTCGACACCGCCGAGACCGGATCGTTCACCCCAGAGGTGCGCGCGCTCGTGGCGGTGAATCCGGACTCGACGGTCCTGCCGGTGACGCGCAGCAACGGCGTGCTGGCGAGCGGCGTGTTCCCGCTCGGCGGCGTGGTGCCGGGGCGGGCGTCCGTGATCCAGCTGGAAGGCTGGACCTGGGAGGAGATGCGGGTCGCGGACGACGCCGGGCTCGTGGTCAACTGGCCCGGCGTGCGCCCGCCGCCGCGCTTCTCGTGGGCCTTGGACCAGCGGCGCGTGGAGGACGAGGAGGGGCGGATCCGCGAGTCGCTGCGCAATCTGGACGAGGCGTTCGACTCGGCGCAGGCCTACCTGGCCGCGCGGGCGGCGGACCCGCGCCTGCCCGTGGATGTGCGCAAGGAAGCGTACGGGCCGACGCTGCGCGGCGCGAAGCCGCTCTTCGTGCGCGCACAGGAGGTCGAGCAGATCCAGTCGGCGGTGGCGTTCGCCGTGCGGCGGGGATTCCGGCTCGTGCTCGTGGGCGCGCGCGACGCGGGGCGCTGCCTCGACCTGCTGCGACGCCACGAGGTGGCGGTGATCCTGGAGGGCACGCACGTCATGCCGCCCCGGCGCGACGCGGACTACGACGAGATCTTCCGTCTGCCGGCGGCGCTGGAGGCGGCCGGGATCCGCTGGTGCCTCGCCAGCGGCGAGGAGTTCTACAACGAGCGCAACCTGCCCTATCAGGCGGCGACCGCGGTCGCGTTCGGCCTGTCCAAGGAGGCCGCACTGCGCGCCGTGACGCTCTCGGCCGCCGAGCTGCTGGGCGTGGCCGACCGCCTCGGTTCGCTCGAGGCCGGCAAGGACGCCACCCTGATCGTCACCAACGGCGACCCGTTGGAATACGCCACCCGCATCGAGCACGCCTGGATCGCCGGCCGCAAGCTCGACCTGCGCAACAAACAGACGGAACTCGCCCGCCGCTACCGCGAGCGCTACCGGAAGTGACTCTGAGCAATCTCGACGGTCGCGTTACGAGGGCGTAACGCGCACGCGGGACCGGCGCGTGGCCTTCGGGCAGGGCAAGCCACGGCACTTCGCGCGGGGAGGTGCGTCGTCGCCCTTCCCAAGGCGGTGGCCACTGCAGCCACCATCAGGGTCGCCTCCGAGGGAAGGGCGTTGTCATCTCCTGCAGCGGGCGCGTGTGGGAGACCCGACCCCGCCGGCGCCGGCGGCTCCACGGTCGATGCCGGTCGCACGGCCTTCCCCCACACTCTGCCGTGGGCGTCAGATGCGCCGCAACGCACCAGCCGCGCCATTCCTGCGGGACGCCGAGCCGCTGCTCAGGAGCGTTACGTCCGCGAAACACGACCGTCGAGATTGCTCAGAGTAACCTCTGGGTATGCGTCTCGTGCTGCTCGGCCTCGTTCTCTCTCCGGCGCTCTTCGCGCAGATGCCGGCGGTGCCGGTGCCGCCAGAGAATCCGATCACTCCGGCGAAGGCCGTGCTGGGGAAGATGCTGTTCTGGGAGGAGCAGCTCTCGCACGACGACACGATGGCGTGCGCGACGTGCCACATGCCCAAGGCCGGCGGCGGCGATCTGCGCCTGGGGCGTCATCCCGGCGTCGACGGGCAATGGAACACCAGCGACGACCGCTTCGCCTCGCCCGGCGTGCTCCGCTCGGACGCGCAGCGCCGCTACATGCGCGATCCGGTGTTCGGCTTCACGCCGCAGGTCACACGCCGCGCATCACCCTCGAATCTCGGCGCCGCGGCGTACGCGTCGCTGCTCTTCTGGGACGGCCGCGCGAGCGGCACGTTCAAGGACCCGCTGAGCGGCCAGACCGCGATCCAGACCGGCGGCGCGCTCGAGAGCCAGGCACTCGGGCCGATCCTGGACGCGGCCGAGATGGGCCATCCCGGGCGCAGCTGGGCCCAGGTCACCGCCAAGGTGCAGGCCGCGCGGCCCATGGCGCTCGCGACGAACCTCCCCGCCGACGTGACCACGGCGCTGACCGGGGCCCCCGACTACCCGGAACTCTTCCGGCGCGCGTTCGGCGACCCTGCGATCACTCCGGTGCGGATCGCGTTCGCCATCGCCACCTACCAGCGCACGCTGATCCCCGACCAGACTCCCTGGGACGCGTACCAGCGCGGCAACCAGAACGCGCTCACGTTGAATCAGGCATACGGCTGGACGCGCTTCCAGGGTGCAGGGTGCACCGCCTGCCATGTACCCCCGCTCTTCACCGACCACAGCTTCCGCAACATCGGCCTGCGGCCGATCGCCGAGGACACCGGACGCCAGGAGGTGACGGGCCTCGCCGGTGACCGCGGCCGCTTCAAGGTGGCGACGCTGCGCAACGTGGCCCTCAAGACCTCGCACATGCACAGCGGCCATCTGGAGAACCTCAACTGGGTCATGGAGCACTACGAGGGTCACACGCAGTGGCACCTCGACAACATCGACCCGATGTTCCTGGCTCTGCAACTCAGCTCCTTCGACCGCCCGGCGCTGCTCGACTTCCTCACCAACGGACTCACCGACCCTCGCGTGAAGGCCGAGACCGCGCCCTTCGACCGGCCGACGCTCCGTTCCGAGCGCGCGCCGAACCGCGAGTACGGCGTCGGCACCGCCGGCGCCGGCGGCCTCGTCCCGCTCGTCCTCGGGCAGCAGCCCGCGTTCGTGGGCGCCCTCGGATTCCGGATCGGCCTCGGCGGCGGCCTCGGCGGCGCGCCCGCGCTGCTGGTGCTCGCGGCGGCGGCGTTCGAACCACCGGTCTACGTGGGCGCGATTCCGGTGAACGTGGACCCGGCGCTCTCGGTCGTCCTGCCCCTGACCTTGAACGGCACCGGCGCCGGCACCGGCGCCGCCACGGCCGTCCTGCCGATCGCCAACGACCCCGCCCTGCGCAACGCCCTGCTCTTCACCCAGGGATTCGTCGCCGATGCCCTGGCGCCGGGCAGCGTCGCCGCCTCACGCGCCGTCGAGTTCCGCGTGCAGTGACGACTCTGAGCAACTTCGACGGTCGCGTTACGCCAGCGTAGCGTCCCCGAACGCGTTCGGCGCCACCGCGTCCACCGCGCGCGGGAAGCGACGCAGAACCTGCCCGGCCGGCCACACTCTGCGCCATGGACTCCTCAGCGGCGCGCACGGGCTGGTTCCACGCGGGCTCCCTCCTGCTGATCCTCTTCGGGGTGGCCCACGCGTTCGGGCACTACTACTTCTTCGGCGATGCACAAGCGACCTCCGCCCAGGCGCTCGGCCGGCAGGCCATGCTCGCGGCGACCATCGAGACCGGCGGGCTGGTCAGCACGCGCTGGGACCTCTTCCTCTTCTTCAGCCTCACCCTGAGCCTCGCGGCGGTGCTCTTCCCACTCCAAGGCCTCGTGGCGCTGCGTGCGGCCGGGCACTCCCCGCCGGTCGCGCGCGGCCTCGCCCTCGGCGGCCTCGGCTTCGCCGCGGGCCTGGCGATCCTCGGCGTGGCGTTCCGCATCCTGCAGCCGATCGCCGCGGGGATCCCCGCGGCGATCTGCTACGGACTCGCATTCCTGCGCACCCGCCCGCGCGCCTGAGGCGCGCGCCCGAAGGGGTTCACGCGACGGCCACGAAGAGCGCCGGCTGATCGCCGCCGAGCCCGAGCGGCGCGCACTTGATGCCCCCGTAGAGCTGCACGTCGGCGAAGCCGGCGGCGCGCAGCATCGCGATGACCTCGCGTGCGCAGCGGACCCGCTGCCACGCGGTCATCCGCGACACCTTCCCGTCGTGCACCACCGTGTACTCGCTGCACACCCTGCCCTCGAGCGGGTCGTAGGTGACGGCGGACGCGAAGATCCAGTCGCCGACGGGCCACCACCGGCGCGGTTGGAACCTCGGGAACACCGCCTCCGCGCTCGCCGCCTCGAGGACGAAGCGCCCCCCCGGCCGCAGGGCCGTGTGCACTGCCGCCAGGAACGTGGCATCGCCCTCGTCGCCCAGGTAGCCGAAGCTGTTGCCCAGGCACCACGCGCCGTCGAAGACCCCCGCCCAGGGCAGCTCGCGCATGTCGCTCCGCCGCCACGTGACCGGCAGCCCTGCGCTGGCCACCCGCGCGTGCCCCAGGAGGAGCGCCGACCCGTCGACTCCGGTCACCTGCATGCCGCGCTGCGCCAGGGCCACGGCCAGCCGGCCGTCGCCACATGGCACGTCGAGCACCTGGCTGCCCGGGTCGAACCAACGCGCCAGGAACTCCGCCTCTGCCTGGGTCCATTCGGGCGTCACGACGCGGTGCCAGACCTCCGCCGCCGGACCCTCGAAGAACTCCTTCCACCATTCGTTCTGCATGGAAACTCCAACCTGTGCTGCGAACCAGGAAATGGCGCGCCGAAGCGGCACGCCGGGAACGCGGGCCCGGGTCCCGGGCAGCCGGAGCGGCGCCAGCGACGCACTTGCGCCGGTGCCTGGCGCCGCAGCGCGGCGGCGGGGAGCCACAGACCGGATCCGGGCCCGGGGCGGAGCGGGACGAACGCGCGCGAACGCGCGCGGGCCGTCAGCAGGAGTACTGGTCCCGCTCGTGCGGGAAGGCAGACATAGGCACAGCGGCGCGTGGCGCCGGGGAAAGGACGCGGATCTTCTAGTGCCCGGCCGTCGCCCGATCCAGCCCCTTGCCCAAGCGACCGGAGCGCCCGCCGCCAAGGCGCGCCGGCCGCGCCGCCCTCACTGCACGATCTCGACGCCAGCCGAGTTGGTGGTGGCAAGCGGCAGGCTGGTCCCGTTGGCGAGGGCCGCCTCGAAGTAGATCCTCGCGCCCAGGCTGGTGGCGCTGGTGGGACTGCGCAGGCGCAGGGTCCACGCCCTGGCAGCCGGATCGACCGCGAACGCCCCCGCGTCGATCAACATCGCGAACTGGTTGCCGATCTCCAGTTCGACGATGCCCGGCAGGACCGACGGCAGCCGCACCGTGCTGAGCAGCAGCACGCCGCGGTCCAGCGGCGCGCTGGCGGCCACCACGAGGTTCACGCCGCGCGGGTCCCCCAGGCGCACCGTGGGCGGAACGTCCATCACGCTGCTGGTCGCCGGCGGAACGTCGAGGACCAGCGCGGCGCCGGCGCTCTCACCCGCAGGATTCCGCAGCGCGACGCTCCAGGTGCCCGGTTCGATCGGCTTGGGCAGATAGAGCAGGGACTCCACGTCCGAGGCCTGGTCCACCAGCCTGCCACGCACGTCCCAGTCGCTCCCGAGCGGGACGATTACGTTGCGCGTGCCCTTGCGCAGCACGGCCTCGGTCAGGAACTCATGGCCTGTCCCCGTCAGCCGGATCGCCTCCTCCGGGTGGCGCAGAGTCCAGGTGCGCGCCGGCACGACGGTGGCGACGCCCGGCCTGCCGATCCAGCGGATCTGCGCCGAGGCCGGGGGCGAACGGTTGCCGGCAGCGTCCTCCACCTCGCAGCGCACGGTCTTGAGTCCGAGGCCGGTGCCGCCGCCGTACACGGTCAGGTCCCAACCGGGCCGCACCGTCGAGTAGGCCTCCCACGGAGTCCAGTTCACTCCGTCATTCGAGAAGCGCATCCGGGCCAGCGCGGAGTGCTGGTCCTGGAACGAGATCCCGACCGGGACGACGGGAGTCACGGTGAACGGCGACCCATTGGCGAGGCGGATCTCGCCACCCGGCGGCACGTCGTCCCAGACCACCTTGGCCGAGCGCCGCGGCGGGGTGTTGCCCGCCCGGTCGCGTACCTCGGCGAAGATGGTGCGGATGCCGCGCGCGTCGGAGCCGCCGGCACCTGTGATCAGATCCCAGTTCACGACCCGTGCCTGGTAGGGCATCCAGGGGCTCCACGCCCCGCCGTCGTTGGAGAACCGCATCTCGAACACGCCCGAGAACGTGTCCGTGGCGGTCAGATCCATGCTCACCAGCCGGCTGCGCGTGTGCGTGATGCCGCCCGCCATGGCGAACGCACTGAACTCGGGCACCGAGGTGTCGACGTAGAAGCGATGCGTGCGCACGGTCGAGCCGTTGCCCGCCCGGTCCAGCGCCCGGACCGCGAAGTGGTGCGCCAGGTTGCTGCCCACCACGTCGAGGCTCTGGACGTTGGCCGCGGTGTCCACCACGAAGTCCGGCGTCGGGGCCGCGCCCAGTGCGTAGACCCACGAGTAGCCGTCCAGCCCGGCGCATCCGCCGTCCGTGGCGTGCAGCCAGCGCGCGGTGAACCGCGTCGCGTTGGTCCAAGCGTCCGCGGGATGCGACGTGCTCTCCAGGTTGCCGACCGCGGTGGGCGCGGTGCCGTCGACGCAGATGACCGGTCCGCGCGCCACCAGCTCGGCGCCAGCGGCGACGTTCGACGCCCAGAAGCTGGTGCGCATCTGCGCATTGGCGTAGTCGTAGGGCGGCGCCTTGACGTCCCAGACCACGCGACGCGGCGCGTCGTAGCGCACGTCGCCCAGCGTCTGATGGAGCACCTGCGGCATCAGTCGCGTGACGAACGTGCCGTCGCGCAGCGTGAGGTGCATGTTCTGCACCTGGAACCCGTTCGGCACGTCGCGCAGGCGGGCCAGCACGTTGGCGGCGAAGAAGCTGTCGCAGTCGATCTCCGCGGTGAGGCGGAAGGTCCGATCGGGCTGCACGAACACCTTGTCGCTGGTCAGCGAGACCGTCGCGGACGGCGTCCGCGACCCGCGCAGCATGCAGTACTGGAACCCCACCTTCACCGTCTCGCCGGCCCGGATCGACGTGGGGTGGAACTTGAGCCGCAGCACCTGCCCGGCCAGGGTCGACGCATCCAGCGTGATGGTCTCGATGTTGTTCAGGACGTTGGTCGACGCGTACTCGCCGGTGTTGGTGCCCGCCGTGTACGGCGCCTTGTCGAGGTAGACGTCGACGTTGTTCTTCACGGCGTTGCCGGCGCCGGTGGACGGCGCCGACTCGAGGTGCCAGGTGACCAGGTAGACGTAGAGGCAGTCGGCCGGCACTTCGCGCATGTCCACCGTCGCTCCCACGCCGGGACGGATCTCCACGGCCCCGGAACCACCGATCCACCCGCCCGGCGCGTCGCTGCTCCAGTGGGCGCGATAGGCGTTGACCTTGCCGAAGCCGAACTGGTTGCGATCCTGGAGGAACGCGCCAGTCCGGTTGATGGCATTGGCCATGAGCTTGGCGCCGAGGAAGTGTGGCGCCCCCTGCAACGACGGATAGTGCTGCATCAGCCCCGCGGCGATCCCCGTGACGTGCGGCGCGGCCATCGAGGTGCCGGACAGGCCCTGGTACGAGGACGCCGTCCTCGCCTGCACCGAGGTGATCGTGCGCCCGGGCGCCGCCAGGTTGGGTTTCCAGCGGCCGTCGGCGGCCGGCCCCTGGGAGCTGGTGTCGGCGCGCAGCCCGACCGCGGCGCTGCCGAAGACGATGTAGTTGCCGTTCACCATCGCGCCGTCCTCGTCCTGGACGTTTGCGACCGCCAACACGTTCTTGGCCGCCGCCGGGTTGTTGATCGTGCCCGCGTCCCCTCGATTGCCGGCCGCGAACACCCACAGGATCCCGTCGGCGAACGCCTTGGCATCGGCATCCACCGAGACGGCGTCCGTGCCGAAGCCATCCGTCGACGTGTGCCAGGAGCCGTTCACCACCATGGCCCGCGGCGTGCCGCCTCCCCCTGCCGCCATGTGGTCGAACGCATCCAGCGCGCTGCCCCAGGGCGTGCCGTTGCCCCGGTAGAGCCGCACGTTCAGGAAGCGGTGCGTGCCGTCCCAGCCGAGGCCCGGTGCGGCACCCTTGTAGCCGGGGTTGGTGATCCCGCGCCCGAGGATCGTCCCCGCGACGTGCGTGCCGTGCCCGTCGATGTCGGTCCAGGGTGTGTTGTCGCCGGTGAGATCCCAGCCCTGGCCGAAGAAGTTCGTGTCGGTGTGGTTCCGGTCCACGCCGGAGTCGATGACCCCGGCGATCACCTCGCCACCGCCGGGGAAGAGTCCTCGCACCTCGTCCTGGCTGGTGCACGGCATCGACTGGTCGTGATCCGGCACGGCGGCGTGCGCGATCTCGACATAGTGCACGCGGTCGAGGTCGAGCAGCGCCTCGACCTGCGCGCGCGTGGCGTGCACCAGGAAGCAGCGGCTGTCGTCGTGGTACGCCGCCACCTGCGCCCCGGTGGCCGCCAGCGCCGCCTCGTGCGCGCCGTTGCTGCGCACGCGCGACGGCCGTCCGGTGAGCCATTGGCCGGACGGGTCGAGCGGCTGCTGGACCGGCTCGCCGACGAAGAACCGTTCGGTCCGCGGATTCCGGTCGCTGTCGAACACCGTCACGAAGAGCGCGAGCGTGCCGGCGGCGCCGCCTCCGACCATCGCCGGTGCCTCCCCGCCCGCCAGCACGCGGGCCAGCTCCGGGGCGACGCGCTGCCAGCGGCGCGCGAAGCCGAGCCAGCGCACGAACCCGAGCTGCGCCACCGCGCGCACCGCGCCCGGGCGCAGGCGCACCTTGTACGCCGAGTACGGGTGGAAGCCGATCGGCTCCGCACCACAGGCACGCAGGGCGAGCAGCCGTGCGGGACTGTCCTGGCCCTCCAGGATCACGAATGCGTGGAGCCACTCCTCCGCGCCACGCGTGGCGGCAAGGCGCGCGAGCTCGGGGTCGATGCGCTCGCCCGCGGGCGGCGCCCAGTCGCCGGCCACGAATGAGAGCCTGGCCAGCGAGCCGCGGTATCGCGCGGCGGCGCCTTCGTCCGCTGGCGCCCGCGCGTAATCGAGCATGGGTTCGGCCTCTGCCGGGAGCGGCACGGGCACCGGGACGGCGGTGTGGACGCGATCCGGCTCTTGCGAAGCGGAGTTCGGACGCGCCGCCACCGGCACCGGTGGGAGCTCGGTGCGAACGGGGTCCTGGCCGGGCAGGGCGGAGCCGCAGGGTAGAGCGGCAAGGGCGGCGAGACAGGCTGCGAAGCATTTCATGGGCACCTCCGGGATGAGGGATCGATCCCGAGATGCCCGCCGCCCCCGGATCCGGACCGCAATCTGCTCGCGCATCCGGCCACGCGGCTATCCTCGGCGTCCGGTTTCGACGCGTGCGGGCATTCCCATCCGGCAAGCCATGAGCGTCCCGTCCTCCGACCGCGAGAACCACAGCGCGGACCTGGTCCGCCGGGCCCAGGGCGGGGATCGTTCGGCGTTCGACGCTCTGATCCAACGCTGCCAGGAGCGTCTCCTGCGCCTCGTGCGCGCGCGCATGGGAACCCTCCTGCGCGGCCACGAGCAGTCGGAAGACCTGGTGCAGTCGGCGCTGCGCGAGGCCGTCGAGGCACTGCCCACGTTCCAGTACTCGGGCGAAGGTTCGTTCCTGCGCTGGCTGACCGCAGTGGCCCAGCACAAGGTCGCGCACCACGTCCGCGACCTGCAGCGCGCCCGACGCAACCCGCAGCGCGTGGAGGCGCTGCCCGAGGCCGGCGCCTCGCGCGGACCCGCCGCCCAGGAGGCCAGCCCGAGCGAGATCGCCGTGGGGCACGAGACCGAGACGCGCTATCACGCAGCTCTCGAACGCCTCGATCCCGCCGAACGCGAGCTGCTGCTCCTCTACCTCGACCTCGGCTGCGGGTACGAGGAGATCGCCATGGCCCTCTCGCTCGCCTCTCCGGAGGCGGTGCGCAAGCGCATTGCCAGGGCTCTGGCACGGCTGCAGGCGTGGATGCGGGAGCCGGGCCCGTGAGCACCGATCCGCTCGAGGACGCCCTGGCGTCGTGGTTCGACGCGGCGGTCGGCGGCGCGCCACCCGACCCGGAGGAGTTCGCCCGAGCGCGTGGTGTGGATCCGCCCCGCTTCGCTGCCCGCCTGGCGGATGCACGCTGGCTGGTGGCGCGACACGAGGCCGCGCGCGGCCAGACCCAGGCCCTCGCGCTGCCCTGCCGCCTGGGCGAGTACGAGCTCCTGGCGGAGGCCGGCCGCGGCGGCATGGGCGTGGTGTACCGCGCGCGACAGCCGGGGCTGGATCGACAGGTGGCCGTGAAGGTGTTGGACCCGTCCCGGGCCGCCGACCACCGCGCGCGCACACGGTTCCTCGCCGAGGCGCGGGCTGCCGCGCGCGTCCGGCATGCAAACGTGGTGGCCGTGCTCTCGGTGGGAGAGGACCGGGGCCACGCGTTCTATGCCATGGAGTGGATCGACGGGGAGGATCTCGCGGAGATCCTGCGCCACGCATCGGGGCCCGGCGGGCCGGAACGCCATCGCGGCTCCGCGGCGCTCCTGGCCAAGGTGGCGCGCGCCCTGCAGGAGGTCCACGAATGCGGCCTCCTGCACCGCGACGTCAAGCCGGCGAACATCATGGTCGACGCCGCGGGCGAACCGCATCTCGCGGATTTCGGCCTCGTGAAGGATCTGAGCGCCGACACGCTGACGCTGAGCGGCGACGTGATCGGCTCGCCGGCGTACATGAGCCCGGAGCAGCTGGTCGACGCACGTCACGCGACCGTGCGCAGCGACGTCTACTCGCTCGGCGTGACCCTCTACGAGTGCCTGACCCTGCGCCGGCCCTACCCGGCGACCACTACGACCGCGCTGCGCGAGGCCCTGGCGGCGGCGGCGCATCCGCGGCCGCGGTCGATCGATCCTGCGATCCCACCCGGGTTGGAGTGGATCTGCTTGCGTGCAATGGCCCCCGAACCGCGCCTGCGCTACCCGAGCGCCGCGGCGCTGGCCGCCGACCTGGAAGCGTTCCTGCGCGGCGAACCCGTGACCGCCGAGCCGCCGTCGCTCCGCCTGCGCGGTGCGCGCCTGCTGCGCCGACACGGGCGCCGGCTGGCGGTCGCGGCGGTGGCGATCGCGCTCGCGGGGACGTTCTGGTCCCTGTGGGCCGGCATCCGCGCCGAAGCCGCGGCGCGTACGCGGGCCGGGCTCTGGCATCAGCTGGCGGATGCGCGGCTCTGGGATGACACGGTGCAGCTCGCGCTGCGGCTCGCGGACCTGGCTCGGCACGATCCGCAGGACCCAGCCGTGCATGTGCTGCGCACGCTGGCGGCGGTGCGCCGGCGCGACACCACCGCCCTGCGCGGCGCCTTGGCCGACCTGCGCCAGCGAGCCCGCGGCGACGCGCCCCTGGCGGAGCTGGCGGCCGGGATCGAAGCCGCGCTGCGCCGCGTCCGCCAGGAACCGGCTCGGGTGGACGATCCCGCCGCTTTGGCACGTCTGGGCGCGGACACGGAGCCCGATCCGGTCCGGCTCTGGCTGCGCGGCGAGGTGCTGGGCCTGCTGCAGCGATGGGACGAGTGCGCGGACCGCCTGCGTGCCGCACGCGCCGCCGATCCGGCCCTGGTCACCCGGGTGGCGCCCACGTTGGTCCGCTCGCTGCAGAGGCGCGGCCAGATCGGCGCTGCGCGCGACGAGCTGATCGGCTACGCGCGCGCGGTCCAGCAGCCGCGGGCATTCGCGCAGGTGGTCCAGCTCGCGCTCCTGGCCGGCGATCCCGCACAGGCCAGACGCGATGCCGATGAGCTGCGGCGGCTCTTCCCGGCCAGCGGCTGGAACGAATTCGCGGAGCTGCTCCTGTTGCCGGCGAATCAGGAGTCGGCTTCGGAACTGGACGCGCGCCTGGCCCGCGCCCTGGGCCACGCCGACGAACGCGCGGCCCTTGCCAGGCCCTTCCAGAGCCTGCTCGCCGACCTGCACCGGCAACGCGGCAACCCGCAACGCGCGGTGGAACTCTGGACCGAGATGCTGCGGGACGACCCGGCCGACCCCAACGTGCGCGGCCTCCTCGGCACGGCCCTGCTGCAGCTCGGGGACCAGCAGGGCGACGCGGCCTTGCGCGAGCGCGGACTGGAGGAGCTCCATCGCGCCGCCAAGGACGCCGACGACCTGCTCTTCGAACGTGACATGCACTGGGGCACGTGGCACTACTGCGCGCAGCGCTTCGCGGAAGCCGTGGTGCACTTCCGTGAGGCGGTGCGCCTGGTGCCCGACCATCCGCGCTGCTGGCGCAGCCTCGCCGGGGCATGCCGCGCTGCCGCGGCG
The DNA here is from genome assembly GCA_020849665.1 of Planctomycetota bacterium. Taxonomy (GTDB): domain Bacteria; phylum Planctomycetota; class UBA1135; order UBA1135; family UBA2386; genus JADLFX01. Next base: position 2,145 of record JADLFX010000040.1, on the reverse strand, counting down.
CTCGCGCCAGATCCCGCCGCGAGCCTCGCTTACCTGCGCGAGGGCGTGGCGGCCCAGCAGCGCGAGGTGGACATGGCGCGCGGCGACGTGCGTGCCTGGGAGCTGCTGATCGGGCAATTGTCGGCCTTGCGCGAGCACCTGCCGCAGGGCGACGCCCCCGAGCACGACCTCGTGAGCGACCGCCTGCAGCATGCCCGCGTCGAGGTGAAGCGGTTGCGCCAGATGTCGGTCAGGCCACGGTGAGACCGGCGCGCGCCGTTACGCCGGCGAAACACGACCGTCGAGATTACTCAGAGTCGACTCGGAGGATTGTGGCCACGTTCGGCTGGACGGTGCCGGAGGAGGTGGTGTTCGAGGTGGTGTCGTAGACGCGGGCGACGCCGTAGAGGTCGCCGAGGACGACGCGGCGCGACTGGCTGGTCTCGAAGCGCTGCGCCAGCGGATGCCAGACCAGGAACTGGCCGAAGACCGGGAGGGCGCGCAGCAGACGCTCCTGGGGCAGAGGCAGCGCCAGGAATGCGGCGCCGCCGGCGTCGAGGTGGAACGGCAGGACGGCGTCGATGCGGTTCGCGACGCTGCAGCCGCTGCTGCCGGGCACGGGGATCGGCAGGGGCAGCTCGGCGAACCCCAGCAGCAGGTAGGCCGGCGCCGACGTCACTCCGCCGGACAGCGTGAACACGAGGCTGCCGCCGAGCCCACCGCCCTGGCTGCTGGCCGCGAGGCCCTGGCACGCCTGGCCGACGTTGGCGTGCACCCCGAGGCTCTGGAAGGTCGCGTCCACGGCCCACCCACCGGAAGGTTGCGCGGCCACGTCGAACTCGACCATCAGGTTCCCGGACGCGGGGTCGTAGCGGAACGGCTGGTCGAGCGGGAACGCCGGCGCGAACGCACCCACGAATCCGGGCACGGTCGCGGGCATGGCGACGCTGCGGCGCGCGAAGGCCACGGTGTGGTCGAAGCCGCGGTTGCTGGAGAAGAGCGACGCGGCGTTCGCGCTGCCGCGGATCGAAGTGGAGAGGCCGATCGCGAGCTGGATCGAACCCTTGGTCGGGTTGGTCGCCGCCTGTTCTGCACGCACGGCGAGCGCGCGCATCGCCACCGGCGACGCGAAGCCGGTCTCGTTCGCGTCGTAAAGGCATTGCACGCGGCACGGCGTGGCAAGCCCGAACGGATAGTGCGTGCTGGCCTGTGCCGGCGCAGCGGCGAGCGCGGCTGGAATCACCGTGGCACGCCCCTGCGCCACGAGCGGGACGAGCGCGGTGGCGAGGACGACCAGGGGCGAGGCAAGCACGGGGTGCACGCCGAAGTCTGCCCCACGGATCGGGGCTCGGCCACGGATGCCGTGCAACTCCCCTTGGCGCGGGGGCCACGTCGCTTCGATTCCGCGTGCCGGCCCGCGCGGTTGCTGCGGCGCAGCCGGCCGGCCAGGCACCACTTACTTCGCCGCGAAGATCGGCAGGAGCAGGAAGCCCTTCACCAGGAACGCATTGGCCAGGTCGACGAAGAACGAGCCGGCCAGGGTGATGAGCAGGAACGCCTTCGGCGACGGGCCGTAGCGGGAGGCCACCTTGTCCATCGACGCCATGCCCACCGTCATCGAGCTCAGTGAGAACGCGAGAAGTGCGCCCCTTCTCGCGCGCAATCGATGCCGAGACCAACGCCGGGGGTGCGGGCCCTGAACCGCCGGACTGCGATGGGGTTGAGTTGCTGTCGACGAGCCCGTCCGACATGCCACGTCTGCCCATGGACGGCTAGCGGCGGGAATCATCGCGCGGCACGAGCTTCCTGTGGAACGTCGTTCTCCACCCCAGAAAGCCGCCCCGGCAACCCCAGCGCGGCACGCGGCCTTCGGGCCCGCGCGCAAGCGCATGCCTTGGCTGCGGCCTACCCCCGGGCCGCGATGGTTGCGTCCACACCGCCCGTAGACCTGGTCGCCAACACTGGGACTGAGGCAGGTCCCGACTTGTCCTCGGGCAAGGCATGACGTACACGTAGCGCCCGTCGTGAACTCCCCCCTCCGCCATCCCCAGCATCACCACGTGCACCCGCTCCGGGGCCGGTGATGGCGTAGTCCAACAGACCGCAAGCCATCGACGCCGGCCACGCCCGGCGTCGACGCGTTCTGGGAGGGCGTGTCGGGGTCGG
>JADLFX010000039.1 GCA_020849665.1 Planctomycetota bacterium | reverse complement strand
CGTACGGCCTCGACGTCCTGGTGACGGAGATCCTCTGGGTGTGGCTGCCCGCGCTCGGTTTCGTCGCGGGCGCGGCGGTCCTGCGCCGGCGGCGGGGCCGGCGCCCTGCGACCGGGAGCTGAGAACGGTCAGCGCCGCCACGACTGGTAGAGCACGAACCGTGCTTCTGCGCCCACGGTCGGGTCCTCGCCCAGCGGCTCGACCTGCTCCGGTTCCCGCGCTCCCAGATCGGAGGCCGCGAGCGCGAGAAGCTCGCGTACCGGCAGCTCCGAAGGCGGCAGCGCGTCGAGCGCCTCGGCCGCCGCGTTGCGCCGCCGCCAATCCGCGTCCTCGAGCTGCGCGACCAGATCCGAAGGCGCGCGCCCGGTGAGCGGTCCGGTGGCGGGACGGCCCGCGGCCGGTGTCGACTGGGGCGCGATGGCCGCGGCCACGCCGTGGGCCCACGTACCCTGGACGAAGAACACCAGCCCCGCGACCGCCGCGACGGGCCCGTACCGGTCGACCCGCACACCCGACATTGCGGCGATCCTATCCGGCCCACGTGATTCGCGGGACCGGCGTGGAACCCTGCGGATCCGCCCCAGGCCCCATTGGCTCCAGTCCGCAGGATCGCGCGTGGCCGTCGAGCGCATGCGGACGCTTCGGCGCACCCCGCTCATTCCCGTCGCTCGAGGCGCACCTCCACCGCCACGGCGCGACCCGGGAGCACGCGCGTCTCGGCCCTCGCCGGGGCCCCCTCCGCGACCCTGCAGAACACCTCCACCGTGCCGGGCTCGAGCTGGTCGAAGCGGGCGATGCCTCCTTCGTCCACGGCTCTGGGCAGGAGGAAGGTGCCGGAATGCACCCCGGGGTAGCGCACGCTCGCGCGCGCAGCGGTCGCCGGCCGTCCCGCAGCATCCACGACCTTCACCGTCAGCGTCCCCAGCTCCGGCAGCTGCACGCGCAGCGGCAAGACGTCGCCCGCCGGCGCCGTGATCCCGACCTGCGTGGGCCACACCCGCCCGGGGCACTTGATCTGCAGTTGATAGCGCTGGTCGTGGGCGAGGTGCGGGATCGTCACGCGACCGAGCGGGTCGTCTGCGTTCGCCGCCGTCAGGCTCGCCCAGCTACCCGGGCCCAAGGGCGTCACCAGCGTGACGGTGTAGGCGGGTACGGGTACCCCCGCCGGGTCCACGACCTCGAGTGCGATCGCGTATCCCGAGGCGAGCGACCGTGGGACCCGTACGAGGACCTCCGCCCCGCCCGCGCGCACCGCGTCCTGCCGCGCGAAGAGGTGCCGCCTGGCCGGATCCGGCCAGCAGCGCAGCGAGTAGTCGAGCGCGGGATGCGCGCCCGGCACCTGGAACGCGCCGCGCCCGTCGCTCACGACGGCCGCCGGCGGAGCGCCGAGGACGTTGGCTCCGCGACGATCGGCGCCGGAGAGTTCGGATCCGCCGGGCACGAGCGTGATCCGGGCGCCCGCGATCGGCTCGCCGTCCTCCCAAACCACCCGACCCCGCAACGTCGCTTCCGCATGGAGGCGGAGGTCCCGCTGCACCCTGGGCTGCGCCTCGGTGACCTCGACCGTCTCGGGCGTGCTCGCGGCGTGAGCAGGGGAGTCGGCGACCAGGACGTAGGCGCCCGACCGTGGCAGCAGGACCTGGTAGTGGCCGTCCTCTGCGATCGACATCGGCGCCATGCTCCACTCGTCCTCTGGCGACCGGCGCCGCGCGGCTTCGGCGGCCGCATTCACTGCCTGGAACGCCCGCAGGGTGCCACCGGCCGGACGCCCCTGTGGATCGAGGAGCCAGCCGTGCACGGCATACCTGCCAGGAAAGTGCAGCTCCACCGTGCGCGTCTCCCCGCCTGCCGAGCCCGTGTCGATCGCGACCGGACTCGTCATGGTTGCGCCGTCGTTCGCGCGGACGCTGTAGAGCGTGTCCCAGCCGAGTTCGATGCGGAAGCGGCCCTCGGCGTCGGCACGGACGGGGTCGGGGAGGATCCGCGGCGCATCGATCCTGCCGCCCGTGGCGTGCACACGGATCTCCGCGCCCGGGGCGGGCGTGCCGTCGGCTCGGCGCACGATGCCGTGGACCTGATTGAGCTGGCGCAGGAGCAGGATCCAGTTGGACTTCTCGCTGGCCACGCGCTGCCAGTGCAGCGCCAGCCGACCCGTGGTGCCGGCGCCGGTCTTGCACGCCTCGACGCAGAAGAACGGTCGGTCGATGGTCAGCGCGGCGATGCCCGCACCGTCGGTGAGCACGACCCGTGGCTCGCCGGCGAATGCGGGGCCGCGGAACGCGGCGTGCGTCTCGGTGCCTGCCACCGCGCCGTACCGGATCTCCGCGGCGGGCACCGGTGCACCGGTGCCGTCCACGACGCGCGCCACCGCCACGAACGGGGAGAATTCCGTGCTCGGCCTGGAACCAGACAGACCGGTCACCGGCTGGTCCGCCGGGGCGGTGGACGCGGGAGCCGGCGCGGTTTCGGGGACGGGGCGGCGCGGACTCGGCTGCGCCTGCGGCACGGCAGTGGACGCATGCGTCGACGCACCGTCGTCCGGAGGGCGCGCGGACGGGGGTGCGTCGCGGCCGCTCAGCCACGCGAGTACGACCGCCGCGATCATCAGCGCCGCGGCGACATAGACCTGCGCAGCGGAAGTCGGGGACTCCGACATGAGTGCTCCAAGAAGCACGAGGCCGGGGCGGGCCTCGTTCCCGATGACGCAGGCAGACTATCTGGCGCGGACGGGGGCGTCGAGGCGGGCGGGTCTCGCTACCGCGCGGACTCCGTTCGGCGCACGCGCCACCGTGCAATACGACCTGGGGTGCCGACGTTCCCTCCGCCGTGTTCCCGGCCCGCAGCATCCTGGTGGTCGCCCTGGGCGGCAACGCCCTGGTACACGCCGGGGAGCGTCCCACCGCCGAGAGCCAGGCCCGCAACGCAACGCGGGCGATGCATGCGGTGGTGGAACTGGTGCGGCGCGGCCACCGCATCGTGCTCACGCATGGGAACGGCTTCCAGGTGGGCAGCATCCTGATCCGGGTGCAGCGCTCGCTGGGCGCGGCGTACGCGCTGCCCTTGCACCTCTGCGTGGCGGAGTCGCAGGGCGAGATCGGGCTGTGGATCGAGCAGGCGCTGCAGAACGAGCTGCGCCGCCGTGGAATGCGCCGCGCGGTGGTGGGCCTGCTCACGCAGGTCCAGGTCGACGCGCGCGACCCTGCGTTCGCGCGGCCGAGCAAGCCGGTGGGGCCGTGGCTGTCGGCGGGGGCGGCGCGGCGTTTGCGGCGCGCGGGTCACACGGTCGCGCACGAGCGCGGCCGCGGATGGCGGCGCGTGGTGGCCTCCCCCCGGCCGCTCGCCGTCGACGACAGCGCGGTCCTGCGCCTGCTCTTGCGCCGCGGGGTGATCGTGATCGCGGCCGGCGGCGGCGGGGTGCCGGTGGTGCGCACGCGCAGCGGCGACCTGCGCGGCGTGGCCGCGGTGATCGACAAGGACTTCGCCGCGGCGGTGCTGGCTCGTGACGTGGGCGCGACGGGGCTCGTGATCCTCACCGGCGAGCCATGCGTGTATCGCGACTACCGCAGATCCGGACAGCGCCGGCTGGCCCATCTCGGGGTCGCCGAGGCGCGCCGGCTCCTCGGCGAGGGCCAGTTCCCGCCTGGCTCGATGGGGCCGAAGATCGAGGCGGCGATCGGGTTCCTGGAGCACGGCGGCCGCCACGTGCTGATCACCGCCGCGCGCACGTTGGCGGCCGCGCTGGCGGGGCGCGCGGGAACGGTGCTCACGCGCGCCGGCCGTCCCACGCGCCGCGCCCCCCGGGCGAGGAGTCGGGCATGACCGAACGCTTGATCGTGATGGGCGCCGCCGGGCGCGACTTCCACAACTTCCTGGCGTTCTTCAAGCGAAGCCGCCGATACCGCGTCGTCGCGTTCACCGCCGCGCAGATCCCGGGGATCGCCGGGCGCACGTTTCCCGCGGGGCTCGCAGGGCGCCGCTACCCGTACGGCATCCCGATCCATCCCGAGGCGGAGCTCGGCCCGCTGATCCGCAAGCTGCGCGCCGACACGGTCTGCCTGTCCTACTCCGACCTCTCGCACCAGGAGGTGATGGACAAGGCCTCCCGCGTCCTCGCCGCCGGCGCCAACTTCCTGCTCCTCGGACCGCGCGACACCATGGTGCCCTCGGTCAGGCCGGTGATCGCGGTGAGCGCGGCGCGCACCGGCTGCGGCAAGTCGCAGACGGCCCGCGCCCTGGCCGAGGAGCTGCGCCGGCGCGGCCGCCGCGTGGTGGGGATCCGCCACAGCATGCCGTACGGGCGCGATCTCGAGGCGCAGGCCTGCCAGCGCTTCGCCGGCGTCGCCGACTTCGCCCGTCACCACACGACGATCGAGGAGGAAGAGGAGTACCAGCCGTGGCTCGACCACGGCTTCGCGGTCTATGCCGGCTTCGACTACGTGCGCATCCTGCGCGCCGCGGAGCGCGAGGCCGACGTGCTGATCTTCGACGGGGGCAACAATGACCTGCCGCTGGTCCGGCCCGACCTGCACGTCACCGTGGTCGATCCGCACCGCGCGGGCCACGAGGCGACGTACTACCCCGGATTCGTGAACCTGCTGCTCGCCGACGTCGTGGTGGTCAACAAGGTCGACAGTGCCGCGCCGGAGGCGGTCGCGCGGGTGGTGGCGGCGGTCCGCGCGCACAACCCGCGCGCGATCGTGGTGAAGGCACGCTCCGAGCTGCGCGTCGATCACCCCGAGCGCATCCGCGGCCGCCGCTGCGCGGTGATCGGTGACGGCCCGACGCTCTCGCACGGCGGAATGGGCTTCGGAGCGGGCACCCTCGCCGTGCGCCGGCACGGCGGACGGATCGTCGATCCGCGCCGCTGGCTCGCCGGCTCGCTGCGCGCCACGTATCGGAACTTCCCGCACCTGGCTCTCGAGATTCCGGCGATGGGCTACAGCGACGCGCAGGTGCGCGACCTCGCGCGCACCGTGAACGCCATTCCCTGCGACACCGTGGTCGACGGCTCGCCCGCCGATCTCCAGCGCCTGATCCGCTTCGCCAGGCCGGTCGTGAACGTGCGTTACGAACTCGACACGCGCAGCGCGCGCCGGCTGGGCCGCATCCTGGCCGAACGGGGACTGACGTGAGGGTTCACGTCGCGCGCGCCGCTCCGACCTCGGCTGCCGATCCTGACGCGAGCGTCAGATGCGGTTGCTCGCCCGCGCTGCGCCGTAGTGAAGGAAGCGACGCCGCCGTCGTCCAAGACAACACCCGGCCCTTGCCAACCCACGCTTGATGATGCAGACCACGTGATGTCCATGCGCCTCTCCCTACGCACCGTTCTCTTCCTCGCAGCCACATCGTTCCCTGCCCTGGCCCAGGTGACGGCCACCTACGCGACCTTCGGCGCGGGCTGCAACGGCACCGGCACCGGACTCGCGGAGAACCACGTCGTGCCCGCGCCGATGGCCGGCGCGTTCGGAGGCAGCGACAACAGCATTCCGTTCACCTGGTCGCCGGTGACGTACCAGCAGGTGTTCCTCGGCACCGACCTGCCCACGGCGTTCACGATGGCCGGCCTCAGCCTGCGCCAGAACGAGCGCCCGCCGGTCGCCCACGGCGTGACCGTCGATCTCGAGATCCAGGTCGGGTTCACGACCCGTACGCCGCAGACGATGAGCACGACGTTCGCGAGCAACTACGACAGCGGGACCCCGGTCGTGGTGCTGCCGCGCGCGCAGGTGGTGTTCCCCGACCAGCCGACTCCGCCGACCGTGCCCTCGGACTTCTTTTTCACGATCCCATGGGTCAACACCTTCGCGTGGGCGCCGGTCGCGGGCCGCAACTTCCTGATCCAGGTGACGGTGTACGGCAACAGCAACGGCGGTTCGATCTGGGGCTATCCCCTCGACGCCACCGGGGGCGCGACGGCCCGGCTCTACGGTTCCGGCGCCGGCGCCACCACCGGGTCGCTGGAGCGGAACTACGGGCTGGTGATGGGCCTGCGCGCCCTCACCCACACCGCCGTGCCCATGCTCTACACCGACAGCACGCCGCAGATCGGCGACACGTTCCGGGTGCGTCTGGCTCAGGCCAGGCCCTCGTCCTGGGCCGCGATCCTGCTCGGCATCTCCGACACCAACTGGGCCGGCATGAGCCTGCCGATGGACCTGGGTTTCCTGGGCGCCCCAGGCTGTGCCCTGCTCACCTCGGTGGAGGACGTGCAGCGGATCAACACGGACGCGAGGGGCACCGGCTCGTTCAGCTACGCGCTGCCGAACAGCATCTACCTGCTCGGGGTCCGCTTCTACAACCAGTTCCTGGTCGCCGATCCGGGCGTCAACGCGTTCGGATTCGCGGTCTCGAACGGCGGCGTCGGGAAGATCGGCAACCAGTGAGTGCGGCCGCGCCGCGCGCCGGCGCGCGGCTCAGCCGCCGATCGTGACCTCGAGACCGCCGGTCAGCGCGACCACGCCGAGGCCTGCGCCCGCGGCATCCAACGCGCCACCCTGCATCCAGAGCTTCTGCCCCGCCAGCCCCGGCAGGAACGGGATCGGCAGCTCCAGCGCGGCCTGACCCGAGGCGTCGCTCGTGCCCTGCAGCACGAGGTCGAACGGCAGGGCCACGCGCACCAGGCAGGTGCCGAAGATCGTGAACCCCGAACGCGTCGAGATCCCGACGAACACGGGGGCCTGCTGCCGCACCGCGGCCAGCCGGAGAGTGAACACGCCGTTGGCCAGGATCGGCGGGCCCGACGGGCGGATCGTCGGCACGCCGTTCGCGCCCGCGCAGCCGGTGCCGAGCGGCACGACGCCGCTGAGCGCCAGGGGGATCCGATCCGTCGCCAGGGCGGGCGCGCTGGCCGGCGGCACGCGGTGGCCGGTCGCCTGCTCGAAGGCGAAGGCGAGGGCGATGAGCTTCTTCTCGTCGAAGGCGCGGCCCGTGAACGTGATCCCGAACGGCAGCGAGGGCAGCCCGCTGCGGGCGATGAACCCGGCGGGCACGCACACGCTCGGGTATCCGGCGCGCGCCGGCGCGTCGGCGCCGAAGTTCGCGGCGAAGAGCAGCGCGTCGAAGTCGTCGGGCGTGTTGGCCTGACCGTCGGGGCCGGCCAGCGCCGCGTCGAGGTAGCCCTTCGCAAGGTTCAGGTCGGTCTGGCGGTCGGCGAGATAGCGGGTCGTGTCGGGGGTGCCGGGGCGAGGGTCGTAGAGATCGGCGGCGACGAGGATCGTCTGGCCATAGCGCAGCGCGACGGCCGCGTTGGCGTTGTTGTAGGCGATGATGTCCGCGAGCGTCTTGCGCGGTGCGGTGGGTCCGAGCCCGGCCAGGTACGCGTTCAGGTCGCGCTTCATCCCGTAGATCAGCACCGTGGACTCCCCGGCCGAAGGGGGATGCGAGATGCAGATCGGCGGGAGGCTCGGACCCTGTGCGGGGAAATTCTCGACCACCGTGGCGCCCGCGGCGCGCATCGTGGCCAGGGCGGCCTGGAGGATCCGCAGCTGCTCGGAACCGAGGCCGACCGGCGGCACCGCGATGCGGGCACCGGACAGCGCGCCGCGGTCGAGGACCTGGGTGTAGTCGGAGAAGCAGTTCCCGGGGATCAGGCAGGCGGCCGTCGCCGGGTCGTTGGGGTCGTGTCCTGCGATGACGCCGAGCACGGTGGCCACGTCGGTCACGCTCCGGCCCATCGGCCCCGCCGTGTCCTGGTCTGCGGTGATCGGGAGGATTCCCGAGCGGCTCACCAGCCCCACGGTCGGCTTGATCCCCACGACCGCGTTGCTGCTGCTGGGGCTGAGGATCGAGCCCGCGGTTTCGGAGCCGATGGCGACCGCTGCCAGGTTCGCCGCGCTGGCGATGCCGGAGCCCGAGCTCGACCCACCCGGCGTCGACGCCGCGGCGCCGTTGGCCTGACGCCTCGGGTCGTAGGGATTCACACCGTGGCCGCCGAGCGAGCTGTAGCCGCTGGGCATCCCGCTCGTCATGAAGTTCGCGAACTCGGTGAGGGTGGCCTTCCCGAACACCACGGCGCCCGCCTGCCGCAGCTTCCCGGCGATGAAGCTGTCGCGTAGCGGCACCGATCCCGTGAGCGCCACCGAGCCAGCGGTGGTGGGCATCGGCAGCGCGTCGATGTTGTCCTTGAGCAGCACCGGGATGCCGACCAGGGGTCCACGGCGGCGCTGCTGCTGGATCTCACGGTCGCGCTGCCGCGCCTCGGCCACCAGGTTCGGATTGACGGCCAGGATCGCGGTGAGCACCGGGCCGGCCTTGTCATAGGCCTGCACTCGCGCGAGGTAGCGCTGCGCGAGACCCTCGGCGGTGAGCAGCCCGCTCTCGATGGCGGCGCGCATCTGGGGGATCGTCGCCTCCACCAGGTCGAGGGGTGCGAGCGGCGGGTTGCCTTGGGCGGCGAGGGCCGAGGGAACTCCGAGTGCCAGCAGGGGCAGCAGACGGAGACAGCGCGCGGTCATGGTCATGGTGGCCTCCGAGGTGCGCGGCGGGAGATCGGGAAGCCTAGCCGAAACGCCACTGAGCAAGGGCTGCGGTGGTGTGGCGTCGCGGCGCGGCGAATGGACCTACTGGAGGTCGGGGAGGTCGCATGGGCCGGCGCCCGCCCCTGCGGCCGACGGCGCGCCGGTGGATTCCTCGCACCGCATTCCGTACCCGGGCCGCGGAGCCACCGCGCGCCGATGCCACCCGCCGACCGATCCCAGCCAGGAACCGAAGCTCCGCCTCCGGTCCGGTCCGGCCCGGCCGCCCAGCGAGACCGGCGCCGGACCTGGAAGGCGCTCGCCTGCGGGCTCGCCCTCACCGGCCTCGCATGCGTGTTCGGGCCATCCCTGGCGAACCAGGCCCGCAATGCCGTGGACCTGCGGGTGTGGAACGACGACACGCGGCAGGTCCTGCCGGCGCTGGATCGTCTCGCCGGCATCGGTCCAGGCGGTGCGGACGTGCTCGCCGAGTACGAGCTGGCGTTGCTGCCGTCGCTCTACCGGCTCGGGATGAGGGCCGCGGGCTGGGTGGTGGAGCCGCTCTGGGTGACGCGCCTGCTGCCGCTCTGCCTGCTCGCGTTGCTGCTCTTCGCCGTGACGCGGGTGGCGCACCGCCTCGGCGGCCTGTGGTCCGCGGGTCTCACGGTGGGGTTCACGCTCTCGACCCACGCGTTCCTCCTGCGGCTCGGCGGCGGCCTGCCGCGCTCGTTTGCGTTCCCGTGCGTGGCGCTCGGGCTCTGGTTCCTGGTGGCGGGCAGGGTCCTGGCCCTGGCCGTGCTCACCGTCGTGGCCGCGGGCCTCTATCCGGTGGCGGGCGCGCTCCTGGGTCTCGCGCTGGCGGCGTTGCTCTTCGTCGTGCCGCGCGAGGACCGGGGCGTGGCCGCGGGGTGGTCGACGCGGCGGCGGATCGCGTGGCTGCTCGCGACCGGGGGCGTGGCCCTGGCCGTGCTCCTGCCCATGCTGGCCGCCACGCGCGCGTGGGGTCCGCCGATCGGGCCGGACGATCTCGCCGCCTTCCCCGAGGCAGGGCCCGGCGGGCGCTACGACGCGCTGGACGGGATGCCCTTCCGCGACCTGATGACCGAGGCTGCGGTGCAATGGCGAGCCGGCCTGCTCGGCGACGGCCTCGCGCTGATCCCCGCGCTGCGCGAGGCCGGCGCGGCGCACGGCGCGGCACTCGCCTGGCTCGCGGTCGTGATCACGGCGGCGGGTTGGATCGTGCTGGCGGCGCGGCGCGCGGAAGCCCGGCGGGCCCTGGCGCTGCCCGCGGCCGCCGTCACGGGCTTCTGCCTCGCGTGGCTCTGCGCGCCGTGGCTCTTCGTTCCGCAGCGCTACCTCGCGTACACGCTGCCGCTGCTCCTGGTGGCGTTCCTGCCCGCCGGAGCCGCAGCGCTCGGCGCTGCGTGCGCGCGCCGGTGGACCCCGTGGGGAGCCGCGCTCGGAGCGCTGTTCTTCGGCGGAGGCATGCTCGCACTCACGGGCGGCCGCGGCAGCGACGTGGCCGGCTACGCCGTCTACGTGCCGCCCGAGACCGGGTTGTACCGCGCAGTCGCGGCCCTCCCCGCGGACGCGTTGGTGGCGGGCTTCCCCGACGGGCCGATCGACAACGTGCCGCTGCTCGCCCGCCGCCGCGCCCTGCTCACCAGCGAGATGCATCAGGCCTTCCACGTCCGCTACGTGCTGGAGATGCGCCGGCGCATGGCGCGGTTGCTGCCGGCGCTCTTCGGACCCGAGTACGCAGCGCTCGCGCGCCTGCGTGACGAGCTCGGAGTCACGCACCTGCTGGTCGACACGGCGCACTTCGCGCAGCCGCCGCGCTACTTCGTTCCGTTCGGACCGCAGATCGAGCTGGCCTGGAAGGAGGGCCAGGCGCGCGGCTTCGCGGCCGAGCGCGCCATGCGACGTGCCACGATCTTCAGCGAGGGCACGCTCGTGCTGATCGACCTCGCGCGCCTCTAGCCGCCCAGCGTGACGTGCACGGCCGGGCTGAGCCCCAGTGCGTTCACGCCGCCCGGGCAGGCCACGACCCACTGCATGCAGAGCGCGAGCCCGCAGAGGCTGCGATCCACCGGGATGGGCAGCGGGTGCACGGCGCTGGCGCCGCAGGGGCTGGGACCCTGGACCGGGATCGGGCCCGAGACGTAAGGCGCGGGCGCGAGGGTCGGGTACAGCGGTCCGCACAGGAATGGGAAGGTCTGCCCGCTGCCGCACGAGCCGCCGGCGAGCACCAGCACGGCGCGGCCGCCGGCATGGGCCTGCTCGAGGCGGACCTCGAAGTCGGGGTTGCCGAGCACGGCGTCGCCGCCGGCCAGCGTCGCCTTCATCGTGCAGGGCTGACACTGCCACGGCACGCAGCTCGTGCCCACGGGCTGCTGGCTCCAGCCCGGCACCACGTCGAGGCCCTTGAAGTCCCACGCCGAGTTGGTGGGGCAGCAGCCCACCTGGCGCACGGCGCAGCGCAGCGGGTCCACGAGGTCGAGGCTCTGCGTGTGCTGCCCGTTGGTGGCGTAGAGCAGCCGGCGGCAGGGATCCAGGCCGAGGCCGGTGACTGCGCCGGAGCGGGGGTAGAAGGGACCGCAGCGGGCGAGCGTGAACTTGCACAGCGCATTGCACTTGTCGGTCGAGCGCGCCACCAGCACGTCGGTGGCCCAGTCGATCGGGGTCGGCGTCGACACGGCCACGAACACCAGGTCCAGCACGGGGTCGTACGCGAGGCCAGCGGCGACCGCGCCGCCGCCGAGCTGCACCGCGCAGCCGTCACGCAGGGGCACGGGCGGACACTGGGTCGCGTCGTACGAGCGCAGCCCGAAGTAGCCCGGCATCGTCTCGAGCTGGAGGAGGCGGCGTCCGCCGTCGAGCATGGCGAGCCCGCTGACCACGGCGCCGCTGTTCATCAGCTGGGCCGTGAACTGGCAGCGCACCGTGCAGGGCCCGAGTTCGATCTCGTGGATCGCGGTGCCGCTGCTGACCCACGCCGACTGGTGGCGCAGGTCGTAGGCCGTGCCGCCGGCGTACCAGAGCGGATTGCCGAGGAGCGAACGGCATGCGATGCGTGCCGGCTGGCAGTTCGCTTCCATGTCCTGGAGCTGCACGCCCTGGAAGAGCGCAGGCCCGGTCGTCTCGGACCACGCGACGAGCTGGGGCTTGGCCACGAGCTGGGCGGGCGCGGCGGGGCCGGCGAACAGGATCGCGGCGGTGAGGAACGACGTGAACGTGAGAGGGTGCATGCGGCCTCCTGGGGAAAGTCGCCGGTGCAACGTCCGCGCCCACGGGGTTCTTGCCCCAGGCCCGGGATCCTGCTCACCACACGTGGGGCACGAGGCGCCGCGTGCGCGACGCATACGCCTCGTACTCCGCGCCGAAGGTCGCACGCATCAGGGCTTCCTCGGGGCCGAGGCGGCACGCCACCAGCAGCGCCATCACCACGAGGTAGATGGGTCCCGCCACCCAATTCGGCACCGCGACCGCCAGCCCGGCTCCGTGCAGCAGGAGCGCCGTGTACATGGGGTGGCGGATCTGCCGGTAGACGCCGTGCGTGACGAGACGGTGGCCCTCCCGCACTTCCAGCGTGATCGACCAGTTCGTGCCGAGGTCGGCGTGGGAGCGATGGAAGAGGACGAGTCCCAGGGCAACCGCCAGGGCGCCGAGGCCCAAGGGCAGAGGGCGCAGGGGATAGTCCGCGAAGCCGAACCACGGCGTGAACACCCAGAGCAGCGGCAGGAAGAACGCGACCCACGCCAGGGCGAGGAGGGTTCGCTCGATCCCTCCCTGGCCACGGTGCACCACCGGGATCGTGCGGCTGCGCTGCCCGTGCGGGGCGCGGATCGCCACGATCATCACGCTCCCCATCAGGAGCAGGGTCTTCGCATACCAGGAGTCCAGGGGCTCCATGTCTCGAGAATCGCCGGCTTGGAACTCGCGACCAAGTGTCCGCCCCGCCCTGTGGATCCGTCGCAGCATCCCATCGCGGCCCGGAGTCGGCGGGAGCCGAGGCCTGCGCGTGGCGAGAGTCCACCGCGCTGGCAGGCGATGGAGGATCCGGGACGGCCCGTGGAACACAGACCACGGTGCGCCTCGGCAGGCGCGCAGCGCGCGACGGAACCCGCCGGCACTCGCCCAGAGCGACCTTGGCAGATCTCCTGGGCCGCGCCCTCCTGCCGGTGCCCGGGCCTCCTTGCCCACCCGGTCTCCGTGGCATCATCCCGCGCGATGCGGCGCACGCTGATGCTCCTGGTCCTCGCCCTGACGGCCTGCGGCACGGTCGAGGTGCAGGCCCACCTCGCCCCCTCGGCACTGCCGGCGGACCTTCAGCCGGACGAGTTCGCCGGGGCCCCCCGAGTGCTGGCCGGCATCGACGCACGCGCCGGACACCGCGAGTGGCGGAAGGGCGATCAGGTGCTCTTCGGTCTGCGGCTCACGAAAGGCGCCGACGTGCAACGCTGGCTCCTGCGGCTGGAAGTGGTCGAGGAGCGCAAGCCGGTGCGGACCGCCCGCGGGACCACGGGCTCGAGTACGCAACCCGAGGAATTCACGATCGATCCGAACCGGTATGGCTCGTGGTCGTTCCGCATCACCTTCGGAGAACGGCCGGGCGAACGGAACGTGGTCTCCGTGGTGCTGGGAGTGGCGGCCACGGTCTATGACGCGGACGGGCGCCAACTGGCTTGTTCCAGCCTCCACCTGCCCGCGGACCTGCTCGGCAGGGGCGTGGTGGACGCGGCGGAGATGGCCAGGGCGGCCGACCTGGCGGCCGCGGGCTCCGGCGCGCGCCCCGAGGAGCTGGACGCCGCAGGGGTGGAGCGATGGGCACGCACCCAGGTCGAGGCGATCGTGGCGCTGCTCGCGCTCCTGAACGTGGCGCAGGAGGACTCGGTCCTGGCCCCGTACTTCTGGAAGGTCGTGCAGAAGCCGAGCGTGTGGTCCGTCCTGCTGAGCATGGGCGTCCGCGCGACGCTCAACGTGGGACTCGAGCGCAGCGCAGGCGCCGAGCGATGGCCGGAGCATCTCCCCGCGCAGGGTCGGTACGTGATCGTCCCGGTCCGCGTCGACGCCAACGGGACCCCGGCGCTGGTCGCCGACGTGCTCGCCACGGAACCGCTTCCGCCGCTGCACGTGTGTGGCGGGATCGTGGCCGCGGCGGCCCGCCACCCGACCGATCCGGCGCTGCGCTTCGACCTGCTGCTGCTCGCCGCGAGGAGCGGCGGGCCCCCGGCCGGAGGGGTCGGCCCGGGGCACTGAGGATTCCGCTCTTGCACCCGCGATCGGCAGTCGTATTCGGGTGACTGCGATGCGCCGCTCCCGCCACCGGATCCTCCCCGGCCTCCTCCTGGTCTTCCTCGCCGCGGCCTGTGCCGCGCCATCCCCCGGCACGCAGGGCGGCCAGAACTTCTCGGAACAGCCGCTCGCCGGCACCGCCGCGGTCCTGGAAGTGAAGGGTCTGGCCTGCCCGCAGTGCGCCACCAACGTGGACCTGCAGCTCAAGTCCCTGCCCGGGGTCAGCGACGTACGCGTGGACCTGGGTCAGGGTCTCGTGCACCTGCAGCTCTCCCCCGGCCTGCAGCCGAGTCCGCACGACCTGGCCGAGCGGATCCGGGCCGGCGGTGTGACCCTGGTGGCCGTGCGCGGGGAGTGATGCGCGGCGTGCGGTGCGTACCGGACTCGGTGCTGCGATGAACAGGCTCGGAACCCTCTGGCTGGCTCTCGCATGTGCGACCCTGCCCCTGGCGGGGCAGGAGGCCATCCAGACGCCGGCGGCCACTCTGCCCGGCCTCGGCAGCGTCGTGCTCCGCGAGCAGGTGCGCTTCTTCCACGCCGACCAGGATCCGACCACGCAGCGCGAGGAGATCGACGAGCTGCAGTCGCTGACCACGCTCACCATCGGCTACGAGCCGGATGTCGCGCTGGGGGTCACGGTGCCGCTCGCGTGGCGCAGCTTCGTGGAGGGCAACGGTCAGGAGCGCGACCAGCTGCGCACCGGCGACGTGCGAGCGTTCGCGAAGTGGCGCTTCTACCGCGAGGACACCGCCGCCATCGACACCACGCGCGCAGCCATGCTGGCGGGCTTCATGCTGCCCACCGGGGAGGGCACCTCGCTGCGTCCGGGGTTCTCCGACGACTCCTTCGATCCGTTCCTGGGCGTGGCGCTCACCCAGATCCGGCATCGCCACGGGCTGGGTCTCGCCGCCGAGTACCGCCTCAGCACGAGCGGCCACGCCGACCTCTTCGAGGGCGATCTGGCCTATCTCTACCGGCTCGAGCCGGCCGAGTTCAGCACCACCAGCACCAGCGCCTTCTACGGCGTCGCGGAGGTCAATCTCTACTACGAGACCAACGGCGACGTGGAGGCTCTGCTCGCCCCAGGACTGATGTACGAGGCCCGCACCTTCACCATCGAGTTCGGCATCCAGATCCCCCTGGTGCAGGAGCTCGACCACCGCGCTGAGATCGACTACGGCGTCACCCTCGGCATGCGGGTGACGTTCTGAGGCGATCCGGGGCAACTCCGGCGCTTGCGGCACGCCCCCGTGACACCGAGGCGCGCGAGCCATTCCCTCAGGCGGACGGCAGGCCGGCTGGGCGCGACGCTATCATCCGGCGCCCTTCGCGATGGACCTGAGCCCCAAGACCCAACCCACGCCCCGCTTCGATCCCGCGGCGCGCCGGGCCCTCTTCCCCATCCTGAACGTGCTGGACCAGCGCGTGCTGGTCTTCGACGGGGCCATGGGCACCCAGATCCAGCGCGCCAACCTGAGCCTCGCCGACTTCGGCGGGCTCGAGGGCTGCAACGAGGTCCTCGTCGACACGCGGCCGGATGTGGTCCAGAAGATCCACGAGGCCTACTACGCCGCCGGCGCCGACGTCGTCGAGACCGACACCTTCGGGGCCGCGCCCGTGGTGCTGGCCGAGTACGAGATCGGGCACCGCGCGTTCGAGCTGAACGAGAAGGCGGCGCGCGTGGCGCGTGCCGCGGCGGCGCGCTTCGCCACCGCCGAGCGGCCCCGCTTCGTCGCCGGCTCGATCGGCCCGACCACCAAGCTGGTCACCCTCGGGCACATCGCCTACGAAGACCTTTACTCGGGCTACAAGACCCAGGCGCTAGGCCTGCTCTCCGGCGGCGTCGACGCCTTCCAGATCGAGACCTGCCAGGACCTCCTGCAGGTGAAGACGGCGATCCTGGCATGCCGCGACGCCATGGCCGAGTTCGGCCGCGAGGTGCCGATCTTCGTCACGGTCACCATCGAGACCACGGGAACCATGCTCCTCGGCTCCGAGGTGGGCGCCGCGCTCACGGTGATCGAGAGCCTGCCGGTGGACGCGATCGGGCTGAACTGCGCCACCGGCCCCGACCTGATGCAGGAACACGTGCGCCACCTCGGCCACTTCGCCACGCGGCCGGTGATGGCGCTGCCCAATGCCGGCCTGCCGCGCAACGTGAACGGGGTCGCCACCTATGACCTCACTCCCGAGGAACTGGCCCGGTTCCACGCCAAGTTCGTGACCGAGTACGGCGTGGCGATGGTCGGTGGCTGCTGCGGCACCACGCCGCAGCACATCGAGGTGCTGGCCAATGCGGTGCGTGGCCTGAAGCCGGCGCCGCGGCCCACGCACTACGCGCCGGCCCTGGCCAGCCTCTACGTGTCCACGCCGCTCGACCAGGACTCCGGCCCGCTGATCGTCGGTGAGCGCACCAACGCCAACGGCTCGAAGGCGTTCCGCGAGGCGCTGCTCGCCGGGCAGATGGAACAGATGGTCGACATAGGCAAGAGCCAGACCCGCGAGGGCGCACACGTGCTCGACGTGTGCACCGCATACGTCGGCCGCGACGAGACCGCGGACATGACCGCGCTGCTGCGCGAGCTGGTCACCAAGGTCACCACGCCGATCATGGTCGACTCGACCCAGATCGACGTGGTGGACGCGGCCCTGCGGTGCATCCCGGGCCGGCCGATCATCAACTCGATCAACCTCGAGGACGGCGAGGGCAAGGCCGACCGGCTCTGCCAGATCGCGCGCCGTCACGGCGCCGCGTTCGTCGCGCTGACCATCGACGAGGAGGGCATGGCCAAGACCGCGGAGCGCAAGCTGGAGGTGGCGCGCCGCATCTACGACATCGTGGTGCACCGCCACGGCATGGCCCCCGGCGACCTGATCTTCGACCCGCTCACCTTCACGGTGGGTTCGGGCGACGAGGACTCCCGCAAGATGGGCCTGGAGACCCTGGAGGGCATCCGGCGCATCAAGCAGGAGCTGCCCGGCGTGCGCACGCTGCTGGGCCTCTCCAACATCTCGTTCGGCCTGCAGCCCTACCCGCGCCAGATCCTCAACTCGGTCTACCTGGACGAGGCCCGCCGCATGGGCCTCGACGCCGCGATCCTCAACGCCGCTAAGATCATCCCGATCCACAAGCTCGGCGAGGAGGACCGCAAGGTCACCCTCGACCTGATCTACGACCGCCGCGCGCCGGGCTACGACCCGCTCTTCAGGTTCATCGAGCGCTTCCAGGGCGCCAAGCGGGTCAGCACCGCCACGGCCGAGGACGAGGCCGCGCTGCCGATCGAGGAGCGGCTCAAGCGCCGCATCGTCGACGGCAACAAGATCGGCATCGACAAGCAGCTCGACATCGCGCTCGAGAAGTACCGCCCGCTCGACATCATCAACCAGATCCTCCTGGACGGCATGAAGGTGGTGGGCGACCTCTTCGGCAGCGGCGAGATGCAGCTGCCCTTCGTGCTGCAGTCGGCCGAGACCATGAAGGCCGCGGTCGGCTACCTCGAGCGGTTCATGGAGAAGCTGGCCGGCGACGTGAAGGGCACCATGGTGCTCGCCACGGTCCGCGGGGACGTCCACGACATCGGCAAGAACCTGGTCGACATCGTGGTCAGCAACAACGGCTACCGCGTGGTCAACCTGGGCATCAAGCAGCCGGTCGAGGCGATCCTCGAGGCCGCCCGCCAGCACAAGGCCGACGCGATCGGCATGAGCGGCCTGCTGGTGAAGTCCACCGTCGTGATGAAGGAGAACCTCGAGCTGATGTCCGACAAGGGCATCGCCACGCCGGTGATCTGCGGCGGCGCGGCGCTCAACCGCGCCTACGTCGAGAACGACCTGCGCGCCGCCTACCGCACCGGCGTCGTGTACTACGGCGCCGACGCGTTCACGGGCCTGCACCTGATGGACGAGATCACCGGCCGCGTGAAGGTGAAGACCCTCACCGCCGACGCACAGCGCAAGCAGCGCCCCAGCGCGCGCTTCGCCACGCGCGCGGAGAAGGAGGCGCGCCTGCAGCACGCCTTCACGGAGTTCGCCGAGAGCGGCGTCGCGCCGGCGCCGGTCGTCCCGAGCCCGCCGTTCTTCGGCGCGCAGGTGGTGGGGCCACAGGAGCTGGAGCTCGGCACCGTGCTGCGCTACGTGAACAAGAAGTCGCTCTACCGCCTGCAATGGCAATACCGCCAGGGCAAGCGCAGCACCGCGGACTACCAGGCGTTCGTGCAGAACGAGGTCGAGCCGCGCTTCCGCGAATGGGTGCAGCGCGTCAAGACCGAACGGATGCTCGAGCCGCGGGTCGTGTACGGCTACTGGCCCTGCTACGCCGAGCGCAATGCGGTCGTCGTGCTCGACCCGGGCAGCCACCGCGAGGTGTGCCGTTTCGAACTGCCGCGCCAGCCTGCCGGCAAGCGGCTGTGCATCGCTGACTTCCTGCGCCGCAAAGAATCGGGCGAGCTGGACGTGATCGCGTTCACCCTGGTCACCATGGGTCAGGTCGCGTCCGAGTGGTCGGAGCGCCTGTTCAAGGAGAACCGCTACGACGAGTACCTGCACTTCCACGGCCTGGCCGTGGAGGGTGCCGAGGCCCTCGCGGAGTACTGGCACAAGCGCGTGCGCCAGCAGCTCGGCATCGCCGCGCAGGACGCGGAGGAGATCGAGCAGCTCTTCCAGCAGCGCTACCAGGGCAGCCGCTACTCGTTCGGCTACCCCGCCTGCCCCAACCTGGAGGATCAGACCAAGCTGCTCGCGCTGCTGGAGGCAGGCCGCATCGGCGTGTCGCTCTCGGAGGAGTTCCAGCTGGTGCCCGAGCAGTCGACCAGCGCGCTGATCTGCCATCACCCGCAGGCGCGCTACTTCAACGTCACCGTGTCGGCGTGACGCGCCGGAACAGCAGCGGCCCGCGCAGGCCGGTGGCCGCGCGCAGCGCCGCCTCGGCACGCGCCGCCAGCGACTCGGGCGCGAGCGCGGGTGCGACGTCGGCCACGACCCGGACCAGGAAGCGGCCCGGCACGGCCCGGCCGGGGAAGACGTTGCTCACGTAGAGCGCGGCGCGCAGCGGCGGCGCGTCGAGCAGGATGCCCGCCCCGCGCAGGAACGGCAGCGCGTCGCCGGTCCAGAAGCCCAGGTGCACGCTGCTCGGCGGCCCCTGCGGATCCGCATCGCGCGCGTCGTGGAGCGCGCGCGTGTGCAGCTCCGTCTGCACGGCGCCGCCCAGGCCCACCACGTACCCGTCGCCCGACGCGTGTCGCGTGCGGATCGGCCGGCCGAGGAGCAGGCGCGGCCCCAGGTGGCGGCGCAGCGCCTGGACCAGGTCCTCGACGCCGGTGCGCAGGGTGACCAGCGGCGCGTCGGGCCCGGCGCCGGCAAACGCCAGCCGGCGCAGCGGCAGCGGCACCTCGACCTGGGCACGCACGAGCTGCCCGGCCAGCCCCAGACCGGCGAGCAGGCGTTCGCGCGCCGCGTCGAGGCCGAACCCCTGGGGGCCCAGCTCGCACGAGAAGCCCTCGCTGCGCTGGGTGCGCCACGTGCCGCCGGGCTCCGGCGCGGTGTCGACGACGCGCACCTCGTCCCGCGGCGCGGCACGCACGTGCTCGAAGGCGCGGATCAGGCCCGCGGGAGCGGCGCCGAGCACCACCAGATCCAGCGGCCGGCTCGCGTCCCCTGGCGTGCCGCCGCCGATCGCCTGCGCGGCGCTCACGGCGTGAAGCGGAACCCGACGGCGCGCACCGTGTGCAGGTGCTGCGGGGTCTTGGTGTCGCGTTCGAACGCCTTGCGCAGGGCGAGCACGAGGTTGTCGATGGTGCGGTGCGTGCTCGGCGTGGCCGGGCCGAACAGCGTCTCGACGATCTCGCGCCGGCTGATGACCTCGCCGGGACGCGCGGCCAGCATCCGCAGCAGGCGCAGCTCGGTGGGCGAGAGCTCCACCTCGCGGCCCTGCCAGGTGCGCGCGGCCATGGTGCGGAAGTCGACCGAGTTGCCGCCGAACTCGAGCACGTCGCTGCCGGCGGGCTGCGGCGGCGTGCGGCGCAGGAGGATGCCCACGCGCAGCAGGAGCTCGCGCAGGTGGAAGGGCTTGGTCAGGTAGTCGTCGGCCTCCAGCTCGAGGCCCCGGATGCGGTCCGTGTCCGCGGCACGTGCGCTCAGGATCAGCACGGGGGTGCGGTCGCCGCGCTTGCGCATGGTCTCCAGCACGCCGAACCCGCCGATCCCGGGCAGCATGATGTCGAGGACCACCGCGTCGATGCCGCCGCGGGCCAGCCGCTCCAGGGCCCGCTTGCCGTCGCCCACGAGCTCGGCCTCGTAGCCTTCCTGGCGCAGGTTGTCGCAGACCATCTCCCCCAGCACCGTCTCGTCCTCGACCACCAGGATCCAGCGCGTCATGGTCGGTCTCCGGCTACGCCGCCGGCAGGCGCACTTCGAACTCGGCGCCGCGGCCGCGGCCGGCGCTGCGGGCCTCGACGCGCCCGCCGTGCATCTCGGCCAGCTCACGCACCAGGAAGAGCCCGAGGCCCACGCCACCGGCGTGCTCCCTGGCCGTGCCGCGATAGAAGCGCTGGAACGCGCGCTTCAGCTCCTCGGCATCGAGACCCAGTCCGGTGTCGGTCACGCGCAGCACCGCCTCCCGGCCCTCGGCACGCAGCGACACCTCGATCCGGCCCTGGGCGGGCGTGTACTTCAGCGCGTTGTCGAGCAGGTTGTTGAGGATCAGGCGCATGGCCACCGGATCGCGTTGCGCGCGCACCGGCTCGAGCACCGGCGCCGCCAGTTCCAGATTGGCGGCCTGGAAGCGCGGGCGGAACGCCTCCAGCGCCTCGCGCACGTCGGCGGCGAGGTCGCCCTCGCTGCGCGTGGCGTGACGTTCGTCCGCGTGCAGCGCGGCGGCCATCAGCACGTTGGTCACGCCCTTCTCCAGGCGGTCGACCTCCTGCAGCATGGCCTGCAGGTAGCGATCGCGGCGCTCCTGCGGCGTGCGCGCGTCCTGCAGGGATTCGAGGCCCAGGCGCAGGGTGGCCACCGGCGTCTTCAGCTCATGGGTGGCGCCGGTGAGGAAGCGCTCCTGGCCCTCGCGCAACCGCCGCTCGCGCAGCATCCCGAGGTAGAAGAGCACCACGCCCACCAGGACCAGCACGGTGAGCGCGATGCCCTCGCTCACGAACATGTTCCGCCGCCGGCGGGCTTCCTCGGCGAGGCCGCCGGGGTCGTCCGAACCCAGCACGCGCGCCGCCGCGGCGGTCTCCCCGGCCTGCAGCAGGCGTGCCGCCTGCTCCAGGTGGCGCGCCTCCTGGAACTGGAAGTAGGTCCACCAGCCCACCTGCGCCAGGCAGAGGGCGACCACGAAGGCGAAGAGGATCCGGGAGCCGGCCATGGCGCAGAGCGGGCAGATGCGACGCCACGCGCGGCTGGCATGCAAGAGCCGGCGCAGGCCGCGGCGGGCGGCCGCGGTCGGCACGAGGATCTTCCCGGGGCGGACCTTGCGCCGGGAGCCGGGACTTGTAACCAGGGGCCACCGATGAGCGGCCTCGAGCACCTTCTCGCCAACAACCGGGCGTGGCGCGACCAGGTCGAGCGCGAGCGCCCGGGTTTCTTCGCGTCCCTGGCCGGACAGCAGCGGCCCGGGTACCTGTGGATCGGTTGCGCGGACAGCCGCGTCCCGGCCAACCAGATCATCGGCCTCGACCCGGGGCAGGTGTTCGTGCACCGCAACGTCGCCAACCTCGTGGTGCACAGCGACCTGAACTGCCTCGCGGTGCTCGACTTCGCGATCCACACCCTGGGGGTCCAGGACGTGATCGTGTGCGGCCATTACGGATGCGGCGGCGTGACCGCGGCGCTGGCACCGGGGAGCGGCAGGGTGATCGACCACTGGATCCGCCACGTGCGCGACATCGCCAAGTTCTACCGCGCAGAGCTGGAGGCCGAGCGGAGCCTGGAGGCCCGGGTGCGCCGGCTCTGCGAGCTGAACGTCGCGGTGCAGGTGGTGCACGTGCGCGAGTCGCCGGTGCTCCATGCGCTGGGCGCGTCGCGCGACGTGCGCGTGCACGGTTGGATCTACGACGTGGCCGACGGCCTCCTGCGCGACCTCACGCACACGGTGGACGCGCTGCGCGCCATCGAGCCGTCGGGCCGGATCCCGCCGCGGTGAACCAGGGCGTGCCGGCGGGCCGGCACGCTCCGGCGCGACCTCAAGCCTCGACGAGGACCTCGAAGCCGCCGTAGATCATGCGCTTGATGTCGAAGGGCATCGGCCGCCCCTTCGTGGCGTCCACGAGGCGCCGGTCCTGCATGACCTTGGCGTTGACGCGGTCGCGCTGCTTGCGCGAGGCGTACACGACCCAGGCGAACACCACCGTCTCGCCGCGCTTCAGCTTCAGCGCGCGGGGGAAGGGCAGTCCGCAAGGCACGGCGAGGTCCTCGCCCACGCACTCGCGGTACTCGAGCGCGCCGTGCTCGAGCCACACCTTGCAGGCCACCTTCGCCAGGCGGCGGTAGGCGGGGATGTTCCGGGTCGGGATCGGGAGGACGTAGCCGTCGACGTAGCGGGGCATCGGTGTCGGGTGAGGTGGTGGCGAGGGTCGCGCCCGGAGCACGCATCCGGAGTGGACGGGGCCGCGGCGGACTGGCGCGGAGTCGAGCCGTCATCGGCCCAGGTGTCGAGGTCCGGGTCGCCGGTCCGCCCCGGTGCCCCGGCGTGCCGGAGCGAGGCCTAGGGGGGGCGGCGCGCGGCCCGGACGCGGCGGGCGAGCGCCTTGGGTCAGCTCCGGGTCACCTCGAGGGCCGTGACCCGCAGGGGTTCGCCTTCCGCCGACTCCCAGACGAGGCGCAGGATGCCTGCGCGGCGGACCGGGCCGGCGGGGAGTTCGACCAGGAGGGTGCGCAGGGGTGTGCGGCCCTCGCCGCGGCGCACCGGGACGGCCGGCCCGAGCCGGGTCCAGGCGCTTTCGTCGATGCCGCGCCAGGCCAGGGTCAGTGTGCCCGCGAGTCCGGGAGCCGCGCCCGCGGGCAGGCCGAAGGTGATCCGGAGCAGGCTCGATCCGGCGGGGAGCACGACCGGCGCCTCCACGCCTGGTGTCGCGGGGCGCAGGGGTGCGAGCCTGACCACCTGGGCATACACGACCCCGTCCTGGAGCAACTCGGCTCCCCCCTGCGCGCTCGCCGGGACGAGCACGGCCGTGGCGTCCGACTCCCGCGCGGTGACGACCAGCTGCTGGAACGGCGCCGCCACGCCAGCCGGCTCCGCGCCCTCCAGCACCAGGGCGAGCGTCCTCGCGGGGGGCAGGTCGACGCACAGGGCAGTGGCGTCCGCGCCGCCCTGCAACGCCACCCGGAGCTCGGCGTGTCCGGCGCGCACGAGGAGGTGCTTCGCTCCCGCGATCCCCGCGGCGCGCAGCGTGGCGAAGACGCGCCTGGGCACGGGCCGCCCCGGCAGCGGGATCTCGAGGGCCGCCCCGGCGGCGTCCGGCCGGAGGCCGGGTTGTCCATCGGCGAGCAGATCCACGAACGCCGGCTCCAGGTCCACCATCGCTCCCCCCGCCGCATCGGGCCGGAACGATCGGATCGTCCAGAGTCGCTCGCCTTGCGGCGTGGCCAGGGAGGGCCGGTCGCGATCCGCCAGGACCGTGGAGTTGCGGAACAGCTGCGTCTCGTCGCCGGGCGTGTAGGGCGTGCGCAGCAAGGGCCGCTCCGGCGAGAGCCGCAGGAAGCGCAGCTCGGTTGGCGCGCCTTCGGGGCGCTGGATCGCGATGCCTGGCGGCAGGCTCCAGTAGGCGAGCATTCCCCCGGCGGTTTCCGTGCCTTCGCCGGCGACGTTGCGCATCTCGAGGTGCAGGTCCCCGCGATCCCGCAGGAACGAGCCCGGCAGGCGGTAGAGCACGCGTCCCTGCCGCAGCGGCGCCAGTTCCACGAGGGTCCGATCCCGGGCCTGCAGGGGGAGCAGGTCCGCCCAGCCCGCGGCCGCCAGATGCAGCCCGAGGGGAAGGGGAGGCAGATGCAGATCGCTGCAGGTCGCGAGGGCCAGGTCGCCGAAGTTGCCGTCCTCTGGCGTCGCCTCGAGGCGGTTGCCGTAGCGCGCCTGGAGCAGGCTGGCCAGGATCCGCCCACACGCCACGAGGCTGCCATCCGGCTCCCGCTCCGGCAGGAACACGAAGGGGATCCTGGCCCCCGGTTGCTCGGGGTCCAGGGCGCCGAGGGCGGCCGCAGTGGCGATCCCGCCGTCCAGGGGCGCGGGCACTGCTCGCCAGCCGTGGACGACGAACACCACGTCCGGGGGGCGCTTGGTGTCGGGAAGCGCCGCGAGCGCCGCTCGGATCCAAGCGCGGGCCAGATCGGCCGCGGCGGCGGAGTCGGCCGGCGCCGGCGCCGCGGCGGCTCCTGGCAAGGCGCGCACGCCGCCTTCCACCACGGTGCGCCCGGCCGACGCACCCAGCGCCAGGCTGGCCAGCGATCCGGCGCTGCGTCGCGGCACGGGCGGTGGCGTGGATCGGTACTCGGGGCCACCGAAGAAGGCCTGCTCGAGGGCCTGCCGGGCGGACGCTTCGTCGGGCACCCCGCCCTCCGCACGCAGGACCAAGAGGCGGAGCCGCGCGTCCGGCTCACGCAGCCTGCGGCTGGCGCCCAGGCTGCCGGGCAGCAGCGGAGCATGCCCCTCGGCCGCGTAGCGTACGTGGGCCACCGCGAAGGCGGCTCGAGGACTCACGGCGGCGAAGCGCAGGCGCAGGATCCCGCTCTCCCAGAGGCGCCGGTCCACGACGGTCAGCTCCAGGTCCCGGACGACGGGCTCTTCGGCGCGCGTGTCCGCGTGCACGGAGACGCCTCCGGCGAGGATCTCCAGGGCACCGGAGACGCGGGCCACCAGCCGCACCGAGGTCGTGCTCGATTCGATCGGCACCAGGTACTCGAAGCCGCCCCCGGGCGCGGCGGCGCGTGCGTTCTCCCGCCCGTCCGCGAAGCGCACGATCCGCGACCCTTCCGCGGCCGCCAGCCGTTCCTCGCCGTCCTCGCCTGGATCGAGCGCAGCCATGCCGTCCACGACCACGCGCCGCGCATCCCGGGCTGGGAACCACTCCTCGCGCCCGGCCTGGATCAGGACCGCGCGCGCCTCCAGTTCCACTCCCACGGGCACGCCCGTGGCGTCGAAGGCGCGTTCTGCGCTCAGGATCTCCGGTCGATCCCGGCTGCGCAGGCGGATGCGGTCCAGGATCTGGCCACGCTGGCGGATCTCCACCTCGACCTGGTCCCCGGTCGCCAGCGGCGCGAGGGCCTCCACCTGGGGCGTCCACCTGGACCCCTCTGCCACTCGCGTCGGTGCGCGGAAGCGCAGACCAGGGGCCAGGCGCGGCGCGACCTCGATCCCGGCCTCCGGCGCCCCGCCCTTCTGTCCCGCGGCCTCGCTGCCGGCGATGTTCAATCGGGGGCTGGCCCCCGCAGGGTCGCCCCGGATCCGCAGCCGGGCCTTGCGCTCCCAGGGCAGGCGAGAGAGCACCTGCACCTCGCTGCCATCCTCGGCGGTCGGACGGAATTCCACCCAGAGGCTGTCGACCCCGAGGCTGCTGCGCCGGCCGGCGTCCAGGACGATGTCGCCCAAGAGGTCCCGGAGGATTCCCGCCGCAGCCAGCGCTGCGGAGGCGGTCTCGGGGCTGGCGCCCGATGCCAGGCTCGCGTTCGCCAGTCCCGTGCGCATAGCCAGCACGCCGCGGGCGAGCCACTCGGGCCGATCCAGGGCCAGGTAGCCCCGGGCGAACGCCTCGGCCGCCAGGCCGGTGGCGGCGAGATCGATCCGGGCCGAGCCGTACTCCGCGGCGAGCGCACCCACGTGCAGGTCCACGTCCGGGTTGGGCTCGTTCCAGATGGGAGACCAGGTCCACTGCAGCAACGCCAGATCCCCCAGCAGGGTTGTGCACCGGCGAGCGGTGGCGGCGCCGGGAGCGAACTCGTGCAGCAGGGTCGCCGCGAGCGCGGCGGCCGCCAGCGGCAGGGCCTGGTCTCCGGAGCCACGCTGCTGCGGAGCGGTGCCCGCGAGCAAGCGCCACCCGCGTCCGGCCGCCGACTCCCGCTCCAGCCACTCGAGGAGGCGGGTCGCGGCCTGGGCCGAGCCCTGGTCGCCGGTGACCCTCGCGTGGCGGGCCAGGAAGAGCGCCACGACCGCCGCTTCCGCCCCTTCGCTCCGGTCCGGGTCACGGAGCGGTGCCAGCCACGTTGCCTCGTAGAGCGCCGGAACCTGCCCGCTGGGCAGCTGGTTCTGGGTCCAGAAGCGCGCCGCCGTGGCGCAGAGATCGCGGATCTCGGAGCGCCGCTCGGATCCATGGAGTTCGGCGATCAGGAGCCAGTGCAGGGCTGCGGCGCTGTCCGCGGCGCGATAGGCCTGGTCGAGACCCCAGCGGGAGGCGCTCCGCAGCCAGGTGCGGCGGCCTTTCGCGTCCTGGACCGCGGTGCTGGCGACGAGTCCGCCCCGCGCCGGGGCGGCGAGCCCCTCGTCCAGCCACTGGAGCGCTCGCTCACGCCAGGGCGCCTCTCCGGTCCGCGTCGCGTGCAGCAACGCCGCGGCCGCCGCCCGCGGGATCGGCGCCTCGAGACCCATCAGCTCGATCTCCTCGCCGATCCGCGGCTGGGTCTGCGCGAGTTCCGCGAGCCCGCGAGCCACCAACTGGTCGAGAGGCGTCTGGGAGAGCGTGATCGGCGGACCCTGGAGCCTGCTCCCGACCTGCCGGGCCCAGAGGCCGGTGGCCTGCAGATGGAGGGAGGTCCTGGGCAAGGCGTCGTCGAGCGTCTCCACCGTGTGCGCGAACCGGATCGTCTCCCCGCGCAGGGCGATGCCTCGGGCGGTGCCCTCCCGCTCCGCGGCAGGCACGGCCAGCCCTTGGCGGAGTCCGGACTCAGGCCCCAACGCCGTCGCGAGGAACGCCGGCACGCGACGATCGCGCCGGAGCAGTTCCACATCCGGTTCCAGCGCCAGGGCCGTCCGCCCCCCGCGGAGCCAGCCGAGCGGCAGGGCGAGCTGGGAGTCGCTCCACAGACCCGAGGCCGCATCCCCCCGTGCCGTGGCCTCCTGGGGATCGGCCGGTGCCGCCCAGCGGTAGGTGAGACTCAACTCGCGCAGCACCACCGGCAGGTCGATCCGGTCGACCACTTCGACCCGCACCCTGCCGGGGCCGACCAGGCTCAGCTCGAGGTGGATCCGGTGCTCCGGGGTCTGCACCACGTCGACCCGGACCTTGGAGCCTCCGCCTTCGCTGCCCTGGAAGGGCAGCTCGAGTTCGCGCCGTTCGCCGCGAACCTCCTGGACCACCCGGATCCCCGTGAGGACGGCAACCTCGGTGCGGACGCCGTCCGCGCTCTTGGCCCGCACGGCGAGGTCTGGCCGACTCTCGCCGACCCAGCGCCACTCGGTCCGACCATCCTCCAGCAGCACGCGCGTGTTCGGTCCCTGACCGGTCCGCTGCACCGAGCAGGCCGCGAGCGCCAGGCACGCCGCGAGCATCGAGACTGGGAGTCGAGGCATCGGGAGGGACGGAGACGGCGGCTCTGCCCGGCTCCGTCCGCGGGTTCTACCCGAACCGGCAGGCTGCCCAGGGTTGGATACTGGCCACCGAGATTTGAGAACCCCTTTCCCAATGGGGGTGCGGGGCAGCCGAGGCCCTTGGGATGGTGGTTCCTCAAAAGTGGGTGGCCAGGATCCGGCCGTGGGTTCGGGAGCGGGGCTCGGCGCGGCGAATCGGTGCCTCCCGGCGCTCGACTCGGATGACGCCGCCGGTCATCCCAAAGAGGTCGTCGCTGCCCTGGTCCGAAAACGCAGCGGGGCAGGCCCATGGCCTGCCCCGCCAGACTGTCATAGCACCTAAGTGCTTGACAGACATCTACTACGGTCAGAAGGCGAGCGTGAACTGCACCTCGAACCGGTGGTTGTCGACGTCGCCGCCGAGATCCGGCTCGATCGACTGCAGGACCCAGCCGACCTGGGTCTTCATCTTGTGCTTTTTGTAGTAGTTCGTGAGCATCACTTCGAGCTCGCTCACGTCGCCGGTGAGGGTGCCGAGAGGCGAGCCGACCATGACGATCGGGGCGTCATCGATCTTGATCATCCCGTAGCGCGCGCCGAACGACCACTGCGGGCCGTCCTTCTCCTGGGGCTCCAGGGTGTAGGAGACCTGGGCCTGCCAGCCCATCGAGTCCGCCGTGACGCTGGCACCGGCCGCAGGATCGGTCTCATCCTCGCGGATGAAGACGTCGACCATGCCGTGGATGCCTCCCGTCTTGAGGGCGGCGTTCAGGTTGATGCTCATCGTGTCGACGTCGGTCGACGTGGCGCTGGCCGGGTTGGCCTTGTTGTTGCCGATCTCGAGGGCCGCGCCGACGCTGTAGAGGAGCTTGTCGCTGCGGTCCAGGTCGCCCTGGGAGTACCCCTCGCCCGCCAGGCCCTTGCTGCCGTTCGGGCTGAGCCAGACGCTGAGGACGTAGTTCAGCTCGTTGTCGACGTTGGCGGCCTCCTCGTTCGAGTTGGTGGAGCCGGCGGCCGAGTCGGTGTTGAAGGCGCCCAGGGTCCACTGGACCATCCCGTCCTCGCCGTGCGAGCCCTGCACCATGGCGCCGCGGGCGCGGGCGTTGGAGAACGTGCTGGAGGCCAGGGCGCGGTCGACGAACTCCAGGTTGCCGGAGCTGCCGGTTGCCTCGCGGCCGAAGTAGGTCTTCTGCTGGCCGAAGCGGAGCGCGATCTCGTAGTCATCGGCCTTGTAGAAGGCCCAACGCGCCCAGGCGTCCTTGATGGCGTTGGTCTCCACCCAGTCCATCTGGAGCTTGTAGGTGAGCTCCTTCTTGAAGGCCATGCCTTCGAGGACCGTCCTGGCCCTACGCACGCGGAAGGTGTTCTGGTCCGGGTTGTCCTCGTTCCAGAGGTAGCGCCACTGGAGCTGCAGGCGGTTCTTCAGGGCCAGGCTGAAGTTGTCGGCTTCGAACTTGACGCCGTCGCCAGCCTTGGCGGAGACCGAGGTGCCCTCTTTCTTGTCTTGAGGGGCAGCCAGGGTGGTCAGGGTCGAGTTGTTCTTGTTCTTCTCATCGTCGCCGCCAGCCCAGGCCAGCGAGGCCGTAGCGGCCATGGCAGCGAGACCGAATCCAATCGGATTCAACATGGACTTGAACTCCTCCCAATTGGGATGTTGACCGGAAGCAAAGGAACCAGCCCTGGCGAACCAGGACCTTATGGGGCGGGAGGGTAGGGAGGCTGCTTTCCCGCGGGCAAGAGAAGAGTGGCTTTTTTTGCCTCAGGTCCCGAACGGAAGTTAGGTTCCCAGGCCGCTCTGTGGCGGCTGCCCCGGCCGCGCGTGGAGAACTTCCAAGATTCGGCCACGGACTCTGGCTTCGCGGACGGACGTGCGCGTAGGGCACGTGGCGCAGTGGCAGGAGTGCGGAGCGCCAGGAGTACAGTGCGCCCATGGCACGCGAGCTCAAGCGCACCACCTGCAGCCGCGACTGTCCGGACGCCTGCGGCATCCTCGCCACGGTCGAGGACGGTCGCGTCGTACACCTGAGAGGCGATCCGGATCATCCGGTCACGCAAGGGTTCCTCTGCTACCGGACCGCCAGCTTCCTCGACCTCCAGTACGGTCCGACCCGGCTGACCCAGCCCCTCGTGCGGGAAGGGGGGCGGCTCGTACCGGCATCGATGGAGGCGGCCCTCGACCTGGTCGCCCGGCAGCTCTTGCGGATCCGGGAGGAGTCGGGGCCAGCGGCGATCCTGCACTACCGTTCGGGCGGCAGCCTGGGCCTCCTCAAGCACGTGGCCGATCGCTTCTTCGAGGAGTTCGGTCCGTGTACGGCCACGGTCGGGGACATCTGCTCCGGCGCCGGTGAGGCGGCCCAGGTCGAGGACTTCGGCGTCAGCGACAGCAACGACCTCTTCGATCTGCTGAACAGCCGGACGATCTACCTGTGGGGCAAGAACCCCTTCGTGAGCAATGTCCACCTGGTCCCGGTCCTGAAGGAGGCCCGCCAGCGCGGCACCCGCGTGGTCCTGATCGACCCGGTGCACCACAAGGGCACGACCCTGGCCGACCGCTACCTTCAGCCCTGCCCGGGAGGGGATCTCGACATCGCCTTGGGCGTGGGACGGATCCTCCTCGACACGGGGCGCGCCGATCCCCAGGCGCTCGCGGCCTGCGAGCCCATCGATGGCTATCGGCGCCTCGTCCAAGGGCGCACGGTCTCGGACTACGCGGCCGGTAGCGGTCTGACCGTGGCCGACCTGGAGGCCATCGCCGAGGACTTCGCCTCCGGGCCCACGGCCATCCTCGTCGGATGGGGGATGCAGCGCCGCGGCCACGGCTCGGCGATCGTGCGTTCCCTGGACGCCCTCTCGGCGATCTCCGGGAACCTCTTCCGTGTCGGGGGAGGTTGCTCGTTCTACTTCCGGCGCCGCGGCGCATTCGCCGTGGACCGGTTGGTGCAGGGAACGCGGATCGCCCCGAGGACGGTGCGCGAGCCGCTGCTCGGAGAGGACATCGTGGCGGCCAAGGACCCGCCGATCCGGGCCGTGTGGATCACCGCCGGCAACCCGGTCTGCATGCTTCCCGACTCCGCGGGGGTGGCGCGCGCCCTGGAGGCGACCGAGTTCGTGGTGGTCGCCGATCCGTTCCTGACCGACACCGCGCGCCGCGCCCACGTCGTGTTCCCGGTGCCGTCGCTGCTGGAGGACGACGATCTCCTGGGTGCCTACGGGCACCACTGGCTTGGCGAGTCCAGGGGCGTGGTGCCACCGCCCTCCGGGGTCCTGCACGAGGTCCAGCTCTTCCAGGAGCTGGCGCGGCGCACCGGGATCGGCGCGGCCATGGCCGGGAGCGTCGACGAGTACAAGCGCCGCCTCCTGACGAAGGTCGAACCCCACGGGGTGAGCCTGGAGACCCTGCGGACGGGCCCCGTCCGCAACCCTCTGGCCGGGCAGCTTCGCTTCCCCGAGCGGCGGGTCGAGACCCGGAACGGCAAGGTCCAGCTCCTCACCGCGATCCCCTCCCGCGCCGTCCCGGATCCGAGCTACCCCCTCTGGCTCTTTTCCAATTCCAACCTCGAGAGCCAGTCTGCCCAATGGAGCGGACGCGGACTGGGGACCCACACCTGGATCACGGTCCATCCGGACTCTGCCGCGGGACGGAAGGCAGGCGAGGTGGTGGAGGTGGAGAGTCCTCAGGGGCGGTTGCGGGCCGAACTCCGCCTCGACCCGCGGCAGCGCCGCGACGTGGCGATCATGCCCAAGGGCGGCCACTACGACCGGGGCCACTCGGCCAACGCCCTGATCGCCGCGCGCGCCACGGACCGGGGGATGGGGGCCGCCTACCTGGACTGCCGGGTGCGTCTGGTCTGATCCTGGCCTTCGGGCGTCGCACGAACCGAGCGGTGGGGGCGAGCAGGGTGGGCCGCCCAGCGCTCCTGGCGTCCGCGCGAATCACGGTGGCCAGTCGCCACGGACCTTGACCGCGATCCCCTGCCTGCCCGAGAACCCGCGCCATGCGGGCGGCGGCCAGGCACATCACGGGGACCCACGTCTACTCCCACGTCAGCTGCCCGCGCGCCGTGGTCCTCGACCTGCATGGCGACCCGGCGCGGCGCCGAGCCCCCAGCGAAGCCGAGGCGTTCCAGCTGGCGCGAGGCCGGGAGCACGAGGCCAGGATCACGGCCGAGCTCGGCTGGCCCGCACCCGAGTACCCGCGCGGCGAGTTCGCCGCCGGCGCCGCGGCCACCGCGGCGTTGCTCGCGGCGGGAGTTCCGGGCGTGCTGCAGGGGGTGCTCCAGGTCGGTTCCTGGCTCGGCATCCCCGACCTCCTGCGGCGGGTCCCCGGCGCTTCGGCCCTGGGTGGGTTCCACTACGTGGTCGGCGACGTGAAGTCGTCCGCCCGGCCCCGAGCCGACCAGGTCCTCCAGGTGGCGTTCTACAGCGCGCTGCTCACCCGAGTGCAGGACCGCGCACCCGATCACGCCTTCCTGGTGCTGAAGGACGGCCACGAGGAGCGGATCGACGTGGCCGAGATCGAGCCGGTGCTCGACGACGTCCTCGAGCAGGTCACGGGGCAGCTCGACCCGAAGGTCGCCGCCGCGGAGCGGCCGTTCCTGTCGCGCGCGTGTGCGGGCTGCCGCTGGTCCTCGCTCTGCCTGCCCGAACTCGAGGTCGCGGACGACCTCTCGCTGGTGGCCGGCATGACCCGCGGCCTACGCCAGACCCTCGAGCGTGCCGGGGTCGCGACCGCGGCACGCCTGGCGGAGGCGGCGGTGGAGCCGCTGGCCCGGCGCACCCACCTCGAGCCCGCGCTCCTGAGGCGCCTGCGGCGGGCCGCCGAGGCCCGGCGCCAAGGCGGGCCCGTGGCCGAGGCCACCCCCCGGCGCGGAGCCCTGGCCAGCGGCGCGATCGTGCACCTGCTGACCGATCCCTTCGCCGAGCGCGTGCTCTGGATGGGCGTGCTGCATCCCGCCGCGGAGGGTGGGGTGGTGCGGGATGCCCTGCCGCGCGCGCGTGAGCACGAGCTGGCGCGCTTCGGCGAGCTGGTGGCCGGACTGCCCGCCGGGATCCCCCTGCTGCACCACGGCGGCGTGGTGCCCCATTGGTACGTCGAGGCCACGCGCGCCAGGCACGCCTCGCGCGAGTTGGAGAACCGCTTCGTGGATCTGGCCGCCCGGCTGCGCGGCGCCGTGACCCTGCCGGGCCCGGCCTTCGGGCTGGACGACTGGGTGCGCCTCGCGCTGGGACGCGATCCGCACCGCGCCGGCGAGGCCGCAGCCGCCGCGAAGTGGCTGGCGGAGGGCAAGGAGGCACGGCTGCGGGCGAAGGGCGCGGCCGACCTGGGCGACCTCGCGGCGCTGCGCGAACGCTGGCTCACGGAGTAGCGACCGACCAGGCGCCGTACCCGACCTCGCACAGGACGTTGGAAAGCGGCCCTGCGGCCGCCTTGAATCCGCACGCGACGTGGACCTCGATCTCGAGCAACGCCTCCTGCGCTTCCTGGCGCGCGAGGAGGACGGCGAGCGGCGCACCCTGGAGGAGGTGCGCGCCCTCTCCGTGGAGGACCGTGTCCTGGAAGGCGAGTGCATCGCCGCGCGGCTCGTGGCGGTGGCCGCCGACGGTGCGCTCACCCTCGAGGCCGAGGAGAACCTGAGCCGCTTCCGCGAAGGCGACCCGGTGCTCCTTGGCGACGGCAGCGACTTCGGCGCCGGCGTGAGCTGCGTGTACCGCGGCTTCGACCCTGGCTCGGGGCGGGTCCTGCTCGCGCCCGACGCGTTCGCGACGCTGGACACGCGCGGCCTGCGTCTGGGAGAGCGGTACTGCGTCGACCGTCGCTCGCTCGACCTCCGTGACCGGCTGAGCGGTGTGGTGCGCGACGCGTTCGCCCGGCCGGCGCTGCGGGCGGTGCTGCTGGGCGAGGCGGCGATGGCGGTGGATCCCGAGCGCGCGGCGCGGGCGCGCGAGCGGCTGGGCGCGCGTGGGCTGAACCCGGCCCAGGTCGAGGGCGGCGCATTGGCGATCGGCGCGGAGAACCTCGCCCTCGTGCAGGGGCCGCCCGGCACCGGCAAGACTGCGGTCCTCGCGGAGGTGGTCGCGGCCCTGGCCGGGGCCGGGTGCTGCGTCGCGCTGGCCGCGTTCACGCATCGGGCGGTCGACAACGCGCTCTTCGCCATCCGGCGCGTGGCCCCCGACCTGCCGCTGTGCAAGCTGGGCCATGGCCATCGCATCGAACCCGAGCTGCGCGGCGCCGGCATCCGCACCGTGCGCCCGCGCGGCGACCAGCTGCCTCGGCGCGGTGCGGTGGTGGGCGGCACCTGCCACGCGTTCGCCAAGCTCAACCCCGAAGAGCGCTTCCACTACGTGGTGTTCGACGAGGCCGGCCAGATCCCCATCCCGCACGCGCTGGCGGGCATGCTGCAGGCGCGGCGCTGGCTCTTCTTCGGCGATCACGCGCAGCTGCCGCCGGTGATCACCGCGCGGCACGCCGATCCCGAGGTGACGCGCTCGGTGTTCGAACGCCTGCACGCGGTGCACGGCAGCCACCTGCTCGATCTCAGCTACCGGATGAACGACGCGCTCTGCGCGGTGGTGGGCGGGGCGTTCTACGGCGGGCGCCTGCGCGCCGCCCCCGCGGCGGCCGGGAGGCGCATGCCGTTCGTGCCCGGCGGGCGGTGCGACGACGTGCTCGATCCCGCGCGGCCCGCCGTGCTCGCGCGCGTCGACCACCTGCAGCCCGGCCAGCGCTCGCAGGAGGAGGCCAACCTGGTCGCCGACCTGGTCGACGAGATCGTGCGCCGGCACGGAGTGCCGCCCGAGGAGGTCGCGGTGGTGGCGCCGTTCCGCGCGCAGGTGCGGTTGGTGCGCTCCGCTCTCGACGCCGCGGGATTCGCCGGGCGCGAGCGCGTGGTGGTGGACACCGTGGAGCGCATGCAGGGCCAGGAGCGCGAGGTTGTGCTGGTGTCGCTCGCGGCGGGCGACCCCGACAGCCTGCACCGGCGCGCCGCGTTCTTCTACTCCACGAACCGGCTCAACGTGTCGCTCTCGCGCGCGCGCACCAAGGCGATCCTGGTCGCGTCGCGCGGCGCCTTCGCCGGCCTGCCGATGGAGGCCGAGAGCCTGCGCGCCGCCGCGACGTTCCGCCGCCTCTACCGCATGCTGCCGCAGGTGGATCTCACCGCGGTGTACGGTCCGGCCTGAGCCTCCGCGCTCATCGGACCATCGCCGCGAGCACGTAGACCACGAAGAGGATCACCCCCAGCAGCGTCCCCAGGAGCACGATCCGCACGAGGCTCGTGGCCAGCACCCGCAGGGACGAGCGCGCCTGCGGCGCAGCTCCAGCCGCGGCCGGCTCCCGCACCGGCGGAGGCTCGTGGTGCGGGGCGCTCATGGCTTGCGCCCCACTAGCGCCAGGAACTCCGCCTCGGCGAGGGTGCGCAGCCCGAGCTTGCGTGCCTTCTCGGCCTTCGCGCCGGCGCCCTCGCCGAGCACCACGTCGGTCACCTGCCTGGTGATCGAGGTCGCCGTGCGTGCGCCCAGGTCCTCGACCAGCTTGCGCGCTTCGTCGCGCGAGAGCGACGCGAGCCCGCCGGTGAAGCAGAACACGCGCCCGCTCAGCGGCCCGGTCCTCGCCTGCGCCGCGGCGCAGCGCAGTCCGCGGGCGAACGCATGCTCCAGGAAACGCTGGTTGCCCGGCTGGGCGAAGAACGCCAGGATCGCCCCGGCGACGCGTTCGCCCACGCCCTCGACCTTCTGCAGTTCCTCGGCGTCGGCGGCGCGCAGCGCGTCGAAGGTCACGAAGTGCGCCGCGAGATCGCGCGCGGTCTGTTCGCCCACGTGGCGGATGCCGAGCGCGTTCAGGAAGCGCGCGAGACTCGGCTGCAGCGCCCCGGCGATCGCCTGCGCGAGCTTGGCGAACGAGCGCTCGCCCCAGCCGTCCAGGGCGACGATCGCCGCGCCGCGTTCGGGGAGCGCGAACACGTCCTCCGGCGCGCGCAGGATCCCGGCGTCGATGAGCTGGTCGACCGACTCGGGCCCCAGCCCCTCGATGTCGAGCGCCCGCCGGCCGGCCATGTGCACGATCCGCCCGCGCAGCTGATCGCGGCACTCCAGGTTGATGCAGTAGAGGAAGGCGCCCTCCTCCTCGCCGTCCTTCTCGTCCTCGCGCTGCAGGACGCCGCCGCACGTGGGGCAGCGCTCCGGCGGCCGGGCTGGGCGCGAGTCGCCCGGCCTGCGGTCGAGGTGCACCTCCACGACCTCGGGGATCACGTCGCCCGCACGCTCGATCTCGACCGTGTCGCCGACCCGCACGTCCCGCTGTGCGAGCAGCTTCCAGTTGTGCAGCGTGGCCCGTTTCACGGTCACGCCCGCCAGCTCCACCGGGGCGAGCTGTGCCACCGGCGTGACCGCGCCGGTGCGGCCGACCTGCGCCACGATGTCGAGCACACGGGTGGTCGCGCGCCGTGGCGCGAACTTGTAGGCCAGCGCCCAGCGCGGCGAGCGGGCCGTACGCCCCAACTGGCGTTGCCATGCGATCCGGTCCACCTTGGCCACGATCCCGTCCATCTCGTACTCGATCGCCTCGCGCTCGCGCTCCAGGTCGTCGTGGAAGCGGATCACGCCCTCGGCGCCCTCCACGACCGCCGCGCGCGCTGCGGTCTTGAAGCCGAACTCGCGCAGCCGCTCGATCAGCTCGCTGTAGCTCTCCACGTCCAGCCCCTCGACCAGCCCCGTGCCCCAGCACAGGAACTCCAGCCCGCGCTGCGCGACGTCGCGCGGGTCGAGCTGCTTCAGGCTGCCGGCGGCGGCGTTGCGCGCGTTGCGGAACGGCGTCTCGGTCGTGGTCTCCAGCTCCGCGCGCAGCGCCGCGAACGCGCCCTTCGAGAGGATCACCTCGCCGCGCACCTCGATCCGGTGCGGCAAGGGGCCCGAGCCGCGCAGCCGCAACGGCAGATTGCGCAGCGTGCGCAGGTTGGCCGTGATGTCCTCGCCCTCGGTGCCGTCGCCGCGCGAGAGGCCGCGCACCAGGACACCGTCCTCGTAGAGCAGGTTGGCGCTCACCCCGTCGAACTTCGGTTCGACCGCATAGCGCAGCGGCGGGGCGTCCGGACCCAGGGCGAGCAGCTTGCGCGCCCGGGCGTCGAACTCGCGCACCTGCCCGGCGTCGGTCAGCGAGTCGATCGAGAGCATCGGCACCAGGTGCGCAGCCACCGCGAAGCGTCCGCCACGCGGCAGCGGCGCGCCCACGCGCTGCGTGGGCGAGTCGGCGCTCACCAGCGCCGGGTGCGCCGCCTCCAGGCCCTGCAGCTCGCGGTAGAGCGCGTCGTACTCCGCGTCGGTGAGCGTGGGCCTGCCGGCGTTGTAGTAGAGGTGGTCGGCCTCGCGGATCTGCTCGCGCAGCTCCGCGATGCGCCTGGCGACGTCCTTGGTCACGACGGGGATGCTACGGGCGGGAGGAGTACCGTCATCCACCCGCGAGGGCGCGTCGCGCCGAAGGCGCTACCGCAGACCGTGCTGGTAGACGAACATCAGCGGCACCGAGGTCTCGAAGCCGCTTGGCCCGGCCACGAACGCCTGGATCAGGATCGGGACGGCGTTGGGCAGGGGCGGGAACCCCCCCCGGAGATAGTGCTGGCCGTTGAGGTCGAGCGTGCCAGAGCCCAGGAACACCAGCGTCGCCGGGTCGAGCCACGTGGCTCCCATTCCGCCCCACCCGAGGTAGGTCATCGGTCCCGGCAGGCTGGCAAGGAGCCAGTAGCGTGCTCCGGGATACGACTGGGTCAAGACCATGAGCGCGTTCTCGGGCTCTCCCGGGCTGCCGACGTAGCCGAGGATGCCGGGGATCGCACGGGTGTATACCTGGAAGCTCCCTTGCGTCGGACCGAGGCGGGATTCAGGATCGGGCACGATGGTGCCCCCGATGGGGGATGTGGCGAGAAGCGCAGGGGAGCCGAGCACGATGTTGCATGGATGGGGGAATGGATAGTAGATGCTTCCACCATAGATGAGGGAGTACTTGCTCATGATGAACGTGGAGTTCGAGCTCCGCACTCCCTCGACCGGGTAGGCCAGGATACGGCACGTGTTCTGGTCTATGTAGCCGTCCGCACCGTCAATGGTGGAGTTGTATCCGAGCGTGATCTCGGAATCCACCGCGGTCATTCCTGGCGAGGGATGCAGCGCGCGGACGTAGGAGTGACTCAGCCTTAGCCGGCTGCGCGTGACCTTCACGTTGTAGATGAAGGACTCCCGGCACACGGTCACGTCGGCGCAGTCGTAGAACTCGGCGCCGATGCTGACGGCGTCGATCAGGACCTGGCCCTGGCAGGACTCGAATACGAACGCTCCCTTGCCGGGCATCCCCGGAGAGGGGCGGCCAGCGATCG
>JADLFX010000038.1 GCA_020849665.1 Planctomycetota bacterium | reverse complement strand
GTCATCAGCGATGCGTGGTGCAGGACCCGCGGCACCGGGCGGTGGATGCGCCGCTGCGCGGAGCCGAAGAGCTTTCGCCCGGTGCGCGTCACCAGGTCCGGGGCCGCGGGGACCGCGAAACACCAGTCCTCCCTGGAGCGGGCCGCGAGGGTGGGGGCGGCGTCCGCCAGCCTGGTCACGCCGCCCACTCCCGAGCGGGCGAGCCCCTTGCGAACGGCCTCGTGCAGCAGCTCGTAGCCCGCGGCCACGGGCGACGGCAACAGGTCCGCGGGCCCGGTCAGCGCCAGGGTCAGCTCGTATTCGTGCCAGATCGCGCCGCCGCCGGTCAACCGGCGGACCAGCACGTGCTCCTGCTCCACGTCCGCGAACGCCTTGGCGGTCTGGAAGTAGCCGATCGAGAGGCCGGGCGGCGACCAGCCGTAGTAGCGCAGCGTCGGGGGGCCATCCGGGTCGGTGAGCAGGGCCTCGTCGAGCCCCATGTTGAGGGTGGGCTCGAGCGCGCCCGACTGGAACACGCGCAGCAGGCCGCCCTGCACGGCGGTGTCACTCGGGCTGGGTCGCCACGTACGCCTCGTACGCGGCCGCGGTCATGAGCTCGGGCGACTCGGCGGTGACCTTCACCTTGATCATCCAGCCCTTGCCGAACGGGTCGTTCTTGAGCTGGTCGAGATCGTCGGGGAGGCCGCGGTTCACGTCGACGATCTCGCCGCTCACCGGCGAGTAGATGTCCGAGACCGCCTTGACCGACTCGATCTCGGCGTAGGACTCGCCGGCGGTGACCTTCTTGCCCTGGCTGGGCAGATCGAGGAACACCAGGTCCGAGAGGTGGGCGACGGCGTAGTCGGTGATGCCCAGGGTGGCGATGCCACCCTCGATCCGGCACCACTCATGGCTCTTGAGGTACTTGCAGTCTTTGGGACGCATGGCGGCTTGGTGGGGGGGAGGAGTCGGGATCAGCGGGACCGCTTGTAGAACGGGAGCGGCACCACCTTGGCAGGCTCGAGCTTGTCCTTGATCGCGAACGCGATCTCGGTGCCTGGCTGGGCGAAGGCGTCGGCGACGTAGCCGGTGCCGAGGTTGGTCTGCAGGGTCGGGGAGGAGGTGCCCGAGGCGACCTTGCCGATCTCCCGGCCACCGGCGACGAGCGGGTACCCCTGGCGTGGCACGCGCCGGCTCGGCGTGACGAAGCCGACCAGCCGTCGCCCGGTGCCGCCCTTGGCCTGGATCTGCTCCAGCGCCGCGCGGCCGACGAAGTCGTGCGTGAACTTCACCGCCCAGCCCAGGCCCGCCTCGAGCGGGTTCGTGGTCTCGTCGATCTCGTGGCCGTAGAGCGGCATGCCGGCCTCCAGGCGCAGCGTGTCACGCGAGCCCAGGCCCGCGGGCAGGAGTCCCTCGGCCCGGCCCTGTTCGAGCAGCAGGTTCCACAGGCGCACGGCCTCGGACTGCGGCACGTAGAACTCGAAGCCGTCCTCGCCGGTGTAGCCGGTGCGCGACAGGGCCCCGTTCACGCCGGCGATGCGCCCCCGCGCCCACGAGTAGTACTTCAGGCCGGCGAGATCGATCTCGGTGACGCGCTGCGTCACCGCCTGCGATCGCGGTCCCTGGATCGCGATCATCGCCAGCTGTCGGGTCTGGTCGTCGACCGTGACGCGGAACGAAGCAGCCGCGGCGCGCAGGATCCCGAGGTCGCGCTCGCAGTTGCCGGCGTTGATCACCAGGAACCAGCCGTCTCCGGCGGGCTCGTGGTAGACCAGGATGTCGTCCTGCGTCAGGCCCTGTTCGTTGAGGAACATGGCGTAGCGGATCTGCCCGGGCTTGATGGTCGTGACGTCGTTGGTCTGCACCCGCTGCAGGAACGCCACCGCATCCGGGCCGCGGACCGCGACGCGACCCATGTGGCCGAGGTCGAAGAGCCCGGCGCGCGTGCGCACGAGCTGCACCTCCTCGAGGATGCCGCGGTACTGGACCGGCATGTTCCACCCGGCGAACGGGACCAGGCGCGCGCCGAGGGTTTCGTGGACGGACTTGAGCGCGGTCTCGTGGAGGGTCATGGCGAGGGCGAAAGCGGCCTTCCTACGCCTCCAGGCGGCCTTTTTCCATCGCGCGCCAGCGGCGGCAGCGCTCGCGGATCACCTGCCTGGCGCTGCGGCGCGGGTCAGGCCGTCAGGTCGCGGGCCAGCTTCTCCAGGTCCACGGCGGAGATCTCCCCCGCGGCGATCGGCGCCCGACCACGGAAGGTCTCGCGTTCCCCCTCGTCGCGGAAGTCGTCCCCGAAGCGCCGGCGGGGCCCGCCCGGGCACTCGATCCCGGTCTCGGCGGGGCCGGCGAACCCGGCGAAGGGGTCGCCCGGGTACTGGAAGCCGTGCAGCGGCCCATCGCTCAGTCCCTGGGGACCGGCCTGACCGCGATGGGGGATGCGCACGGTGCGCCAGGTGGCGCGCTCGCCCATCTCCTCGCGGATCGCACCCGCGGCGCGCGGCGCGAACATGTCGAAGGGGTTCTTGAGCTGGGCGAAGCGGTCCGGCCGCAGCCGCTTGGCATGCTCGTACTCGCGCCGCCAACCGGCGTAGTCACCGAGCGCATAGGCCGCCCGGCCGAGGCCTACGTAGGCTCGGAAGTCGTCCCCCTTCAGCTCCAGCACCGTCTCGAAGTGGTGCCTGGCCATCCGGATGCGCCCAAGGCGCAGACAGGCGCTCCCCGCCAGCTTGTGCCAGCTGACGGCCAGCGCCACCCAGGCGGCTCGGAACAGGGAGAACATTCGCGGTGGGGGAGCTTCGCGGGTCAGGAGGAAGCCGCGAAAGCTAGGGCACTACCGGCGGGGCCGCAAGCCTCTCAACGCGCGGGGCAGGCTTGGTCGATACCGGAGACGAGGTGGAGGCGGAGGCGCCGGTGGGGCGCCGCAACCGGGCCGCCATCACGCACTTGGAGTGTCGCTTGGAGAACGACCGCACATGGCTCTGAAAGGCGATCTGGCCAGCGTAGACCTGGCCCAGGTGTTCCAGATGCTGGCCCTCAACCAGAAGGTGGGCCTGCTCAGCATCGTGGGACCGAGGTCGTGGCGGGCGCTCTACTTCGACCTGCGCGGCGTCACGCTCTACTACAACGAGCACACGCTCGTCGACAAGGTGCTGGCCCACATGGTGCGCGCCGGCCGGCTGGTCGACGACAACGTGCGCGAGGCCCAGGACCATGCCGCGCAGAGCGGGCAGCGCGTGGTCGAGACCCTGCTGGCGGGCGGCTACGTCACCGAGGCCGAGCTCGAAGAGCTGATGCGGACCGAGATGGAGGAGGAGATCTACGACCTCTTCTTCTGGCGCGAGGCGAAGTTCGAGTTCTTCGAGGGCGCGACCACGTTCGAGGGGCGCGAGGGCGTCATCGACGAACGGTTCTTCTTCAGCACCGACAGCCTGATCATGGAGGCCGCGCGTCGCATCGACGAGTGGTCGTTCATCCAGGAGCGCATCCCGGGGCCGCTCGAGGTGTTCCGCGTCGTCCAGGGGGCCAACGTCATGGACCAGGACGACGCCGCCGTCAGCCTGGTGCAGCTGGCCGACGGCAAGCGCAACGTGGCGCGCCTGATCGAGGTGACCGGTCTGTCGGCGTTCCACGTCTACAAGCACCTCGCGGTCATGCTCGACCAGGGCCTGATCGAGGCCGTTCCGGGAGAGGAGCTGATCGCCTCCGCCAAGGACTGCGTCAGCGAGGGCCGGCTCCAGGACGCGATCAACCTGTTCGAGAAGGCGATCGCGCTCGGCGTCGGCATCCCCGAGAGCCACGCCCTCGTGGCGCGCGCCTACGAGTCGATCCAGGAGTACGAGCTGGCGGGATGGCACTGGAAGTGCGTGGCCGAGTACCACGCCAGCCAGAACTCCGCCAAGGAGGCCCTGCCGATCCTGCGGCACGTGGTGCAGATGCTGCCCACCGACCTCGCGGCGCGCGAGCGCCT
Organism: Planctomycetota bacterium; assembly: GCA_020849665.1. Classification (GTDB taxonomy): domain Bacteria; phylum Planctomycetota; class UBA1135; order UBA1135; family UBA2386; genus JADLFX01. Next base: position 53,638 of record JADLFX010000038.1, on the reverse strand, counting down.
GGTGGAGCTGGGCCTGGCCGCCCCGGGCAAGAGCGAGGGTTTCGACCCGATGGCCGAGGGCAAGGCCCTGGTGGACCTGTACCTCGAGATCGGCGAGCTCGAGCGGGTGCGCGGGATCCTCGAGCGGCTGCTGCGCGAGCACCCTGCCGACATCGAGCTGAAGAAGAGCCTGATCCACGTGCACACCAAGGCGGGCGACACCGCGCGCGTGATCGAGCTCTACGAGTCGATGGCGCGCGACGAGATCGCCGCCAAGCGGCCGATCGAGGCGGTCAAGTACCTGCAGAAGATCCTGCTCCTGGACCGTTCCCGGAAGGACGTCTCGGACTGGATCAAGCGGCTCTACGAGATGGACGAGCGCTCGCGCTCGCGGCGCCGCAGCCTCGTGGCGATCGGCGTGCTGATCGTGGCGCTCGCCGGGCTCGGGGTGGTGTGGTGGTTCTACGAGCAGCAGGCGCGGGAGCAGTTCGCGCGTCTCGAGGTGACCGCACAGCTCCAGGCCAAGGACTTCGCCGGCGCAGTGGTCGTCTACGAGAACTTCCTGGAGTCGCACCCGTTCACCACGGTGGCCAAGGAGGCGCGCGCCAAGCTGGCCGAGATCGAGGCCCTGCAGAAGCTGCACGAGGCCGAGATGGAGAAGGCGCGGATCGCGCGCAACACCGAGCTGCGCAAGATCCGCGACCGCTACCAGCGCTCCTGGGAGGAGTATCAGCAGCACTTCAAGGCCGGCCGGCTCGACGATTCGCTCCAGGCCCTGGAGTCGGCGCGCGCCCTGGTGCAGCAGGCCAACGAGGAGGAGGACCGGCGCTGGTCGGGACGGGTCCAGCTCGACAAGAGCCTGAAGGAGCTGCAGCTCTACCTCGCCGAGGCCGTGCATCTCGACCGGCAGGGGCGCGAGCTCATCGACGCCGGCCGCTGGCGCGAGGCGCGCAAGCCGTTGCTCGACCTGGTGAAGAGCTACGAGATGACGGTCACCGCCAGGAAGGTCCTGGTGCCCGTGCAGGTGTCCTCGCGCCCCAAGGGCGCGGTGATCCACCGCAATGGCAAGCCCTTGACCCTCACCACGGCCAACGGCGAGGTCCCCGTGACGACGCCCGCGGTGGTGCTGCTGAGTCCGTTCGCCAAGGAGGCGTTGGAACTGCGGCGCGAGGGATTCCTGCCCCTGCCGGTGCAGATCGACGCCCGCACCATGGAGGTGAGCGACCATCTGCTCACCGTGGTCCCCGAACGCACGATCGCGTTCGCGCACCCCTCGCTCACCGCGCCGGGCGCCGCCCGCGACTACGTCACCGCCGGGTTGCGCGGCGGGCACTTCGGCCTCTTCCGCCTCGATCTCAACCGCGTGGAGTACGTGGTCAAGATGCCGGGCCTGTCCGAGGTCGTTGGGCAGCCCCTGGTCTACGGCGACCGCGTGTACCTGCGCACCAACGAGAACTCGATCCAGTGCCGTGCCCTGCAGGACGGCGCGATCCGCTGGAATGCCAGTTTCGAGCACACACTCAGCGGCGAGCTCGTCCTGCGCGACGGCCGTGCCCTGGCGGTCGACGACCAGGGCCGCATCTACTGCCTCGACCCGATCGATGGCACGGTGCGCTGGATGCTGCCGATCGGCGGAACGCTGGCCGGACCGCCCACGCTCGAGGGCCGCACGGTGCGGGTCGCCACGGTGGGCGGGGAGATGGTGGTCCTCGACGCCGCCGACGGCCGCGAACTGCGCCGCGTGCGCATCGCGCGCGGGCTCACGAGTTCGCCCGTGCTGGTGCGCGACGGCGTGATCTTCTGCACCTCCGAGGGCCAGCTGCTCCGCTGGGACGAGATCCAGGGGCGGCCGGCGTGGACCGTGCAGCTCGGCCGGTCGGTGATCAGCGAGGAGATCCAGGTGGCCGAGGACCTGGTCTACGTGGTGACCGGGGACGCCAAGCTGCTCTGTCTCGACGCGATCCGGGGCACCCAGGTGGCACGCACCCAGCTGCAGGGACGCCGTACCAGCGGCCCGCTGGCCGTCGGCAGCACGCTCTTCCTCGTGTTGCGCGAGGAGCTGGGCAAGGACGGGGCGCGCGACTGCTTGCAGGCCCTGGATCCCAGGACCCTGGAGGCCCTCTGGGAGTACCGCGACGGCAAGGTGTTCGCAGGCCCGCTGGGGACCGACGGTCACACCGTGTTCCTCACCAACGGCGAAGGCCGGATCCTGCGGCTGCGGTGATGCCGGACCTGCGGCCTCTCGAGGGTGGCGCCGCCGGTTCCAAAGGCGGGACCGCGGACCACAGGTCCACGGGCCGGGTGGCCGATAAGCAGCCGGGGCGCGCGCGGCGCGAGGAAGAGCAACGATGAGCTGGTTGCAGCGGGTCAAGATCTGGCGGGAACTCAAGCGCCTGGAGGCCAAGGCGCGGGAGAACCCGTCGCCGTCGACCTTCGTCGACCTCGGCCAGGTGCACATCAACCTGGGCGACATCGACCGCTCCCTGCAGGTCGCGGAGGAAGGGCTGGTGCTCTTCCCGCGCTCCGAGGAACTGCGCAAGCTGCGCAAGTTCGCACGCAAGCACCAGATCAACGAGCGCATCCAGGAGCTGCGCAGCAAGATCAACCGGTCGGCCAGCGCCAAGCTCTATCGCGAGCTCGCGGCCCTGTACCTGGAGCTGGGGGATTTCGGCGCGGTGCACGGCACCTGCGAGGAAGGCCTGCGCCGCTTCCCGGAGGACGCCGAGCTCCATCTGGTGCACGGCCGGGCACGACTGACCGGCTTCTACAAGGACCTCGACGCCAAGCAGGGGCTCGACGCGGTGCACTGCCTGCAGCGCGTGCTGGAGTTGAAGCCGGGCGAGGTGAAGGCCCACAAGCTCCTGGCCGAGGTGCTGTTCCGCGTCGGCGCCACCAACGTGGCCGTGCAGCACCTCGAGGTGCTGCGCGAGTCCACGCCCGAGGACGCCGAGGTGGAGACCCTCTACCAGGAGGCGATCAAGCGCCCGAGCGAGGATGAGGAACTGGACGAGCTCTTCGCCAAGGTCGAGACCTCGGGCCGCCTCGCGGTGGTGCCGGTCACCCCGGTGCGCCAGGACGTGCGCGTGGCCGAGGACGACCTGGCGCCGGTGCGTCGCATGCTCGCGCAGGTCGCTGAGCTCGGTGGCGTGCGCAAGGCGGTGTACATCCGCGGACCCCGCGCCCTGGTGAAGGGTGACATCCGCGACGGCAAGGACGCCTTCCTGCGCGTGGTCCGCGTGTTCGCGAAGTCATCGCAGCGCGTGGCGCGCCGCATGGAGCTGGGCTCGTTCAGCAAGGGCGCGATGGAAGGCGAGTTCGGCCGGATCTGCGTGTGCAGCTATGGCGAGGAGATCGCGGCCGTGCTCTGCGACCCGGGCACGCTCACCGACCGCGTCCTGGCCGACCTCCAGGACCTCGTGGCGCTCGGCCTGCACTCGCACATCGGAGGTCGCCCATGAACGCCGTCCGTTCCATCCTCGAGCAGCTGCGTCAGTCCCAAGGAGTCAAGGGCTGCGCGATGGTCACCCAGGACGGCATCGTGATCGATGCGCAGCTCTCGGATGCGACGTCCTCGGACGTGGTGGCCGGACTGACCTCGTTCCTGGTCAGCAACACGCGCCGGGCCCTGGCCGAGGGCGGCCTGGGGAACTTCCGCCAGATCACCATGACCTGCACGCACGGCAAGCTGGTGGTGGTGGACCTGGGCCAGTCCTGCCTGGCGGTGCTCACCGACCAGTTCGTGAAGCTCGAGTCGTGCCTGGCCGCGATCGAGGACGCCTCGGTCCGGCTGGTGCGCGCCTCCTCGATCCACGTCTGAGCGGCGCCGGGCCTGGCCGGCGCCCCCGCGTCCAGACGGCGGGTCCCGCGCACCCGATCGGCTACCCCGCCGCGAGCCCCGCACCCCGCCGCCGGCCTCCCGCCCGATGCCGGACGATTCTCTGCAGGGGACTCAAGAACGATGTGGCCCGGGGCCGATCCAGCCGTGTCGGAGAGGGAGCCGGATCCCGGCCGCCCTGGGCGTCGCCGCCTGGCACCCGCGCGGTGCCGGACGCGACCGGCGCCGGGGCGACGTCGTTCCGGCTCGTAGTCCCGCGAGAACCGAGCGAGGAGGTCGACTCCTCGTCAGCAGAGAAGCAACCCATGGTCCAGATCAACTTCGCCCTCAAAGAGGTCAACTGCAAGGTCGTGTTCTATGGCCCGGGGATGAGTGGCAAGACCACCAACCTGGAGGTCGTGCACCAGAAGGTGCCCGAGGAGAACAAGGGCGAGCTGACGTCGATCTCCACCGATGGCGATCGCACGCTCTTCTTCGACTTCATGCCCCTGGACCTGGGCAACATCGCGGGCATGCGCACCAAGTTCCAGCTCTACACGGTGCCGGGCCAGGTCTACTACAACTCGACGCGGAAGCTCGTGCTGCAGGGCGTGGACGGAGTCATCTTCGTGGCCGACTCCGACCCCGACAAGATGGCCGAGAACATCGAGTCGTACGAGAACCTGGTCGAGAACCTGAAGGAGTACGGCAAGGACATCCGCGACGTCCCGCACGTCATCCAATACAACAAGCGCGATCTCCCGAACGCGATGCCGGTCGAGGAGATGGACAAGCAGATGAACCGCTTCGGGGTGCCGACCTTCGAGGCGGTGGCGCGCACCGGTGAGGGCGTGTTCCCGACCCTGAAGGTGCTCGCCGAGATGGTGCTCGAGAGCATCGAGAAGGCCGACGCACGCCGCCCCGCAGGCCGTCCGGCCGGCGACAAGCCCAAGGCGCCCGCCGCCAGGCCCGCCGCCGCCGGCGCGAGGCCCGCTGCTGCCGGCGCCACCGCCGCCGCGCGCCCCGCCGCTCCCGCCGCGCCACGCGCCCAGGGCGGAGCGAAGCACGCTGCAGGCGCCGCGCCGGCGCCCGCCGGACGCCCGGCCGCCGCTGCCCGGCCGGCCGCCGCCCGCTCGGCCACGGCCCGGACCTCGCCCAGCAAGGCGGTCGCCAAGCAGCCTGCGGCTGCCGCGGCGGCGGCGACCGGCAAGAAGAAGGGTGCGATGGGCGTCGTGCTCTCGCTCGTCGTCCTGCTCGCGGCAGCGGCGGCCGGCGTCGTCTACTTCTACATGAACGGACAGAAGTGAGGTGCGCCGATGGGCAACCAGAAGATGAGCGCGAACGAGAAGCTCCGCCAGGACCGGCTGACGTTCTACAAGGAGGACATCGAGCGCATCGACAAGCTGCTCGCCGAGTTCCTCCGCCTCTCGGGCGCCAAGTGCGCGCTCCTCATCGACAAGGAAGGCCACCTGGTCACCAAGCGTGGCGAGGTCAGGACCGTCGACATGGACACGATCTCGGCGCTGGTCGCCGGTTCGTTCGCGGCCACCAAGGAGATGGCGCGCCTGCTGGGCGAGGAGGAGTTCACCGCCCTCTACCACCAGGGTCACCGCGACAACATCCAGCTCTCGCTGGTCGGTGACCGCACGCTGCTCACCATCCTCTTCGACGACCGCACCACGGTGGGGATGGTCCGGCTCTACGCCAACGAGACCGCGAAGAAGCTCGCGGAGATCTACAAGGAAGCGATCGAGCGCACCCAGGATCCGAACGCGCCCTCGCTCGACGCCGGCTACGGCAACTCGGCCAAGAAGAAGCTCGAGAACCTGTTCGACTGAGCAGGGCCTGCAGCGTCTCCCGGCGGCCCGGCGGATCTCAGGATCCGCCGGGCCGCGACGTTTCGCGGAGGCGGCGCAAGAAAAAAACATGATTCACCGCCGGTCGCCCGTGAGCGATGAACCAAGCGGTGTCCTTCGTGAATCGAGGGATTGATAGGGATTCGCATTTAGATCGGAGTCGCGGTCCGCGCGGTATCTCCCTTGCCGTGAGGGATTTCGGTGAATTCCTCGACCCCTCCTGCCGATTCCTCATGTGTCCGGCTGGTCCTGCTCTGGTCTGACGCTCGCTGGGTGCCAACCCCGCGCGCGGAGGGTCGGGTCGGGATGCCGTCAACCCAAACGAGAGGAATCAGACAGAAATGGCCAAGAAGAAGACCAAGAAGGCTGGCAAGAAGAAGGCGACGAAGAAGGCTGGTCGGAAGAAGACGCGTCGCTAGTACTCGACTAGCAGTCAGTTACGACCAGACCAGTGCCAGCGCCGGAATGGCCCCGGCACTTCGTCTTGGGCAGGGGGCGAGTGTTTGCTCGCCCCTTTGTCTTTCCAGGTGGAGCCACCTGGACTCCGCCTTCCCCGATCACTTCACCTTGGCTCCGTCGGGTGTTCCCGGGCCGGGTGTCAAGAGGCGGGGCTTGCCCTCGGCGTCGTCAGCGGCCAGCAGCATGCCCTGCGACTCGATCCCGCGCAGCTTGCGGGGTGCCAGGTTGGCGACCACGACGACCCTGTGTCCCTGGAGCGCCTCCGGGGTGTAGCTGGCGGCGATGCCGGCCACGATCGTGCGCGTCTCGCTGCCCAGCCCCACCTCCAGCACGAGGAGCTTGTCGGCGTCGGGATGGCGGCGCGCGGCGCGCACCGTGCCCGCGCGGAGTTCCACGGCGGCGAACGACTCGTAGGCGATGGCGCCTGCGGGGGCCGCGGCCTGGGGCGCCCCGGCGGTGGCCGGCTTCTCGTCCGGCTTGCGCGCCGGCGGTGCAGCCGGTGCGGCGGCGGTCCCGCCCTTGGCCACGGCCCGCAGGCGGGCCAGTTCCTCTTCGACCACCTTGTCCTCCACCTTCGTGAACAGGGTGGGGAGCGGCTGCACACGCAGGGGCCCCGGCGGCAGGGAGGGGCGCCCCGCGTCGTCGTGGGCGGGGAGGAACGCGCCCAGCACCTTCTGCGCGGTGTCGGGGAGGATCGGTGCCGCCAGGATCGCCAGGGAGTGCACCAGTTCGGCGCACACGCGCAGCACCTGCCGGCAGCGCGCGGGGTCCTGCTTGCGCAGCACCCAGGGCTGCATCTCGTCGTAGTAGCGGTTGCACTCGCTGGAGAAGGCCATCAGGCGCTGGCAGGCGCGGCGGAACTCGAAGCGCAGGAACGCCGCTGCCATGTCGGCCGCGGCCGCCCCGGCCGCGGCGAGGATCTCCCGGTCGCGCGGCGCGGGCTGGCCCAGCGGCGGCAGCTCCGACTCCAGGAAGCGCTCGGCGAAGCGCAGCGAGCGCGCCACGAAGTTGCCCAGGTTGTCGTTGAGGTCGGCGTTGACCCGCGCCTGGAACTCCTTCCAGGACCAGTCCGCGTCCGCCGTCTCCGGCATCATCGTGCAGAGCGCGTAGCGCAGCGCGTCGGTGGAGAAGCGGCCGCGCACGCTCTCCTCGGGGATGAACCAGCCGGTGCTGGTGTTGAACTTCCTGCCTTCCAGCTGGAAGAACTCGTTGGCCGGCACGTTCGCCGGCACGATCCACCCCGCCTTCGTGCCGTAGAGCATCGCCGGGAAGATCAGGCAGTGGAACGTGATGTTGTCCTTGCCGACGAAGTGGATCAGCCGGGTGGACGGGTCCTTCCACAGCCGCTCGAAGCGCTCCGGTTCGCCGCGTTCGGCGAAGTACTGCTTGGAGATCGACAGGTAGCCGATCGGCGCGTCGAACCAGACGTAGAGCACCTTGCCGTCGGTGCCGGGCAGGGGCACGGGGACGCCCCAGGGCAGGTCGCGGGTCTCCGGCCGCTCGCGCAGCTCCTCCAGGTCGTTGGCCACGAATGCCTTGACGTTGGCCTTCCAGTCGGCCGCCTTGCCCTCGAACCAGCCCTGCACCCACTCCTGCTTCAGCTTGGGCAGGTCGAGGTACCAGTGCTTCGTCGCCTTCAGCACCGGCGGCTGGCCGTCGATGGTGCAGAGCGGGTTGGCCAGGCGCCTGGCGTCCAGGTACTTGCCACAGCGCGGGCACTCGTCGCCGCGCGCCTCGTCGAAGCCGCACAGGTAGCAGGTCCCCTCGACGTAGCGGTCGGGGAGGAAGCGCCCCAGGGACGGGCTGAAGAACTGCTCCTCGGTCTTCTCGAACAGGTAGCCGTTGTGCAGCAGGTCCAGGAAGAAGCGCTGGGCCAGCTCGCGGTGGTGGGGGTTGCGCGCGTGGCTGGTGCCCGAGAAGGCGTCGAAGCGGATCCCGACCAGCTCCTCCAGGGTGCGGCGGATCTCCTTGTGCCAGTGGTCGACGTAGGCCTGGTAGTCCTTGCCGGCCTGCTCGGCCTTCAGGGTGATCGCCACGCCATGCTCGTCGGTGCCGCAGACGAAGTGCACGTGGTCGCCGCGCATGCGGCGGAAGCGCACGTAGATGTCCGCGGGGAGGTAGGCCCCGACCACGTGCCCGAAGTGGATGGGCCCGTTCGCGTACGGCAGGGCGCTGGTCACGATCACGTTCTCGGGCATGCGCGCGGACCTTACTTCGCCCCGGAAACCTTGTCGAAGCGGAAGTACAGGCGCGCGGCCGCGATGGTCGTGGCGGGGGCCAGCAGCAGGATGTTGAACACCGGCACCAGCAGGCCGACCTGGAAGCCGAGACCGAGTCCGAGGGCACGCGCCCAGTTGCGGCGCAGCAGGGCCCGGCGCTGGTCCAGGTCGAGTCCGCGACGCACGGCGGGCGACTCGAACCAGACGAGCGCGCTGAGCCAGGCCGCGCCCACCAGGCCCACGACGAGGCCGGCGCCGGTCCAGGCCAGCGCCAGCACCAGGGCGAGCAGCAGGAGCTGGCGCGTGAGCACGTGCACCGACGCACGTGCCGAGACCAGGATCGCCTGCCACGTGCCGAGCGGCGGCGGAGGCGGAGCCCGGCCGAGGATCGCGGCCTCGGTCGCTGCGCCGATCGGATCCAGGAAGGGACCGAGCACGGTCTCCAGCAGCACCGGCAGGAGCAGGTACACGCCCAGCAGCGTGAGCAGGAACGCGAACACGGGCGCGATCCACACGGCCGCGGTGTGCAGGAAGTCCAGCCAGCCCCAGTCCCCGGCGAGCAGCCAGGCGAAGAGGGCGTCGAATCCGAACCAGAGGCCGACTCCGAGGGCGGGCACCGCGACCAGGTTCAGGGCCATCGCGAGCAGGTAGGTGCGCGAGAACTCGGGACGCGTGACCAGCAGCAGGCCGCCGCGGAACACCTCGACGAAGCCGCCCACGATGTCGAACAGGAAGAACCCGGTGCCGCTGCGGATCGCGCGCGAGTCGTACCCGTCGACCACTTCGCCTTGGCAGTGTGCACAGGTCCCTCCGTCGCGAGGGTAGCCGCAGGCCGGACAGGGGTGCGCCATCGGGAGTTCGGCCATCATGGCTGAAACGACGCCGGCTCCGAAGTATTAGAAGGCCGGTCTTTGGCCCGCCGGCTCCCGAACCCACGCCCATGAAGCGCTACCAGGCTCCCGACTTCTACGACATCGACGAACTCCTCACCGACGAGGAGCGCATGGTCCGCGACACGATCCGCGAATTCGTCGACTCGGAGTTCATGCCGATCATCGAGAAGCACAACCGGGAGGCCACCTTCCCGCAGCAGATCGTGCCCAAGATCGGGGAGCTGGGCACCCTGGGCGCCAGCCTGCAGGGCTACGGCTGTGCGGGCCTCTCCTCCGTCGCCGCGGGCCTGATCATGCAGGAGCTGGAGCGCGGCGACTCCGGTCTGCGCTCGTTCGTGTCCGTGCAGGGGTCGCTGTGCATGTTCCCGATCCATGCCTACGGGACGGAGGAGCAGAAGCAGAAGTACCTGCCGGCGATGGCCAAGGGCGAGGTCATCGGCTGCTTCGGTCTGACCGAGGCGGACTTCGGCAGCAACCCCGGCGGGATGCGCACGAAGGCCGTGAAGGTCGGCGACAGCTATGTCTTGAACGGCTCCAAGTACTGGATCACCAACGGCGGCATCGCCGACCTCGCGATCGTCTGGGCGTACGTCGACGACCAGGTGCGCGGCTTCCTGGTGGAGAAGGGCACCAAGGGCTACCGCACGCAGGACATCAAGAACAAGTTCTCGCTGCGCGCCTCGGTGACCAGCGAGCTGATCTTCGAGGACTGCCGCATCCCGGCGAAGAACCTGCTGCCCGGGGTGGTGGGTCTCAAGGGTCCGCTCTCGTGCCTCAACCAGGCGCGCTTCGGCATCGCCTTCGGCGCCGTCGGCGCGGCGATGGCGGTCTACGACGAGGCGCTCGGCTACGCCAAGACCCGCATCCAGTTCGACCGGCCCATCGCCCGCTTCCAGATGGTGCAGAACAAGCTGGTGTGGATGGTCAACGAGATCACCAAGGGGCAGCTCCTGGCCTGGCGCCTGGGCCGGCTCAAGGACGCGGGCAAGCTGCACTTCGCGCAGGTCTCCCTCGCCAAGCGGAACAACTGCTGGATGGCGCTCGAGTGCTGCCGCCTGGCCCGCGACGTCCTCGGCGCCAACGGCATCACCGACGAGTACCAGTGCATGCGCCACATGTGCAACCTGGAGTCGGTGATCACCTACGAAGGCACCCACGACATCCACATGCTCATCGTCGGCAAGGAGATCACCGGCGAAGACGCGATCGCCTGAGCCGACTCTGAGCAATCTCGACGGTCGCGTCACGCTCTCGTAACAGTCCCCGCCGCCACGCCGCGAGGCCGGACAAGCACGTTACGAGGATCCACGCTCGTGCCTCCTGGGTGACGGCGTATCCAAGGGCCTTCCCTGCACGGTCCTCCGTCGGCCCCCGGCCCCGGTTGTCGAGGTCGGTTGGCCCGCATGCCCGGGCCGCGGCGGGATGGCCGGCATGGCCCGGCATCCGCAGCCCCGACGCTTCCCACAACCGGGCCGCGAAGCTCCTCGCGGCCGCCCGTCCATGGTCACTCTCCTGCGCTTCCTCCTCGGTGTGGAGCTCGCCGCGGCGCTCGCCGCCCAGTCCTACACGCGCGTGCCCAACCTGACCTACGGCACCTGGCGCAACGCGCAGAACCAGCTCGTCCCCCTCCTCCTCGACCTCTACCTGCCGCTCAACCCCCAACCGGGCCAACCCCTGATCGTCTGGATCCACGGCGGCGGGTGGAGCGCCGGCAGCAAGGCCAACCCGCCGCAGCTGCTCCTCGCCCAACCCGCCCGCGGCTACGTGGTGGCCAGCATCGACTACCGGCTCAGCGGCGACGGCAAGTGGCCGGCGCAGATCCACGACTGCAAGGGTGCCATCCGCTGGCTGCGCGCCAACGCGGCCACCTACGGGATCGATCCCGACCGGATCGGCGTGTGGGGGAGTTCGGCAGGCGGCCACCTGGTGGCGTTCCTCGGCACGGCAGGCGGCGTCGGGCCCACGCGCATCGGCAGCCTCGTGCTGGACCTCGAGGGCGACATCGGCGGCAACCTCGACCGCACGTCCCGGGTGCAGGCGGTCTGCGACTGGTTCGGACCGACCGATCTGCTGCGCATGAACGAGTTCCCCACCTTCGACCACGAGGCGGCGAACTCGCCCGAGTCCAACCTGCTGGGCGCACCGCTCCAGACCGTCCCGGAACGCGCGGCGAGCGCCGACCCGATCGGGTTCGTCTCCGCGGACGATGCGCCGTTCCTGATCCAGCACGGCACCGCCGACACCACGGTGCCCTTCCACCAGAGCGTGCTCCTGGAGCGCGCCCTGCGCACCCGCGGCCACGGCCTCGTGCGTTTCGCGCCGGTGCAGGGCGCGGGGCACGGCGGAGCCGGGTTCAACACCCCTTCCGTCGCGAACGAGGTCCAGGGCTTCTTCGACCTCTGGCTGCGCGATCTCCCGGCTTCGCGGGTCGCGATCGCCGCCGTCGATCCGCTGGCCGCCGAGGGCGGGGACGAGGCCGTGTTGCGGATCACGCGCACGGGGCCGACGGAGCAGCCGCTCACGGTGCGCTTCGCGCTCGCCGGCACGGCCACCCAGGGGGTCGACTACGCGGCGCTGGGCGGCGTGGTCGCCATCCCCGCAGGCGCCACGACCGTGGACCTGCGCGTCCGGCCGCTCGACGACGCGGCGGTGGAAGGCGACGAGAACGTCGAGGCGGCCCTGGCCCCCGACCGCGCATACCGGATCGACGCGCGCCAGCCGGCGGCGCGTGCCACGCTGCAGGACGACGAGCCCGCCGCCGGCCTGCCGGTCGTCACCATCGCCGCGACCGATCCCGCGGCGGCCGAGTCGGGCCGGGACCCCGGGCGCTTCACGATCGGCCGCGGCACGGCGCTGCCCGCTCCGCTGCACGTGGCCGTCGCCATCCGCGGCTCCGCGGCGGAAGGCAGCGACCTGCCCGTGCTCCCCCGTTCGGTCACCATTCCCGCCAACGCCGTGAGCGTGGATCTCGTGGTCACGCCCTTCGACGACGCCGAACGCGAGCCCACCGAGATCGTGGTGGCCGCGCTCGAGGCCGGAGCGGGCTACGGGATCGGGGGCGCCTCCGGGGCGCACGTGACCATCGCCGACGACGATCGCGTGGCGCTCCCGACCGTGGGTCTCGTGGCCAACGCGCCCGACGCCTCGGAGAACGGCGCCGGGCCCGGGTCGTTCCAGGTCTCGCGCACCGGCACGAGTGCCGCTCCGCTCGCGGTGAGCTACCGGGTGACCGGCACGGCCACGCCGGGCGCCGACTACGCGGCGCTCACGGGGACGGCCACGATCCCCGTGGGCGCGGCCTGGGTGCTCGTGCCCGTGAGCGTCCTGCCGGACACCTTCGCCGAGGGCCAGGAGACCGTCGACGTGGAAGTGCTCCCTTCGGCCGGCGTGCAGGTCGGCGTCGAACGGAGCGCCCGGGTCACGATCGCCGACGACGACCTGCCCCCGGCGGGCCCGGCCTCGCTCGCCCTGGTGGTGGACGAGCTCCTGGTCGGAGGCAGGCTCGGGTTCGGCATCGCCGGCGCCCGGGCCGGGGACCTCTGTGCCCTCGTGGCCGCCCTCGCGCCCGGCCACCTCGACCTGCCCGGCCTGGGGCGGCTCGACCTCGATCCGGGTTCGTTGGTGGTGCTGGCGACGTTCCCGGCCGACGCGGCCGGCGGCGCCGCGGGGTCGTTCGCCCTGCCGCTCGATCCTGGCCTGCGCGGCCTCGGACTCTGGCTCCAGGCCGTGCATCTGCGGGCGACGCCCGCACCCGGCGGCGGCGTCTCGCAGAGCCTGCAGCGCCTCGTCCTCTAGGCGGCCGCCGGCTGGGCCCACGGCCAGGCAGGCCCCGGCGCCCGCTGGCTACAGTGCGTACATGAGGCCTCGCCACCCCGCGCCCGCCGCCGCCTTGCTCTTCGCCTTCGCCGCCACCGCCGTCGCCCAGGAGGAGCGCAACACCTCGGGCGGCGCGCTGCGTCCCGAGCAGGCTGCGTACGACGTCCGGCACTACGACCTGGCGCTGCGGGTCGATCCCAAGGAGCAGCGCATCGACGGCACGTTGACCGTGCGCGCGAAGCTGCTCGCGCCGATGGCCCACCTGCACCTCGACCTCGACGGCGCGCTGCGCGTCGAGACCACGCGGGAAGGCGACCACGAGCGCGGGTTCGGCCATGCCGACGGTCGCCTGATCGTCGACCTCGGGGGCGAGCGCAAGGCCGGCGAGGAGGTCGTGGTGGCGATCCGCTACGGCGGCAAGCCCAGGGTCGCGCCGAATCCGCCGTGGGTGGGCGGCTTCACCTGGGCCAGGACGCGCGGCGGAGAGCCCTGGATCGCGACCAGCTGCCAGGGGGAGGGCGGCGACCTCTGGTGGCCGTGCAAGGACCATCCCTCGGACGAGCCGGAGTCGTTCGACCTGCACGTGGAGGTGCCGAAGCCCCTGGTCGTGGCGAGCAACGGCCGCCTCGTCAAGAAGACCGAGAAGGACGGCTGGCTCACCTGGCACTGGCACGTGTCCACGCCGATCAACAACTACGGCATCGCGCTCAACATCGCGCCCTACACGCTGCTCGAGCAGCAGTACAAGAGCACGACCGGCAAGCCGTTCCCGATCCAGTTCTTCGTGCTGCCGGAGAGCGCCGAGCGGGCGCGCGCCGCGCTGCCGCACTTCCTCGACCACCTGCGCCACATGGAGGAGGTGTGCGGACCCTACCCGTTCCGCGCCGACAAGTACGGCATCGCCGAGACCCCGCACCTCGGCATGGAGCACCAGTCGATCATCGCCTACGGCAACGGCTGGCAGCTCACCGAGTGGGGCTACGACTGGCTGCACCATCACGAGCTGAGCCACGAGTGGTGGGCCAACCTCGTGACCTGCCGCGACTGGAAGGACATGTGGATCCACGAGGGGATCGGCACGTACATGCAGGCCCTCTACATGGACAGCCGGCGCGGCCGCGCCGCCTATCTGCAGCACATGCGCGGCCTGCGCATGGGCCTCGGCAACCGGCGCGCCATCGCCCCGCGCGAGAGCACGACCACCACGGAGATCTACTTCGGCGGTGGGGGCGGCAACGACATCTACAACAAGGGCGCCTGCGTCATGCACACGCTGCGCTGGCTGATGGGCGACGAGAAGTTCTTCCAGGGCCTGCGGCGCATGGCGTATCCCGATCCGGCGCTGGAGCAGGTCGAGGACGGCAGCGCGTGCCGGTTCAGCGACAGCGACGAGTTCTGCGCGATCTTCGCCAAGGCGCACGGCGCCGACCTGAAGTGGTTCTGCGACGTCTACCTGCACCAGCCCGCGCTGCCGCGCCTGGTCCAGGAGCGCAAGGGCGGCGAGCTGCACCTGCGCTGGGAGCTGCCCGGGGAGCTGCCCTTCCCCATGCCGGTCGAGGTCGTGGTGGGCGACAAGCGGCAGCGCGTGGCGATGCCCGAGGGCAAGGCCACGCTGAAGGTGCCCGAGGGCGCCGAGGTGCGCCTCGATCCGGACGGCTGGGTCCTGCGCCAGACCGCCAGCGGGCGGCGCGAGCGCTGAGCGCTGCGCGCACCGCGGACCGCGCCGTCGCGGCCGCGTCGGGCGCGGCCCGGCCCCGCCCTCAGGCCTCGATGTGCGCCGCGCGCGAGGCGCCGCGGCAGTGCAGGCTGTGCTGGATGGCCGCGCCGATGAACTCGCGGAAGAGCGGGTGCGGACGCATCGGCTTGGTCTTGAACTCGGGGTGGTACTGCACGCCCACGAAGAACGGGTGGTCGGCGATCTCGACGATCTCGACCAGGTCGAGGCGCTCGTTCACGCCGGCCATCACCAGTCCGGCCTCGGCGAGGCGCGCGCGGTAGGCGTTGTTCAGCTCGAAGCGGTGACGGTGCCGCTCGGAGATCCGCTCGGCCCCGTACACGCGCTGCGAGATCGTGCCCGGCGCCAGGGTGCACTCGAACGCGCCCAGGCGCATGGTGCCGCCCATCTCCTTGATGGACTTCTGCTCCTCCATCATGTCGATCACCGGGTTGGCCGCCTGCGGCTGGTACTCGGTGGTGGTGGCGTCGGGGATCTGCAGCACGTGGCGCGCGTACTCGACCACGGCCGCCTGCATGCCGTAGCAGATCCCGAAGAACGGGATCCGGTTCACGCGCGCGTAGCGCACGGTCTCGATCTTGCCCTCGAATCCGCGCTCGCCGAAGCCGCCCGGCACGAGGATGCCGTCCACGCCGGCGAGCGGGCCATCCGCGCCCTGGTTGGCGACCGACTCGGCCGAGACCTTGCGGATGCGCACCTTGCAGGCGTGCGCGATGCCGGCGTGGTGCAGGGCCTCGTAGATCGACTTGTAGGCGTCGTGCAGCTCGATGTACTTGCCGGCCACGCCGATCTCGATCGTGTGCTCGGGGTGCTGGATGGTGTCGAGCATCCGCTTCCAGTCCCCCCATTCGGCGCCGCGCCGCGGCTGCAGGCCGAGGTGGGCCAGGATCTGGCGGTCCAGGCCGGCCTGCACGAGGTTGATCGGCACCTCGTAGATCGAGTAGTCGACGTCGCGCTCCTCGATCACCGCGTCCTTCCGCACGTTGCAGAACAGCGAGATCTTGTCCGCCATGTCGCGGCTCATCGCCTTCTCGGTGCGGCAGATGAGGATCTGCGGCTGGATGCCGATCTCGCGCAGCTTGCCGACCGACTGCTGCGTGGGCTTGGTCTTGAGTTCGCCGCTGGCGCGCAGGTACGGCAGGAGCGTGAGGTGGATGAACAGGCAGTTGCCCGGGCCCTCGTCCAGGTTGAACTGCCGGATCGCCTCCAGGAAGGGCAGGCTCTCGATGTCGCCCACCGTGCCGCCGATCTCGGTGATCGCCACGTCCGGGGCGCTGCTCGCGCCGCGCCGGATCGCCGCCTTGATCTCGTCGGTGATGTGCGGGATCACCTGCACGGTCTGGCCCAGGTACTCGCCGCGCCGCTCCTTCAGGATCACCGAGCGGTAGATCTTCCCCGCGGTGTAGTTCGAGTCCTTGGTGATCGGCGTGTCGGTGAAGCGCTCGTAGTGGCCGAGGTCGAGGTCGGCCTCGGTGCCGTCGTCGGTGACGTAGACCTCGCCATGCTGGAACGGCGACATCGTGCCGGGATCGACGTTGATGTACGGGTCGAGCTTCTGCATGGAGATCGTGAACCCCATGCGCTCGAGGATCATCCCGATCGACGCCGAGGTGAGGCCCTTGCCCAGGGAGGACACCACACCGCCGGTCACGAAGATGTACTTGGTCATGAACGTCCCTCGCCGATTCCGCCGCCCCGAACTGCACCGCCGGCGCCACCGCGCGCCGCCTGACGCCGCAGGAATGCATCGTAGTCGGGCCGTGTTTCGATGCCCCAGGGGTCGCCCTTGGCGTCGAGCACCCGCATGCTGATCCCGTTCTCCAGGAAGCGCAACTGCTCCAGGCCCTCGCTCTCGTCGAGCCCGCTGGAGGGCAGCGCCGGGATGCCGAGCAGCACCTCGCGTTGGAAGCCGTACACGCCGATGTGGCGCAGGCGCGCGTAGCGCACCGACCCGCTCCTGGCGTAGGGGATCGCGCACCGCGAGAAGTACAGGGCGTCGCCGTTGCGGGCGCGGACCACCTTCACCACGTTGGGGTCCTCGATCCTGGCCGGGTCGGACAGGGGGACCGCGAGCGTCGCGGTGGGCGGGCCGGCCTGGGCGAGGCAATGCACCAGGGCCTCCAGGTCTCCGGGGTCGACCTCGGGCCAGTCGCCCTGGATGTCCACGACGAGGGCCGCGTCCAGTTCGCGCGCCGCCTCGGCGCAGCGCTCCGACCCGGTGCGGCAGGCCGGGCTGGTGCGCACCACGGGCACGCCCGCCTTGCGCGCCGCCGCGTCGACGGCGTCGCTGTCCGTCGCCACGTAGGTGGCCGCGAAGCAGCGGGCCTGGAGGGCGCGTTCGACCGTGTGCAGGAAGAGCGGCCGTCCGGTCTCGGCCAGGAGGGCCTTGCCCGGCAGGCGCTGGCTGTCGACCCGCACCGGGACGATCGCGATGGCCCGCGGCGCACCCGATCCCTGGCGCGGGCTCACCGTCCGTCCCCCTGGCGCACGGTCCCGCGAGGGATGCCCTGGGAGTGGTAGGCGGTGTTGGCGTTGTAGACCTGCTGGAAGAGCGTCAGGCAGGCGACGAATTCCTCGATCCGGGCCGCGCTGGCCTGCTCCCGGTCGAAGCTGGACCACGCCGGCGTCGACCAGGTCCTGGCGTTGCCGGCCTCCACCACCGTGAGGCTGTGGCGGGCGTTGGGCAGGGTGCCGCGCGCCATCGCCTCGAAGCCCCGCGAGCGGAATTCCTCCAGGAGTGCCCGCAGCTGCGCGTCGGGGGCGATCTTCAGCATCGGGTCCTGCCCGGGCTGGTACGCCTCGGCGCGCGGCTGCGCAGACTCGCTGCGCAGGGTCTGCCGGAACCCCGCCCGGCTGTGGTCCACGTACACGACCTCCGCCTCGATCCGGGCCGCTGGCGCCGAGCCGCAGGAGCCCAGGAACGGACTCGCGGCCAGCAACATCGCGAGGATCGCGCGCGACGGGGAGGGCACGGGCGGAGTCTAGCTGCGCAAGGAGAGCAGGCAAGGGATGGAAAGTTCGCGAGCAGCGCCTAGTCTCACGCCCCGTTACGGCGGTCGGGCGGCCGCCGGTCAGTGATCTTGACCCCGGTGCGGTGTCTGACCTCGCCGGGTCTGGGAGGGCGTGGTGAAGCGCAACGAAACGTTGTTGATGTACGGGGTGACCGGCCTGCTCGGCGTCATCCTGTTGATCGCGGTGGTGTTCGGGAACGGCAACGGCGGCAGCACGCCGGGAGGAGGCACGGCGGGGCTCGACGCGGCGCGACGCACCGATGCCGGCGGAGATGGCGACAAGGGGCCGCTGAAGGACATCGAGGATCTGCTCGGCACCCACTCGGGGGGCGCCAAGGGCGAGAGCAAGTCGGATCCGACGGCACAGCCCGTGGGCGAGGCCACGCCACCGGTCGAGCCGCCACCTCCGGCGCTGCCGGCATGGCTCGTGGCCACCACGCGCGAGGCCAACTACCGGATCGTGCCGGTGAACCAGGGCGACACCCTGAGCGGCCTGCTGCAGCGCTACTGCCTCGACACCAGCGACGGCATGGTGGACCGGGTGCGCTACCTCAACGAGAGCATCCCCGACCTGAACCGCCTGGTCCTCGGCACGCGCCTGGTCCTGCCCTACGTGGCGGACGAGCAGCTGCTCGACGCGGCCAGCGCCCGCGCCGAAGCGGAGCGGCAGCGCACGTCGCTCGCGGGCGAGCCGGGGCGCAACCCGGCCGGAACCTCCCCTGGAAACCCGGACGGCCTCCGTCCGAAGCCGGCGCCGTCGGGCAGCGGCGCCGCCGCCAATCCCGGCACACCGGGGCCCTCGGTGGCCAACGCCGCCTACGTGGTGAAGAAGGGCGAGACCCTCTGGAAGATCGCGGAGACCCGCGTGGGCCGGCGCAACGCGCCGCGCTACATCGAGGCGATCCTGGGCGCCAACCCGGACCTCGATCCGGACCGCGTGCGCGAGAACCAGAAGATCGTGCTGCCGCCGATTCCCGGCACGCCCTGAGCGGCACGGCGCGGCGCGCGCCGCCTCGGCTCACTTGAGTCCGTAGCGCTCGAGCTTCTTGTAGAGGTTCGAGCGCTGGATCCCGATGCGCTCGGCGGTGCGCTTGATGTTGCCGCCGTGCTCCTGCAGCTTGCGGCGGATGTACTCGCGCTCCGCGGCGGCGCGGAATTCCTCGATCGTGGCGTGCGCGAAGAGGTCGCCGCCCGACTCCGCCGCGGCGGGCGCGTCCAGCATGTCGCCCAGATCCTCGGCCCGCACCTCCTTGCCCTCGGCGAGGATCGCCACGCGCTCCATCTGGTTCTTCAGCTGGCGCACGTTGCCCGGCCAGGGTTGGGCGCGCAGGCGCTCCAGGGCCGCGGGAAGGAGCCGCCGCGCCGGCAGTCCGTTGCGGCGGCACGCCTCGGTCAGGAAGTGCTGCGCCAGGTCCTCGATGTCCTCCGCACGCTCGCGCAACGAGGGCATCGTGATCGGCACGACGTTCAGCCGGTAGAACAGGTCTTCGCGGAAGGTCTTGGCCTGCACCATCGCCGGCAGGTCCTGGTTGGTGGCCGCGAGGACCCGCGCGTCCACGGCGAACTCCTTCGAGCCACCGACGCGCACGATCACCTTCTCCTGCAGGGCGCGCAGCAGCTTGGCCTGCGCCTCGAGCGCGAGGTCGCCCACCTCGTCGAGGAAGATCGTGCCGCCGTTCGCGGCCTCGAAGTGGCCGCGGCGCATCGCGCTCGCCCCGGTGAAGGCACCCTTCTCGTGGCCGAAGAGCTCGCTCTCCAGGAGTTCGGCCGGGATCGCCGCGCAGTTGATCGCCACGAACGGTCCGCGCGCGCGCTTGCTCAAGGCGTGGATCTGGCGCGCCACCAGCTCCTTGCCCGTGCCGTTGCCGCCGGAGATCAGGACCGCCGCCTCGGTCGGCGCGACCTTCTGGATGAGCGCGCGCACCTGCTGGATCGCCTGGCTCCTGCCCAGGATCTGCACCTCCCTGGCGAGCTCGCGCCGCAGCGCGCGGTTCTCGTGGTCGAGCTCGACCAGGTGCAGCGCGTTCTTGATGCTCACCAGGACGCGGTCGGTGTCGAACGGCTTGGTGAGGAAGTCGTAGGCCCCGCCCTTCACCGCGAGCACCGCGGTCTCGATGTCGCCGTGGCCCGAGATCATGACCACGGGCAGGTCGGGACGGCGCTCCTTGGCCTTGCCCAGGACCTGGAGCCCGTCCATCCCCGGCATCTTGATGTCCAGGAGCATGACGTCGACGCCGCCCTGCTCGATCTCCCGCAGGGCGGAGTCGCCGTCGGCGGCGGCCACGGTCTCGTAGCCCTCGAAGTTCAGGGCGTAGACCAGCTCGTCCCGCACCGCGGCCTGGTCGTCGACGATGAGGATCCTCGGCATGGCGCGATGGTAATGGGCCTCGCGAGTCCGCTCCGCCGCCGATCCGGCGCGGGCGCCGGGAGAGCGCCCCGGGGGCCATCGCATGGGCCGCCACCCGGACCCCGGCGACCCGTTTTCCCGCGGCCGTGCCCGTTCCCGGCCGTGTCCACGGGCACCGTGGGAGCGCGGGTTCCTCGTGCGCGCGCGCGGTCCCCGGCAGGCGCGCGACCCTGCCCGCAGGCCGGCTCCGCGAAGCCGGGGTATGGTTGGGTGATCACGCCGACCTCGGGCCAAGGTCGTGATCGATCCGCGTCTTGACCGTCCCCAGGCTGGCCATAGCATCTGGGCCCTTCGCCCAAGCTGCGGCCTTCCGGAAGGTTCGGTTCGTCCCACCGCCTTCGCGCCCGGCCCACTCAACCCCTCGCACCGCCAGCCAAGAAAGAGTTAGGAGTTCATTCATGACCTCTGTTCTCGCTCGGTCCCTGTTGGGACTCGTTGCGGCCCTTGTCGCGTCCGGCGTCTCCCTCGCGCAGGATGATCCCGAGCAGCTCTTCCGTGAAGGCGTCCAACTGCTCCGACTGAACAAGAAGGAGGAGGCGCTCCAGAAGTTCGACGCCGTCCTCAAGGCCAACCCGACGCACGAGAAGGCCCTGCAGATCTGGAAGGAGACCGACCAGGCGATCTGGCAGATGCTCCTCGTGCAGAACGACGAGGTCGCCAAGATCGCCAAGCACCTGATGGGGCTGGCCCGGCTGGAGCGCAAGGCGCGCTCCCGTGACGAGGGCCGGGTGGCCGAGGTGGTCGGCAAGGTCCTGAGCAAGGACTACGACGAGCGCCGTACGGCGACGCTGGTGCTGCAGTCGGAGATCGGCGAGTTCGCGGTGCCGGCCCTGGTGCAGAAGCTGGGCGATGCCGACGACGATCGCGGGCAGGTCCTAGCGATGCTCGGCCTGCAGAACCTCGGCCGTCAGGCCACGCTGGCCCTGTGCGCCGCTCTCGGCCACGAGAGCGCGCTGGTGCGCCGCAACGTCGCGGCGGCCCTGGCGCTGATCGGCGACGACCGCGCCGCCCCGGCCCTGGCGCGCGTGGCGAAGGGCGACACCGACGAGAACGTGCGCGTCGCCGCCCGCAAGTCGCTCGCCAACCTCGGCGTCGCTGCCGAGGCCAACCCCACCGACCTCTACGTGAAGGCCGCCCGCAAGTACCTGCTGGGCGGCGGCCTCGAGGACGACGACGTCTCCGACGTGGTCTGGTCCCTGGACGGCGGCAAGCTCGTGTTCAGCCCGGTCCCGGCGTCGGTCTACAGCCTGGAGCTGGCCAAGATGGCCGCCCACGATGCCCTGGCCACCGACCCCGCCAACGGCGATGCCAAGGCGCTGGTCGCCCGCGCCTACCTGGCGCAGACCACGGCCCTGGCCGAGTCCGCGCGCAGCGAGGACGAGGTGACCAAGGCCTGGGTGGCCCGGATCCCCAGCCTCTCGCTGGTGGTCTCGGCGTCCGGCCCCGCGACCGTCCGCAAGGCGGTGACCGATGCGATCGCCGACGGCCAGGTGCCGGTGGCGGTGAGCGGCATCCGCACGCTGGCGCAGATCGAGGATCGCAACACCATCCAGGACAGCCCGCTGGCCGGCCTGCTCGACAGCGCCGACACCCGGATCGCCTACGCGGCGGCCCTGGCCCTGGCGGATGCGACCGGCGGCGCCGGCCTCAAGCACTCCGACAAGGTCGTGCGCAACCTGGGCGGTGCGGTGACCGAGGAGTCGATGCGCGTGGTCCGCGTGATCGACGGCAACCCCGAAGCCCGCAAGGTGGCCGAGGCGAGCAGCAAGGTGCGCGGCCAGGTGGTCGAGGCCAGCCTGAGCGGCACCAAGGCCATCGGCGACCTCTCCACCTTCCCCGGCGTCGACGTCGTGGTGGTGAACGAGAACCTTCCCGACGTCCTGGCCGAGGACGTGATCGCCCTGATCCGCAAGGACCCGCGCATGAGCGCCGTGAAGGTGCTCGTGGTGGCGGCCGACGAAGAGAAGGCCAAGGAGCGCTTCGGCGACAAGATCCACGGCGTGGTCAAGGGCCCGCTCTCCAGCGACAACCTGGGCGCCGCCGTGACCGAGGCGCTCAAGGACGTGCCGCTCGACGCCAACCGCGCCCGCGCCAACGAGACCGCGGTGGCCGCCAGCGAGTCGCTCCTGCGCCTCGCCTCGGCCGGCACCGACGTGAGCGGCGCGCTCGGCCGGCTGGCCGAGCAGCTCAACCGCGCGGATGCGGTGGCGATCCCGGCCGCGAAGGCCCTGGGCATCGCCGGCGCGGCCGGCCAGTTGGGCGCGCTCGCCGAGGCGGTCCTGAGCGAGTCGGCCAGCGTGGACCTGCGCGTCGCGGCGGCCGGTTCGGTCGGCAACATCCTCGGCCGCATGCCGGAGGCGCCGGCGGGCGTGGTCGAGAACATGGTCAAGCTCCTGGGCGGCAACGCCGACGCCAGGATCAAGGCCGCCGTGGTCGGCGCGCTCGGCAAGGCCAAGCTGCCCGCAGGCGAGCAGCTCAAGCTGCTCGAGATGCTGCGCGCGGTCGGCGCCAAGCCGGCCGCCGAGGCCGGCACCGAGCCCAAGGGCTGAGGCACCGGCTCCCGCGCCCACGCGGGAACCGGCCGCACGCCCGGATGTGCGAACCCGCGGCCCCAGGCCGTGGTCCCGCGAGGGGGCCGCGGCCTGGGGCCGCGGTGCGTTCCGGAGCCGGATCCTGCGCCGCCGCACCGCGAACCCGTTCGCGAGCTGCCTGTGCGGCGATTGGCCACGGCTCGGCTTGCATTGCAGGAAGGCGCGGGGTTCACTTCCCCGCCCTCCGCGGTCCCGCGGCGGCGTGCCTGAGTAGCTCAGCTGGTAGAGCAGCGCTTTCGTAAAGCGCAGGTCGCGAGTTCGAGTCTCGCCTCAGGCTCCATGCTTGCGCGCGTCACAGGGGGTGATGCACAGGATGGGTGGCCGGCACAGAGTCAGGGTCGAAATCGCCCTCTGGCACCCGGACTTCCTCGTGTGGGAGGAGGATGGGCTGCGTTCCATGGGGGTGCCGCAGCACTTCGTCCGGTGGGCCGACGTGCTGCGGATCGGGCAGTACACGAGCATCCCTCTGGCGAACCTCGAGTTCCCCTACGCCGTCATCCAGTTGGAAGGGGGCGAGGACGTGTGGATCCCCATCGACGACGACCAGGCCTGCGATTCGGTGTTCCAGGGCCTGCGGCGCCACCTCCTGCGCGGAGCGGAATGGCCTCGGGTGCGTAGCAGACTCCGGGTCGACAGCCTGAATCTCGTCTACTGGCCGGAGTTCGAGGCTGGGCGGCCCCTGTACGTGGAGGTGCCGAGCCGCTTTCTCGGGCTGCCGTACGGTTCGCGGCTCTGCCACAACCTGCCGCGGACTCCCTGAGCGGCGTGCGGGTTCGGCGCCAGGATTGACGGGCCAGGAGCGACGCGCACGGCGATGCCGCGATGCGCAAGGCGCTCGCGCCCGTCTGCACCGTCCACGCACTTCGGCGCCGGAGGTGCCCGCCCCCTCGAAGGCTGCACCCACGCTTGGCCTCGCCTTCACCGAGCGCGCCTAGAAGACCGCCTCCTCGAGGGTCGACGGCTGTGTTCCGTCGGCCCGCGAACCCCAGCACTCACCACCTTCCCCCGAGGAGACGACAGCCGATGCGACTCGCGAATCACAATCCGTTGCTTGCCACGCTGATGGCCGGTCTGGCCGTGGCCGGCGCCGCCGCGCAAGGCGAGGTTCTCGTGACCCAGGACATCTCGGTGTCCACCACCTGGACGTCCAACAACACCTACAACCTGCAGAAGCAGATCTACGTCCTGCCCGGCGCCACGCTCACGATCCAGGCTGGCACGGTCATCGCCAGCACCACGAACGTCGGCGGCAGCTTGGCCGTGACCCGCGGCGGCAAGATCTTCATCCAGGGCACCGACAAGCGACCGGTCATCATGACCTCGAAGGCCGACGTGGCCACCTGGACCGGCGGCAACCCGCGGACCGGCGCCTGGCGCGAGGCCGCCAACGAGTGGGGCAATCTCACGCTCATGGGTCGCGGCTACATCTCCGAGAACGCAGTGGCGGGCAACACGCCGGTGCCGAGCGCGAGCAACGTCGCGCCGATGGAGGGACTGGTCGCCGCGGTTCCCAACGACCCGAACGTTCTCTACGGCGGCGGCAACGACGACGACGACAGCGGCAGCATCAGCTACCTCTCGCTGCGCTACGGCGGCAAGGTGGTCGCCCTGAACGTCGAGCTGAACGGCCTCTCCCTCGGCGGCATCGGCCGCGAGACCGACATCCACCACGTCGAGATCATGAACAACGTGGACGACGGGATCGAGATCTGGGGCGGCACCGTCAACCTCAAGTACTTCAGCATCTGGAACATCGGCGACGACAGCCTCGACATCGACCAGGGTTGGCGCGGCAAGGCGCAGTTCGGCTTGATCGTCCAGGGCCACAGCCTCAATGCGGCGCAGGGCTCCGGAGTGGGCGACAACGCCATCGAGATGGACGGCGCCGAGGACTCCGACTGGCAGCCGGTCACCACGGCGACCCTCTACAACCTCACGGTCGTCGGCCAGCCATTCGACGGTGACCGCCTCACCGCATGGCGCGACAACGCGCGTGTGCAGCTGCGCAACTGCATCTTCATGGACGGCGGCGAGGAGGTGGTCGGCTTCGACAACAAGGACGGCGACGGCGCCAATGGCTACGGCTTCAACGGCACCCTCAGCTGGGAGAACACCTGGACCACCGACTACTCGGTGTTCTCCACGGTGAACGCACCCGCCAACCCGGCGGCGTTCTACCGCGCGCAGTCCTCGGGCAAGCTGATCGAGCTGACCGACAGCGTGTTCTTCAACAACGCCGCCGCGAACGCCTACACCGTGGCGGACGCGCGGGGCGTGTTCGCGGCCGCGAACAACAACCAGAAGCTCCTGGGCACTGCTCCGTCTCCGATCACCGCCCTCACCCGCGGCGCGGCAGTGGTGAAGGGTGGCAAGGCCATGGTGCCGGTCACGTCGCTGGATCCTCGTCCGGCCAACGCGGCGCTCACCAGCGCGGCCTACGCCCCGCGCGACGGCTTCTTCTCCTCGGCGCGCTACCGCGGCGCCTTCGCCCCGGGCAACACCTGGCTCGCCGGCTGGACCGCCTCCGAGGCGTATGGCCTGACGCCGAAGAGCGCCTGGAACGACGTCGGCAACGCGCTTGCGGGGACCGACGGTGACCCCGTCCTCGCCGGGGCGGGCACCCTGGGCGCCGGCGCCGCCACGACGCTCTCGCTGAGCAACGCCAGGCAGAACGCGCCGGCCGTGCTGGTGCTGAGCGGCGGTCGGGCGGACCTGCCCGTGTTCGGCGGCATCCTGGTCCCGGACCTGGCACTCGGTGCAACGATTCCCGTGGGCACCGATGCCAACGGCCGGTTCAGCGTGACCTTTCCGTTCCCGGGGGGAGTCGCCGCCAACTCGACCTTCTACTTCCAGGTGTGGGTCGTGGACACGGGTGCGCCCGCCCTGCTCGCCGCCTCGAACGGCGTCTCCGCCACCACGCCCTGAGCCGGCCCCAGGCCGCAGGCGGATGCGGTGAGGGCGGCCGACCCCCGGGTCGGTCGCCCGCCGCGGCCTCGGCGCGATGGCCCTTCCTCCTACCCCGTCCGCTCCTTTCCGATGAAGACCAGTCCGTGGACGGCGTGTCGCCACGCCGTCGCCGCCCTTCTGCTCGCCACAGCGTGCTCGGATCGGCGATCCGAGACGCCGGTGCACCCAGCCGGACCAGCCACCGGGCAGGCGAACCTCGAGGACGAGCCCATCGCGCCGTTCCAGCGCGAACTGCTCGACCTCGCCTTCCGTGCCGCATCGGCGCTCCCCGCGGATCCGCATGTCAAGGACCGCTGCCGGGCCCAGGAGGCGGTGATCGCGGCGGCCCTCAGGCTCGGCCAGCCGCTCCGTGCCGAGCGCTACGTCGCGGCGGTGCAGAACTGGCGTCGCGGAACGGGCTATGCCGACCTTGCGCACTACTGCGCCGAACGCGGTGCTACCGGATCGGCCGAGCGCTTCCTGGTCCTGGCGGGTCGGATCGCCTCGGAAAGCGAGGCGGAAGGCTCGGCTCAGGAATGGCGTCGCGACCGGATCCGCGCCAAGGTGGCGCGCACGTACGCGTTCCTCGGCAAGACCGCTCAGGCGCGCGAGTGGGCCGCGGGCGTGGTCGAGTCCGAGGTGCACTGGCTCGCGAGCGCGCAGGCGCGGCAGCTCGCAGAGGCCGATTTCGCTGCCGAGCTGCAACGCCAGGACCGCGTGTTCGCGGCCGCCCCGTTCGAGCACGTGCATGCCGCACTCGAAACGTGCGTGGAGCTCTACCGGCGCTTCCACGACGATCCCGACCGGCGTGCCCAGCTGGAGCTGCGGGTCAGGACCGCCTACGCGAAGCTGCCAACGCAGCTACGCCTGGAGATGCTGTTCCGCCTGGTCGAGATCGCGCTCGAGCGGCAGGACCGGGTGAAGGCGCTGGAGCTGGTCCGCTTTGCCCAGGACCTGATGTCGACGACGAGGTGGTTGCCGGAGGACCACGTGGCGCTGCGTGCACGACTCGCTCGGCTGCGGTACCGGGCGGGTGACCACGCGGGTGCGCGGACCGAGGCCGACGCCGCGCGGACCGTCTATGAGGCCCGCCGCCAGGTCATGGTGGACATCCATCGCGCAGGCGCGTTGCGCCCGCTGGCCGAGACCTACCAGGCGCTCGGCGACCGTGCTGCCGCGCTGGACGTGTATCGCCGTGCCGTCGCAGAGGGGATCCAAAACCCCAACTCGCGGCCGCGCGCAGAGGACCTGGCCGCCACCTGCTCTTCCATGGCGGTGGCTGGGGTCGAGCCCGACGCCGCGCTGCTCAAGCAGCTCGTCCACCTGTGTGACGGACTCGGCCACCCGTGGTGACGTGGACCTCGCCCCTGTGCGTCGGAGTCATGCTCGTGATCGGGATCGCAGTGTCTGCCCAGGACCAGGTGGGGTCGATCCGCGGGCTCGTGCTCGACAAGGAGTTCGATGCGCCGCTGGCTGGCGTCCAGGTCCTGGCGGTCGAGACCGGACAGAGGACCCGGACCTCCGAGCAGGGCAACTTCGTCCTCGGGCAGGTTGCCGCCGGACGCTACACGCTGGTGTTCGCCAAGGATGGCTACGCGCGGCTGGTGCGAAGCGACGTGGTGGTCGGGGCCGGCCGGGTGACAGAGGTGAACGCCGTGATGACCGGTGACTTCACCGAGATGGAGGAGTTCGTGGTGCAGGATGCCCTCCAGCTCACCGCCGGCAGCGAGCAGGCGCTCCTGCAGCTGCGCCTGGAGGGCCCGGCCCTCATGGACTCGATCAGCGCCGATCTCATGAGCCGCGCCGGCACCAGTGATGCGGCGAGCGCGCTGCGCCTCGTGGCAGGGGCCTCCGTGCAGGACGGCAAGTCGGCAGTGATTCGCGGACTTCCCGACCGCTACGTGAGCTCGCAGATGAACGGCGTGCGTCTGCCCAGCGCAGACGAAGACAAGCGCGCGGTCGAACTGGACCAGTTCCCCGGAGCCGTGATCGAGAGCATCCAGGTCAGCAAGACCTTCACCCCCGACCAGCAGGGCGATGCCTCCGGCGGCGCCGTCGACGTTCGGCTGAAAGGGATCCCCAGCGAGCCGTTCTTCGTCAGCATCAAGGGCGAGGCAAGCCACAACACGCAGGTCACCGGGCGCGCGGACTTCCTGACCTACGAAGGCGGAGGGGTCTCGCATTGGGGCAAGGACGACGGCGCGCGCCGGATCCAGTACGACAACATCGGCACCAACTGGGAGGGCGCGGTCGGCGTCTCGGAGGGCCAGGCGCCCGTGGACTACAAGTGGTCGGGGTCGATGGGCGGCAGGCACGAGCTGATGCCGGGCCTCAGGATCGGCGGGTTCGCGAGCTTCTTCTACGAGCGCGACTCTTCATTCCATGACCACGGCGTGGACGACTCCAACTGGGTGGAGAGTCCGGGCGCGCCGATGACGCCCAAGACCTACCAGGGCACCGTCGGAGAGGGCGACTTCAAGACCGCACTCTTCGACGTGACTCAGGGCGAGCAGGTCGTGCAGTGGGGGACGCTGGGCACGTTCGGCGTGGAAACCGACGACCACTCCCTGAACTTCACCTACCTCTACACGCGTACGGCCGAGGATAGCGCCACGCTGGCGGAGGACACCCGGGGCAAGCAGTACTACTTTCCCGGCCACAACCCGGACGACCCGACCACGCCGGGACATGACAAGCCGGACGCGGCGCCGTACCTGCGCCTGGAGACGTTGGAGTACACCGAGCGCACCACCGACACACTCCAGGTGCATGGGCGCCACGGGCTGCCCGTGGATCGCTTCCTGATCTTCGGCCGTCCGGAGCTGTCATGGACGATCGCCCACAGCTCCGCGGACCTCTACCAGCCGGACAAGCGCCAGTTCGGATCTGCGTGGTACCCAGGCCGACAGATCGGTCCAATCTACATCCCGCCCACGCACCGGCCGTTCAAACCCTCTGCGAACTTCACGCTCGGCAACCTGCAGCGCATCTGGAAGGAGATCGACGAGACCAGCGACCAGTACGCCGCCGACCTGAAGCTGCCGTTCTCGGAACGACGTGAGGCAGGCGGCTACGTCAAGCTGGGGGTCTTCCGCGACACGGTTCGGCGGGACTTCGACCAGGAGTCCTTCAGCAACTTCAACGACAACAGCTCGTTCGAGGGGCCGTGGAAGCAGCGGTGGAGCGGTTCGTTCCCATTCGAGAACCACCGGATCACCGAGTCGCTCTACGACGTCGACTACCGGGGGGACCTGAAGGTCAGCGCGTACTACGCAATGGTCGATCTGCCGGTGGCAGACAACCTGAACCTGATCGGCGGCGCGCGCGTGGAGACGACCACCATCGGGATTGTCAACGACCCGGAGGAGAACGCGCTCTGGTATCCGCCCGGCTCCCTCACCCCAACCAAGCTCAATCCTGGGGACGCAGACGTCTCCTTCCAGCAGGACGATCTGCTGCCGTCCCTTGGGCTGGTGTACCGCCCCCTCGACACGCTGACCCTGCGTGCCTCGTACAACGAGACCATCGCGCGCCAGACCTTCAAAGAGCTGACCCCTATCCTGCAGCAGGAGTACCTCGGGGGCCCGATCTTCATCGGCAATCCCGATCTGGGGATGAGCAGCCTCCGGAACTACGATCTGCGCGTCGACTTCACCCCCTACGCGGGCGGGCTCTTCTCGGCATCGTGGTTCCGCAAGGACATCAAGGACCCGATCGAATACGTGCAGCGGGTCGCCAGCTTCGACTTCACCACGGCAGTCAACTACCCGAAGGGCGAGATGAACGGCTTCGAGCTCGAGATGCGTCACAGCCTGGGGCAGTTCTGGGAGCCGATGGGTGGTGTGGCGGTGGGCGTCAACGCCACATACATCGACGCGAAGGTGAACCTGCCCGAGGACGAAGCGCGGGGATTCCGCCTGCCCAACATCCGTGCACCCATGGACTCGCGGGACATGACCAATGCCCCGGAGTACCTGTGGAACGCCTACATGACCTACGATCTGCCCACGACGGGTACCCAGCTCGCGGTCTTCTACACAGTGCAGGGTGACACACTGGTGGCGGGGGCCGGCCAGTCGAACGGCAACTACGTCCCGAACGTATACGCCCAGGACTACGACACTCTGAACCTCACGGTGTCCCAGCGCCTGGGCGAGTTCGTCAAGGTCCAGTTCGGCGCGAAGAACCTCACCAACCCCCGCATCGAGGAGGTCTACCGGTCTCCGTACATCGGCGGGGATGTGCTCAAGACCTCGTACACGCGCGGCGTGGAGTTCACGTTCGGGATCGGCGGGGAGGTGCGATTCTGATGCTGGTCCCCGCACCGGAACGAACGGATCGAAGGAGAGGTGCACGCATGTCAGTGACGTCGAGATCCATGCAGACGAATCATGTTCCCCATCCCCGCCGGTGTCTCCCCGTGTTGGCAGTGCTGGCGCTGTGTCTGAGCCCTTGCACGGCCCTCGCCCAGGAGTTGCCCGCCGGGAGCGTCGACGCCGCGCGCGCGACGCTGGAGAAGTGGGTGGAGGCCAGCCGGATCCTGTCCAAGGAGAAGCGCGACTGGGCGCTGGGCCGCGAGATGCTGGAGGAACGTATCGCGGTCGTGAAGCGAGAGCTCGAGTCGCTGCGGAACAGGATCGCGGAGGCCGACAAGACCATCGCCGAAGCCGACCGCAAGAGGGTCGAGCTGGCCGCCGAGAACACCAGGCTCGAGGAAGGCGCCGCTGAGTTCGCGACCGCGGCGCTCGCGCTGGAGAAGCGCACGCGCGAACTGCTTGCGCGGCTGCCCGATCCCCTGCGTGAGCGGGTGCGGCCGCTGAGCCAGCGCATCCCAGAGCCCGGTGGCGCGGCGAAGGTCTCCCTGGGCGAACGGTTCCAGAACGTCATCGGCATCCTGAACGAGGCGAACAAGTTCCACCGCGACTTCACCGCGGTCAGCGAGGTCCGCACGTTGGGCAACGGCGCCAATGCCGAGGTCACGACCCTCTACGTGGGCATCGGGCAGGCGTTCTACGTGAGCGCCAAGGCAGACGCGGCTGGCGTGGGTACACCCTCGCCACAGGGGTGGACCTGGATACCGGCCGATGCCGCTGCGGGCAGGATTGCCGACGCGATCGCCATCCTGCGCAACGAGAAGGTCGCCGCATACGTGCAGCTGCCCATCCGGATCGACTAGCTGGAGGATTCCGCCATGACACGCTCTCTTGGATGTCGGTTCCTGATGGTCGCAACTCTCGGGTTCTGCACGGTTGCCGCACAAGGCGAGAATGCGCAGACGAGACGCTCTTTCGAGCAGGCCGCAGGCTCGCTGGCAGAGCAGCTCGCAGCGAGCCTCGCCGAACTGAGCCGCCTGCGCGAGTCGATCGCAGCCGAACGGATTCCATTGAGCCGTGCGCTCGCCGACCTCGAGGCCGAGCTGCAGCAGGTACGTGCGACCTACCAGGACCGCAGCCGCACGCTGGACACGCGCACGCTCGATCTGGAGAACCTGCGCCGCGCGATCCAGGCGCGGCAGGAGGAGGCCGCCTATCTGGGGAATCTGCTGAACGAGTACCTGCGCAACTTCGAGTCGCGGCTGCACATCGCCGAGCTGAAGCGCCACGAGGAAGCCCTGAAGACCGCGAAGCTGGCTGCCGAGAACACGGCGCTCGCCCGCCGCGAGGTCTTCCAGGCCAACCTCGCGCTGCTGTCGGTCTCGCTCGAGCGCCTGGAGGACGCGCTCGGGGGGGACACGTTCCAAGGCTCGGCAGTGGACCCCAATGGTCTGGTCCAGCACGGCAGGTTCGCCATGCTCGGCCCGGTCGCGCTGTTCCGATCTGACGATGGCCGCGCGGTCGGCACCGCGGAACAACGGCTCGGCTCGCTCGAGCCCGCAGTCATCCCATTCGCCAATCCCCTGGACGCCGCAGCCGCGGCCCGTCTGGTCGAGACGCGCGAGGGGGCGTTTCCCCTCGACCCGACCCAGGGCAACGCCCACAAGATCGAGGCCACGCAGGAGACCCTGCTCGAGCACGTGCAGAAGGGCGGTCCGGTCATGGCGCCGATCTTCGCACTGGCTGGCCTCGCGCTCCTCGTCGCCCTCTACAAGTGGATCCACCTGAGCCGCGTGCGGGCGCCCTCGCCCGCGCGGGTGAGGACCCTCCTGGCCGCGGTCGCGGCCGGTGACCGGGACGCAGCTCAACGCGAAGCCGCCGCCATCCGAGGCCCCGCCGGCCGGATGCTGGTGGCCGGCGCGGAGCACCTGGGCGAGCCGCGCGAGCTGGTCGAGGAAGTGATGTACGAACAGGTTCTCGCCACGCGCCTGTCCCTGCAGAGACTGCTGCCCTTCATCGCGATCACTGCGTCGTCCGCACCGTTGCTCGGACTGCTCGGCACGGTGACCGGGATCATGAACACGTTTTCGCTGATGACGGTATTCGGGACCGGCGACGTCAAGACCCTTTCCAGCGGCATCGCCGAGGCGCTGATCACCACCGAATACGGTCTCTACGTAGCGATTCCCGCGTTGCTTCTGCACGCCTTCCTGTCGCGCAAGGCCAAGGCCATCCTCGACCAGATGGAGAAGGCCGCGATCGGCTTCGTGAATCAGGTCAGCAAGACGCCGGCGTTCCTTCCCAAGACCAGCGCGAACGGCGATGGCGGCGCGAGCCGGGCTGCATTCGATGACGCCGGGCGGATCGCACCCGTGGACCAGGTGCGAGAGGCGCTGGCAGGGATCCTCGCCCCGCTGGTGCACCGGCCCGGCGTCGACGAGTCGGCGCGGACGCAACCCTCGTGATCCATCCGGGATGATCAGCAAACCCTCCGGCACGCAATGAACGAACTCCTCGAGCAGGGCCGCGCCCTCTGGGTTCAGGCGGTCGACATCTGGATCGCGGGCGGTTGGTGCATGCCACCGATCGCCCTCACCGCGCTCCTGATGTTCGCGCTGGGGATCCACGTGCGGTTTGCCCTGCGCGACAAGGGCTTCCAGTCCGTGCCCGAGGCCACGTGGCGGCGGTGGATCGAAGACCGTTCGGGGCGTACGGGGCCGATCGGCGAGCTGCTGGACTTCGTCGGCGGCGGCCGGTCCCTGGAGCGGATGGCCTTCGCCTTCCACGAGGTGCGCACCGCGGAGATCGCGCCGTTCGAGCGCGACCTGCGCATGATGAAGATCTGCATCGCTGCCGCGCCGCTCTTCGGGCTGCTCGGCACGGTGACCGGGATGCTGGCGACCTTCCAGGCGCTGGCCACGGGATCCGGCGGCGAACAGACCATGGGTCTGGTCGCCAAGGGCATCTCCGAGGCCCTGATCACCACGGAGACCGGACTGATCGTGGCGCTGCCCGGTGTCTTCTTCCAGTATCAGCTGGCGCGCAGGTTCGACGCCTACAAGGCGTTCCTCGCGCATCTGGAGACCGTGTGCACCCAGAGCCTTTACCGGCGTCTGCACCGTAAGGCCCACGGCACTCGTGCCGCGGCCACTGCCTGACCGAACGCACGCACACCGAGGATCACCATGGGACGTTTCCGCGAGACCGCCGCAGACGACAGCAGCGAGGGGGGGATCGACATGTCCCCGATGATCGACTGTGTGTTCATCCTGCTGATCTTCTTCATCGTGACGACCACCTTCGTCGAGGAGACCGGCGTCGAGGTGGACAAGCCGCAGGCTGCCTCGGCCGTGCGCCTGGAGAAGACCAGCATCCTGATCGCGATCACCGCCAAGGGCGAGATCGTCTACGGCGGCCGGGACATCGGCATCAGCGGCGTGCAGCCGATGGTGAGGCGCATGCTGCAGAGGGAGAGCCTGCCGGTGATCGTGCAGGCCGACAGCGCTGCCCACTCGGGTCTGATGGTGCGGGTCATCGACGAGGCCAAGCTGGCGGGCGCGGCCAAGGTCAGCGTCGCCACGAGCCTGGCGAGGAAGTAGGCGCGGCACAGTGCGCACGCGCGGATCGGACTCCGGGTTGCAGAGGGTGTGGCGCGGCGGTCTCGTGTTCGCGGGAGCCGTGGCCGCGACGCTGCTGTTCTTCCTGGTGCTCCCGCTCACCCAGGTGATCGGCCAGCCCGCGGCTGCGGACACGCTGGTGCGCAGCGTCGACACCGCGAACCTGCCGCCGCCGCCGCCTCCGCCCGAAGTAGAGCCGGAGCCGGAAAAGGAACCGGAGCCCAAGGCGCCCGAGCTGAGGGAGGCGGCGCCACCCCTCGACCTCGCCCAGCTCGAGGTGGCCCTCGACCCCGGTGCCGGCGGGGGTTCCGGCGGCTGGACCGCGGCGGACTTCGGAGTGAAGCTCGTCACCCTCGCCTCCTCGGCGGGCGGGGACGTCGACGCGTTGTTCTCGCTCTCCGACCTAGACCAGAAGCCGCGCGTGCTCTACCAGCCCAGCCCCGTCCTGGACGCCAACCTGCGCAAGAAGGCTCCCGGGTCCGTGGTGGTCGTGTTCATCGTCGACCCCTCGGGCAGGGTCGAGAAGCCTACCGTGCAGAGCTCCTCGGACCCTGCCTTCGAGGGGCCAGCCCTCGCCGCGGTGAAGCAATGGAAGTTCGAGCCGGGCAAGCGCAACGGCCAGGCCGTGCGGTTCCGCATGCGCGTTCCGATCTCGTTCCCGCAAGGATGACCCTCATGTCGCGAGTCCTCGTGCTGCCTCCGCTCCTGATCCTCGCCCTTGCCGCCTGCGGGGCCGTCGAGCCCTCCGATCCGCCCCCGAGCCAGGACGGCGGAACGCCTGCGGAACGGCCCTCCGACGCCGTCGCCGTGGAGGCATCCGCAGCGAAGGGCTCGGCCGAACCGGCCGCCGCGGCACGGCCGCACCAGGATGGCGAGCTGGCGATCTGGAAGGAGCCTTCGTTCCAGCGCAACTTCGCCGAGAGCTACATGGCGGAGACCGAGATCGAGCCTCGGGTCACCGCCGCCGAGCGCGACCAGATGCTCAGGGTCATGGAGCTGATCTCCGCGGAGCAGGTCGACAAGGCGGCAGAGGAGCTCGAGGGCCTGCGCGGCGCCACCGCCAGCGCGGTGATCGACTTCACCCTCGCCAACATCCGCTTCCAGCGTGAACGCCTGGAGGAGGCGGCGGCCGCGTACCAGGCCGCGGTGAAGAAGTACCCGAAGTTCCGGCGCGCCTGGCGCAACCTGGGCCTGATCCACGTCCGCCAGCGCGAGTTCCCGGACGCGGTGCGCGCGCTCACCCGTGTGATCGAGCTGGGCGGCAACGACGCGATCACGTTCGGGCTCCTGGGCTTCGCCCTCACCAACGTCGAGAACCACCTGTCCGCGGAGTCCGCGTACCGGATGGCCACGCTCCTCGATCCGGACACGCTCGACTGGAAGATGGGGCTTGCACGCAGCCTGTTCAAGCAGCAGCGCTACGGCGAGGCCGCGGCGCTGTGCGGGACCCTGATCGCGGCCCAGCCGGACCGCGCGGACCTCTGGATGCTCCAGGCCAACGCCCACCTCGGGATGAACCAGCCGCTCAAGGCGGCCGAGAACCTGGAACTGGTCGATCGGCTCGGGCAGTCCACAGCCGAGAGCCTGGCGATGCTGGGCGACATCTACGTCAACCAGGAACTGTACGAGCCGGCCCTGGCTGCGTACCTCCGTGCGCTCGAGCGGAGCCCTCAGGGCGGCATCGAGCGGCCGCTGCGCGCCGCGAAGGTGCTCATCGCGCGGGGCGCGGTGCAGGAGACCCGGAAGCTGGTCGAGTACCTGGTCAGCCGGCGCGGCGACCGTCTCCAGGCCGACGAGCACAAGGACCTCCTCAAGCTCAAGGCCCGCATCGCCCTGGCCGAGGGAGCGGGCGAGGAGGAGGCCAAGGTCCTGCGCGAGATCGTCGAGCTCGACCCGCTGGATGGCGACGCCCTGATCCTGCTCGGGCAGCACAGCGCCCGTACGGGCGACCTGGAACGAGCGATCCTCTACCTGGAGCGCGCCGCGAGCCTCGAGGCCTTCGAGGCCGACGCGAAGGTGCGTCACGCCCAGTTGCTGGTGCGGCAGGGCCGCTATGCTGAGGCCCTTCCTCTGCTCCGCCGCGCCCAGGTCGTGAAGCCAAGGGACAACATCCAGGACTACCTGGAACAGGTGGAGCGCGTCGCCAAGACCCGCCAGCCACCGTGCACGCAGCCCCGCCACCCCATCGCCGCCACCTCCCAGCGATCGCCGGCCTCGCCTGGATCTGCGCCGCGTGCGCCTCGGAGGGCGGGTTGCTCGATCCCCTCGTGCGCGAGGAGGCGTCCGTGGAGGCCACGTCCGAACAGGATCTGGAGCAGGGCGCGGAGGCGCTGACCGCCGTGCAGATCCACTCGCGCCGTGGCGACCTCACGATCGAGCCGGGACAACCCGGAGAGACCAAGGTGCGCATCCGCGCGACCCGGATCGCCGGTGGCGACGACGAGACCGAGGCGCGCAAGAACGCGCAGTCGATCCAGGTGGTGGGCCAGGTGCGCGAGGGCGTGCTGCAGGTGGACTGGCGTCTGCCTTCGGCGCGCTCCATGCGCGGGGAGCCCCAGGTGCACCTGCGCGTGATCGTCCCCAGAGGCCTCGCGGTGCGTGGTGCCACCAGTGCGGGCGATGTGGTGGCGCGCGGCTTCGACACCGACCTGAAGCTCAGCACCGGCAAGGGGTCCATCCGGATCGAGCAGTGCGCGGGCGCGTGGGATGCCACCGCCAACCAGGGCGACGTGGTGGCCAGCGGCCGCCCCTCGCGCGTGGCGCTGCGCAGCGCCGGCGGCCGGGTGCGGGCCAGCCTCGACACCCAGGGGCCGCTCCAGGGACGGATCGAGACCCGTTCCGGGTCGGTCGAACTCGCGCTCGGCCCGGAGGCGTCGGTGCGGGTGGTGGGGGAGACCGACGGCGGCGAGGTCCGGGTCGACACGGTCCTGGAGGCCCTGACGTTCCGGGCGGACCGGCGCGGGTTCGAAGGCGTCCGGGGGCAGGGGGCGGGCCGGCTGGAAGTGCGGGCCGAAGCGGGATCGATCACCGTCCGCTGACCGCGCAGCCCGGGGAACCCGGGTCGCCCGGAAGACCCGGGGAACGATCCTGGCCACCATGGTCGTGGAACCCCGCCCCCGAGGGGGGTGCCGGGTCGCGCCATCCCCAGGAATGGGGGTTCCCCCGATGGGGGTGGCCAGGATCCTGGAGACAGCGCACCTCCCGTCGCGGGCCACTCCCAGGCCTCGCCCCGGCGAGATTCCGGACGGGATTCTCCCGCTCGCGCGTCTTGCCGCTTCGAACCGCATGCACGCACCGGCCCCGGGTCCAGCGCCGCAGGGAGACGCCCTGACGGCCCTATGGCAGGCACACCGCCGCTTCGTGGCCGCGATCCTGCTTGCGCACGCCCCACGCGGCGCCGACCTCGACGACCTCCTGCAGGAGGTGGGGATGGTGCTCGTGCGCTGCCGGGGCCAGCTCCGCGCACTCGACGCCTTCCTGCCCTGGGTGCGCACCATCGCCCGCAACGTGGCCATCAGCGCCGGGCGCCGGGCCCGCCGCCACGGTGCGCTCTTCGCCAAGGAACCCCCCGACGGCGAGAGCCTGGGCGATCCGCGCCAGAGAGGCGACGCGGCGGCGCAGCGCGAAGAGGCGTCCTACTGGCTCGCGCGGATCCAGGAGCTGCCCGACGAGTACCGCGAGCCGCTCGTGCTGCGCAGCGTCGACGGCCTCTCTCAGCGCGAGATCGCCGAGGCGCTGGGCCTGCCCGAGACCACGGTGGAGACGCGCCTTGCGCGGGCCCGCCGCATGTTGCGCGCCTCTGCCAACGCGCGCGCCCTGGTCACCGCGGCCCATGACCGCCCCGTTCCGGGCGGGGGACCGCACGCCGCCCTCCACTGAGTCACCCACCGCCGCCACGCGGCAGCCACAACCCATGACACTTCCCGATTCGCACCGCTGCGGCAGTGACCGAGGA
This sequence comes from Planctomycetota bacterium, assembly GCA_020849665.1. Taxonomy (GTDB): domain Bacteria; phylum Planctomycetota; class UBA1135; order UBA1135; family UBA2386; genus JADLFX01. The sequence goes on along the minus strand of JADLFX010000038.1, from coordinate 16,027 downwards.
GATCCACGCGTGAACCTCTGCGAAGAAGACCTCCTGCTCACCCGCGTGGCCGAGCGCCGGGCAAGCCCCGAGGACTGGAACGAGCTGCACCGGCGCGCCGCCACCGAGACCGACCTCTGGGCCCGCCTGCACGAGTGGCTGGAGGACGACGCCCGGATCCGCGCCGCGGTCTCCGGTGCGTTGGCCGGCACCGAGCGCGTCGGCCTCCCTGCGGCCGGGCCGCGTCTGCTGCGCGGCACGCGCCTCTTCCTGGCCGCCGCAGCGCTCCTCTTCAGCTTCTGGCTCGGCACCTTCGTCATGCCGGCCGCCCCGGCCCCCACCAGCGACCCTCTCCCCTCCCAGGTGGTGGGTGTGCAGGGCGGGCCGGACGGCCTGGAGCTGGTGCTCGTGCGGCCGCAGGTCGAGCGGGCACCGCTGGGCGACGTCTTCCAGCTCACGTTCGACGAGCACGGCGAGGTCGTGCCGGTGCGCGTCGACCCGGCCGTGTTCAAGCCAGCCAAGGACTTCTGATCCCGTTCTGATCCCACGTTCCGCCGCGATGGCGGCGGCGCACGCGGTGGCGCGCACCGCAGCGAGAGAACCATGGACACCGTTTCCTTCCGCACTGCCCTGTTGGCCCCCGTGGCCATCGCCCTGTTCACGTTGCCGCCCCTGTCCGCGCAAGGCGCGGCCACGGTGCGTCGCGAAGCCGCCCCGACGGCGGTGGCGCCGCTGCGCGTGATGGACAACCGCGCGCCCCAGGATCCGCAACGTCCACGCATCGGCATCACCACCGGACGCGTCGAGGACGTCGTCGCCGAGCAGCTCGGCGTGGAATCCGACGAGGTCTTCGTGGTGATGTCGGTGGTCGAGGGTCTCCCCGCGGCGCGTGCCGGCGTCAAGCGCAACGACATCGTGCGCCAGATCGACGGCAAGTCCCCGGCGAGCCTCGAGCGGCTGCAGCAGGCCCTGGGCCGCAAGAAGTCCGGCGACGTGCTGCGGCTGGGCATCCTGCGCGGTGGCAAGGAGCAGGAGATCGAGGTGCGGCTCGACGCCGCGGCGGCCGAGGTCGCGCCGCGTGCCCCGGGCCAGGGCGGCGCCGCCGGCGCACCCAACACGGGGTTCGCGCGCGCGTGGCGGGAGTACGCCGCGCAGGGCGGCATCCCGGCGGAGGCCCGGGCCGAGGTCGAGAAGGCCCTGGCCGAGGCGCAGAAGGAGATCGCCAAGGCCAGCGCCGAGCTGGCCAGGGAACTGAACGTCGCCCAGCGCGAGGCCGGCGAGGCCATGCGCAAGGCGCGCGAGGAACTGAAGAAGGAGCTGGAGAAGGCCGGCCTCGATGAGAACGTGCGCCGCGAGCTGATCGAGACGGCGCAGCGCCAGCTCGAGTCGGCGCGGGCGCAGATCGCCGAGGTGCGTCCGGAAGTGGACAAGGCGCTGGCCGAGGTGCGCGAGCAGCTGCAGTCGGCCACGAAGAAGGTGCAGCGCAACGTCACCGGCCACTCGCGCTACCTGACCGTGGGGCCCGAGGGCAAGATCGTCGAGGTCCCCGCTCCGGTGCCCGTCGCCCCGGTGCCGGGCGTTCCCCACCTCTACTCCACCACGCCGTCCCCGGTGGCTCCCGCACAGTCTCCCTCGCAGCGCGAGCTCGAGGCCAAGGTGCAGCGCATCGACGAGCGCCTGGGCAAGATCGAGAAGCTGCTCGAGGAGCTGCTGGCGCGTCGCGACCGCCGCATCTGACGGGGCAGGCGAGGCGCGTCCGCCGCGGCGCGCGTTCCGCCGTTCAGCCCGGGCCGAGGGGGGCCCGGGCGAATCCTGCGGCGCGCCGCTCCGCGAGGTCGGGGAATGCCGCCGGGTGGACGCAGCAAGCCAGGATCTCCAGCGAGTCGACGAGGCGCGGCCCCGGCCGGTTGAAGTACGCGTTCCCGTCGACGATGTGGACCGCGCCGCTGCGCAGCGCGGCCCACGGCTGGGCCAGGATGCGCGCGCGGACGCGCAGCCACTCGGCGCGCGCCTGTGCGAGCGAGAACCCGCAGGGCACCACCACCACCACCTCGGGGTCCAGGCGCGCCAGATCGTCCGGGCCGAGGGCGGGCGCGTGCCCGCCCGGCGTGCCGGCCACGGGGCGGCCCCCGGCCAGCTCGATGAGCTCCGGCGTCCAGAGTCCACCGGCGAGCAGCGGCTCCAGCCACTCGAGCACCAGGACCCGCCGTGGCGTCAGGCGGATCGTCCGCCCGCGCACGCGCTGGATCCGCGCATCGAGGATCTCCAGGAGCGAGCGCGCCGCCGGTTCGGCGTGCAGCAGGGCCGCCACCTCCCGGATCCCGGCCAGGACCTCCGCGAGACGACGCGGCTGCAGCGAGAGCACCCGCGCGCGCGCCCCGAGGGCCGCATGCGCCGCGGCCTCGACCTGCTCGCGCGCGACGGCGCACACCGCGCACAGGTCCTGGGTCAGGATCAGCTCGGGAGCCACCGCCCGCAGGGCGGCGACGTCGACCTCGTACGGGGCCAGGGCCTCTGCGAGGAGCGACTCCGCCTCGCGGGCCACGGCGTCGCCGCTCGCGGGGGCCCGCAGCCGGCTGCGCGTCAGGCGCGGCAGGCCCGCCAGTTCCGGGGGCACCTCGCACGCGTGGCTGATCCCCACCAGGGTCGCGCCCGCGCCGAGGGCGCAGACGATCTCCGTGGCGGCGGGCAGGAGGCTCGCCACTCGCGGCGCGGGAGAGGCCGTGTCCGCAGGAGACCGCATCGCTCGCGGCTTGCCGGGCCCTGTGGCGCTCAGTCGGAGTTGCGCACCACGTGCTCGAACACGTCGGTGAAGCTGAGGATGCCGACCAGCTGCGCGCCGCGCAGCACCGGCACGCGGCGCACTCCGGTCATGCGCATCAGGTTCAGGCAGTCGCGCACGCTCATGGTTTCCTGCACGGAGATCGCGGGGCGCGCCATCACGTCGGCCACGCGCAGTTCCTCCAGCACGGTGGCCGGGTGCCGGCAGAGCACCTGCACGATGTCCTTGGAGGTGACCACGCCGTATGCCCCGCCGGGCAGCTCCGGTGGGATCAGCAGGCAGTAGACCTTGGCGCGGCTCATCTGCTCGGCGGCCAGCCGCAGGGTCACGTCCGCGGCGATCTGCTCGACCTGGGGATGCATGAGGTCGGCGGCGCTGAGGGTGTCGAGGTTCATGGCAGGGGCTCCAGGCGGAGGGCGTCCTCCGCGGGATCGTAGGTGATGCGGCAGGGACCCGAAGGCCGCTCGATGCGGCGCTCCTTGGGTCCGAGGCGGACGACGACGCCGGGGTGCAGCGCGACGAGCACCACCACCTCGGCCTGCAGGAGCAGTTCGCGCTCGGCCCGGCGCAGCGCCACCTGGGCGTCGAGGGCCTGGTCCTGGGTCTGCACCGCGGCCCGCAGCTCCTTGCCGTGCGTGTCCGGGGCTGCCGCGGCGGGGAGGCCGGCGATCTTGCGCACCCGGCGCTCCTGGCGATGGCGGACCAGCTCGACCTCGAGGGAGTCGGTGCGGGTGGCGCGCGAGTCGGCTCCGGCCAGCAGGGTCGGCACCGCGGCGGGCGAGCCGGCCTCGCGCACACGCAGGCGTTCGGCGAAGGTCGCCTCGCCGCCGGCCACGCGGCCGTGGCCGCGCTCGGCCAGGACCGCCCGCGCGCGGATCCGGCAGTGCATGGCGAACTCGGAGAGCCGCAGGGTGCCGCCGCACTCGAGCCGTGCCTCCTGGGCGTGGTGGCAGGCGATGTCGCCGCCGGCGAGCACGGCCGGCGCCGGCACTCCGGTGACGCCGCCCAGGATCGTGGCGTTGCCGCCGGCCTCGACGATCCCGCCGGTCACGTGACCGCGCACCACCACGTCGCCGCTGGCCGCCGCGGTGAACCCGGGCAGCACGTCGCCCTTCACCGTCAGGCTGCCCTCGGTGTCGAGGCTGCCGGAGGCGAGGTTCACGTCGCCGTCGTGGGTGTGATTGCGGTTCACGTCCAGGAGCGAGCCCTCGACCCACACCACGACGCCGGAGTCGCGCGCGCGGTACTCGATCGGCTGGCCGGACTCGGCCGGGGTCACGCGTTCGACGCCGCGGCCCGGGCGCGGAGCGCGCTCGGCGCCGTGGCGCGCGGGCAGGCGTGCGCCGCCCACGTCCACGCCGTCGCGCCCGCGCGTGGCCGGGTGGTAGCGCGCCAGCACGTCACCGGTGCGGACCGCGCACAGCACGTCGCGGTCGCGGAAGTCGAACGAGCCGTCCTCGCGCAGGCGACCGGCGAGCGGGCCCGTGGCGAAGAGCAGTTCCATGCGCCCGTCCACGCCGGGTGACGGCGCGGTGCCGCGCGCCACCACCGTGGGGGCGAGCACGCCCTCCGCGTCGGCCAGGGCCCGCGTCGCGGCGTCGACTACTGCCGCGTCGATCCCGGCGCGCAGGCCCGCGCGCTGCAGGGCCGCCTCCAGGCTCGCGCGCTCCGCGGCCGGACCGCTGCGCACCGCGAGCGTGGCGCTGAGCCGGTCCTTGGCCACCTCCACGCGGATCCGCCCTGCGCTCTCGTTCATGGTTCCCTGGCGCCATCCTCGTTCCGGCCGCGTTCGTTGCGCGTCCACCAGCGCTGCACGCGCTCCCGGACCTGGTGATGTCGCTGCGCGATCCGGCGGTACCAACCGTAGCGGTTGTGCAGGCGGTCGTGGATCCTACGCTTGAGCGGGATGTCGATCAGCGCGAGGCCGATCACCAGGAACAGGATTCCCTGAAGGAATGGCAGGAAGAGCCCCAGGATCCCGAGCACCACGAGCAGGATGCCGGCGACGTTGCGGAGCACGCGGATGATCGCCTTGCGCACCGAGGGTGGTTCCGGGTTCGGATGGGTGGACACGATACCGTTCGTCCTCCTCGGGGAAGTATTGGCAGTCGTGTTCGTGATCCGGGTCCTGGGCAAGGGCGGCTCGACCGCGGCCACCCTGAACTGGCTGGTGCTCATCCTGGTCGCCCCATGGATCGGGCTGCTCCTCTACTACCTGCTGCCGAGCCGGCTCTCCCTGCGCAAGCTGCGCCGGCGCACCACGAAGCTGGCCTGGATCGAGTCGAGCCTCGACGAGCTGGCGCCGCCGCCGGGGCAGGTGGAGGGCATCCACCCGCTGGGCCGCCTGCTGCGCAGCCTCGACCCGGACTCCGTGGCGTTCGGCAACCGCGTGCAGCTGGTCGCCACCGGCCCGCGCTTCTTCGACCAGGCCTGCGCCGCGATCGCCGCCGCCCGCCGCTTCGTGCACTTCGAGACCTACATCTTCCGGCCGGACCAGACGGGGCTGGCCCTGCTCGAGGTGCTGGTCGCGGCGGCGCGCCGCGGCGTGGAGGTGCGCCTCCTCTACGACAGCTTCGGGAGCTTCAGCCTGAAGTCGCGCCACCTCGCGGCGCTGCGCGCGGCGGGCGGCAAGGCATACGCATACATGCCCATCCTGTGGCGGCGCCGGCCGTTCACGCTCAACCTCCGCCTGCACCGCAAGCTCCTGGTGGTGGACGGCGAGGTGGCGTTCACCGGCGGCCGCAACGTGGGTGACGAGTACGCGCGCGACCGCTTCGGCAAGGCGCGCACCTGGTGGGACACCATGGTGCGGATCGAGGGCCCCGCCGTGCCGCGCCTGCACCGCGTGTTCGTCGAGGACTGGTACAACGCGGTCGAGGAGGATCTGGCGCGGCGCGAGTACTTCCCGGAGGTGGGCCGCGCCGACGACGACGTCGTCGGGATCGTGGCGAGCGGCCCGGACCAGCGCGCCAGCCACTTCCACTACGTCATGGTGCAGCTGATCACCATGGCCGAACGCACCATCGACCTCAGCTCGCCGTACCTGATCCCCAACGAGACGATGCTCACCGTGCTGCGCATCGCCGCCAAGCGCGGCGTGCGCGTGCGGGTGCACATCAACGGCCCGGCGGCGGCCCAGTGGATCCTGCTGCGTGCCGGCCGCTACTACTCGCGCCAGCTCCTCACCGATGGCGTGGAGGTGTACGAGACCCAGGGCGACTACAACCACAGCAAGACCGTCCTGGTCGACGGCAAGACCTTGTTCGTGGGCAGCCACAACCTCGACATCCGCAGCGGCGAGCTGAACTTCGAGCTGGGCGTCCTGATCGACCGCGGTCCGGCGTGCGCCGCCGCCGCGCGGCTCTTCACCGAACGCCTCGCCGCGGGCAAGCGCCTCGACCTGGCGGAGATCCGCCGCTCGTCCCTCACGGTGTTCGTGGAGAACGTGTGCCGCCTGCTCTCTCCCCTGCTGTGAAGGTCATCACCTACAACCTGCACAAGGGGCGCACCCGCGCGGGCAGGCACATGCTGCTGGAGGCCACCCAGGCGCTCGCCGCGCGCGAGCCCGACCTGCTGCTCTGCCAGGAGGTGTTCCACGGCGACCACGAGTCGACGCACCAGGCCCGCCTGCTCTCCGAGGCCATGGGCCATGTGCACGAGTTCGGACCCAACGCCTTCTACCGGACCGGCTGCCACGGCAACGCCACGTTCTCGCGCGCCAACGCCGTGCGCGCCGTGAACGTGAACATCAGCGAGTCGCTCTTCGAGCGCCGCGGCATGCTCTGCACGTGGTTCGAGACCGGCGACGGGCCGCTCCTCGTGCTCAACGTGCACTTCAGCCTCACCGGCCGCCAGCGCCGGCGGCAGTGGTACATGCTGCTGCAGGCCCTGCCCGGCGACCTGTCGGTGCCCGTGCTGGCCGCGGGCGACTTCAACGACTGGAGCGGCTCCCTGGACCGCCGCGTGCAGCGCGCGGGGATCCTGCGCAATGCACTGTGGGACGTGCCGCGCTACGAGCGGCCGACCTATCCGGCGGGCCGGCCGGTGTTCGCGCTGGACCGCTTCTACTACCGTGGGCTGCGCCTCGCGTCGGTGCAGGTGCTCACCGGCCTGCCGTGGAGCCGGCTCAGCGACCACCTGCCGGTGGAGGCCGTGTTCGAGCGGAACGGCCCGTGACCTATTCGCCCGAGTTCCTGCACGAGCTGCGCCGTCCGGACTGCTATCCGGACCGGCCCGAGCGGGTGGAGATCGTGCACACCCACGTCTCGGTGGTGTGCCTCGCCGGGGAGAGCGTCTACAAGCTCAAGAAGCCGCTGGTCCTGCCCTTCCTCGACTACTCGACGCTCGAACGGCGGCGCTTCGCCTGCGAGGAGGAGGTGCGCCTCAACCGCCGCCTCTGCCCCGGGTTCTACCTGGGCGTGATGCCGCTCGCGCGCGACGGGGTGCGCCTGCGCTTCGGGGGCGACGGCGAGGTGGTGGACTTCGCGGTGCACATGCGCCGCCTGCCCGAGGAACGGATGCTCGACCGCCTCCTGGCCGCAGGGCTGGCTGGCCCGGAGACCCTGGACGCCCTCGCCGGAGTGGTGGTGGCGTTCCACGCGCGGGCGCGGCGCGGCCCGGACGTGGCCGCCGCGGGCGACCCCGCGGCCCTGGCCGAGGAAGCCCAGGCCAACTTCGATGCCTGCCGCCCGCACGTGCCCGGGGTGTTCCCCGAGGAGCTGCTCGCGGCGGCCGAGGCGGCGTCGCGCGCGGCGTTCCGGCAGCTCGTGCCGGTGCTGCGGCGCCGGCGCGAGCAGGGCCGCGTGGTGGAGGGCCACGGCGATCTCCACGCGCGCAACGTGTGCGTGGTGGAGCCGATCCAGGTCTACGACTGCATCGAGTTCGCCGCCGGGTTCCGCTGCCTCGACACCGCCGCCGAGCACGCGTTCCTGGCCATGGACCTGCGCCACCGCGGCCATCCCGCCCTGGCGTGGCGCTACCTCGCGACGTGCGCCCGGCTCGGCCCGGATCCCGAGCTGCTCGCGATCGTCCCTCCGCTGGTGGCCTACCGCGCGATGGTGCGCGCCAAGGTGGCGGCCCTGGCCCTCGCCGGCGGCGACCTCGGCGCCACCGACCGCGACGGCGCGCGCCGCTCCGCGCTGCGCCACCTCCGCCTCGCCGCCGCGGCGCTGGTCGAGGCCCGCGGCCGGGCGTTCGTGGTGGTGCTGGGCGTGCCCGCGTCGGGCAAGAGCCACCTCGCCGCGTGCCTCGCCGAGGCGACGGGCTGGCCCCTGCTGGCCACGGACCCCCTGCGCAAGGAGCTCGCGGGGGTCGCGCCCACCGCGCGGGCCGTGCCCGGCCTCTACGACCCGGCCATGTCCGATCGTGTGTACGCCACCCTCCTGGAGCGCGCGGAGCGGGCCGCCCGCCCGCCCGTCGCCGTGGCCATCCTCGACGGCAACTTCGCCACGCGCGCACGCCGCGCGGAGGCCGTGGCCATGGCCCGGTCCGCCGGGGCGCGCGTCCTCTTCGTGCCGGTTGCGATCGCCGAATCCGTCGCCCTTGCGCGACTGGCGGAACGCGCGCGCCGCGGCGACTCGACCAGCGACGCGGACCTCGCGGTCTACCGGCGGCGCAGGGCCGAGTTCGAGCCATGCGGCACCGAGGGCGACGCCGTGCTGCCCGTCGACGGAGCCGAGGCGGCGGAGCGGAACGTCGACCGGATCCTGGCTCGGCTCCTGGCGTAGGGCCCTGGAGCGGCGCGGCGCGGCGCGCCACCGGCCCGGCGAGCGACGCGCCGGCGCCCGCTGGAATAGAGTGCGCGCATGGTGCACCGGGCCAGCCTCGCGATGCTGCTCACCGTGGTCGCCGCGCCGGCGCAGTCCGCTCCCGTGCGGGTGACGACCACCGCCGAGCTCCGTGCCGCACTGGCCGGCGCGAGGCCGGGCGCCACCATCCTGGTCGCGGCCGGTGAGTACGAGGGCTTCGGTGGCGCCGGTGTGCAGGGGACGGCGCGGGCACCCATCGTCGTGCGCGCCGAGGACGCGAAGCGGCCGCCGCGCTTCACGGGCGGCATCCACCTGTCGGAGTGCGCCCACCTGGAACTCGAGGACCTGCGGATCGAGGGCGCCGCGGCCAACGGCCTCAACCTCGACGACGGCGGCACGTTCGAGTCCCCGAGCCACCACATCGTGCTGCGCCGCATCACCGTGCGCGAGTGCGGCGGCGCCGGCAACTACGACGGCATCAAGCTCTCGGGCATCGAGGACTTCGCGGTGTTGGAGTGCACCGTCGAGCGCTGGGGCCGCCGCGGCTCGGGGATCGACATGGTCGGCTGCCGCCGCGGCCGCATCGAAGACTGCGTCCTCCGCGACCGCGCGGAGGGCACCGCGGCGAACGGCGTGCAGATGAAGGGCGGCACCCGCGACGTCGTCGTGCGGCGCTGCCGCTTCGAGCACGCGGGCGAACGCGCCGTGCAGCTCGGCGGCTCGACCGGCCGCGCGTACTTCCGCCCCAAGGTCGAGGGGTTCGAGGCCAAGGACCTGGTCGTCGAGGGCTGCACGATCGTCGGTTCGACCGCGGCGGTCGCGTTCGTCGGCTGCGATGGCGCGGCGGTGCGCCACAACACGATCCACCTGCCGCGCCGATGGGTGTTCAGGATCCTGCAGGAGACCCGCGATCCGGAGTTCGTGAAGTGCCGGCGTGGCGTGTTCACGGACAACCTGATCGTGCTGCACGGGCTCGACGCCGTCGCCAATGTCGGTCCCGACACCGCGCCGGAGACGTTCACGTTCGCGCGCAACTACTGGTTTCGCGTCGATGCCCCCGAACGCAGTGTGCCGCGCCTGCCGGTGCCGGAGGAGCGGTCGGCCGGCGGGGCGGACCCGCGCCTGGTCGATCCCGAACGGGGCGACCTGAGGCTGCGGCCCGGGAGCCCCGCGCGCGCGCACGGCGCGGATGCGCTTCCCGCAGGGCGCCCCCCGCCCGCCGTGCGCCGGTGAACTCGAGCCGGGTCGCGGGAGGCCGGTCCGCGTCGGTGGGGGAGGACAGGGTCGAGGGAGGGTGGCGGCGGGTAGCAGCCGCGGGGTCGTCGCGCTCTGGTCCCCTGCGGAGGCCTCGCCGGCTCCCTGCAACCGGGGACCTCGGTATGCTCCGGAACCTCTTCTGTGCTGGACGTGAATGGCATCCCCGTACGTGTGTGCAGTGTGTGGACGTCCGATCCAGTCAGGACGACACAGCAGCGGCTGGAGACACTCCACGAGCGCCCACGTCGATCATCCGGTGAAGATGATGGCGCGTGATGAGTACCAGCGGCTGAGCCGGAGGATTGGGAGCATGACTCGCATCGAGACAGACTTCCCGGCACGGCATCGGGTTGAGCAGCAGTGGATGCTGGCCGATTCGTGGTGCGCAGTCTGCGGGGTGGCTGATGTGGGCATGCGCGAGGTGCGTGAGTTCGTCGAGGACGGCTTGGTCTTCGTAGAGGGGCCCTGCCGCAGGTCTGGCGCTCTGGTCCGCGCAGAAGTCTTGGACTTGGAGCGGGAGTCCGATGGCGGCGGGGATGCAGGGATGCCTGCCGCCGGCTCCGAAGACCCGCACGCAGGGCATCGGCGGGAGGGCGGGCCGTCGCGGGCAGCCGAGGCGGAGAACCCTCGGCGCGATCATGAACGTTGACGCGGGACGGCCCATCGGGGAGGCAGAGGATCCATGGCCGATCTGTGACCACTGCGGCCTGCGGATCCCGCACTTCCGCTCGCTCGTGCCCCGCGCGGAGGCTCGGGTCCGCCAACTCATCCGGGACGGACTGTCTGTGCAGGCGGCGCAGGAGTTGAGTGCATTCGTCGGTTGCGATCCCGGGCTGGCCCAGCTCTGGGTCGAGCATCGCGGGCGCCCGATCCCCGTAGTGCCTGGCTTGCCGTGCCCGTTCTGTGGGGAGAGGCTTGCCACGACCCTGGCCAGGCAGTGCCTCGCCTGCGGCGCGGACTGGCACGAGGCGTAGGCGCGGTGACGATCACTGGCCAACGGCGCAGGTGTTGCCACGGCAGGATGCACGGCGTGTCCGCGGCCGGGACATGCAGCACGCCGGGACAACGACCAGTGGTCTCCGGAAGTGCCGGGTGCTGCTGATCCGCGGCAAGCATCCGCCGGGCGGCTCAGGGATGGGAACCGATCGTCATCGGATTCGCCCACGGCAGCACGCAAGCGGTCCGGACCCACGCCGGGATCCTCGGTTCGCGGGTGCCGGGGCGCGGGCCTTGGTTGCACGCAGGCCCGGGCCGCGATGGGCACGCCGGCCGCGAGGACGGGATCGGGGTGCAGACCGCTTACCGCGCGGCGGTGTGGTCTGAGTGGTTGGCGAAGCGCGCGACCTGCCACGCTTTGCGGCACTCGTTCGCGACGCACCGGCTCGAGGATGGCCGCGAGCTCCGGAAGACCCAGGAGCGCCCGGGGCACGACGATGTCCCTACAAGATGCTCTGCTCGTACGCGCGGAACCGGGGACCGGCGGGGGTCGGGAGTCCGGTGGACCACCTGCTCGGCGCGGATCCTCGGCCGCATCGTGTGCATGTGAGGCATCCACTGCCCGACCGCGGCCGGGTGGGGCGAGGGGTACCGAGGTATGCTGCCGTCCGACCACCCCGATGCAGCGGAATGTCGCCAAACAGCCTCGCGCCCCGGGTGCGAGGCTGTCGGGCATCGAACGGAACACCAGAGGAGTGTGCAGGAATGGCTGACAACAAGACCAAGCCAACCAACGCCAGCGTTGCGGACTACGTGATGTCACGCGCCAACGAAGAGCAGGAGGCGGACTGCAAGACGCTGATCGCCATGTTCAAGAGGCTCACCAGGCATCGGCCGAAGATGTGGGGTCCGAGCATCGTCGGATTCGGCTCCTATCGCTACACGTACGAGACCGGCCGATCCGGAGAAATGCCCCTGGCTGCGTTTGCCATAAGAGGTCCACAGCTGGTGGTCTACCTGGAACCGGACGGCGCCGAGCAACGAGCCCTTCTGTCGAGACTTGGCAAGCACAAGATGGGCAAGTGCTGTCTGTACTTCAAGCGCTTGCGAGATGTAGACCAATCCGTGCTCGAACGACTCGTAGTGGGGGCAATCGCGACGGTGAGACACAAGTATGGCCGCAGCCGCGGCGCCTAGTGCCTCGTCGTGACCGCCGTGCGACGGCATGCCGATGCACCTGGCCATGGTCGAATCTCGAGCGCGCATGTCGATCTCACCACAGGATGCCGAGAGACGGCGGGAGCGCTTCGTGGCGCACGTGCGAGCTGCGCAGTCGGTCTGGGTGCTGATGCTGGACGGTGGCATCGCCAACTTCGACGACGAGGGCGTGGTCGTCGTACCGGTCTGGTCTACGGGTGAAGAGGCGCGAGCCGGTGCTGCGGCGCGCTTCCCCCGGTATCTCGCTCGGGAGCTGAGCGCCGTGGCATTCCTGGACCTGCTGGAGTCGCTGTCAGCGCGCGGAGCCTGGGTGGCGGTCGAACCCACCGCCGATCTTGCCGGCGAGTCCTTCCCCGCCGGGCGCTTCTCGGAGCTTGTGCGAGGCGACGGCGTCTGAGCTGCCGCTGCCCCGGATGCGGTGCGGACTGGGCACAGCCCGGGTGGCATCCTCCGGCGCGCGGGCCGTCGCGGACAGCCGAGGGGAGGAATCTCGGCGCGATCATGAACGTGGATGCGGGACAGCCCATCGGGGAGGCATAGGCTCCATGGCCGAGCTGTGACCACTGCGGTCTCCGGATCCCGCACCTCGGCTCGCTCGTGCCCCGCGAGCAGGCCAGGGTGCGCTAGCTGATCAGGGGGGTACCGCCTGTGCAGTCGGCTCAGGGGTGAGAATCGATCGTCATCGGATTCGCCCACGGCAGCACGCAAGCGGTCGGGCCCCACGCCGGGAGCCTCGGTTCGCGGGTGCCGGCGCGCGGGCCTTGGTTGCAACCAAGCCCGGGGCGCGATGGGCACGCCGGCCGCGAGGACGGGATCGGGGTGCAGAACGCGTTCCGCTCGGCGGTGCGATCTGCGCGGTTGGCGAAGCGCGCGATCTGCCACGCCTTGCGGCACTCGTCCGCGACGCACCGGCTCGAGGATGGCCGCGACCTCCGGACGACCCAGGAGCGCCCGGGGCGCGACGATGCCCCCACGAGGATGCTCTGCTCGTACGAGCGGAACCGGGGACCGGCGGGGGTCGGGAGTCGGGTGAAACGGCTGCTCGGTGGCGACGGGCGATGCGGCGTGGGAGCCGGAGGGAGGCAGGCGTGGATCCTTGGGCAGAGGGGCCTCTTGAGGAGGGAGGGGAGCAGGGTAGCCTGCGTGCAGACCTCGACTCGCGCCCGGGTTGGGGCGGCCAAGGTACAGGGCATCGTGCCGTGTCGGGCAGCCGGACTCGCTGCGGTCGGGGTGGCAACGTAGGTCCGTCGAATCCATGTTGGGCCCGAAGAAGATGGATGACTCAGACCAGCGTCCCGCAGTCGGCGTGGCACATGTCGTGCTGTACACGGATCGCATGACAGAGACGGCCCAGTTCATGCGTACAGTCGGGATGCGCCCCATATTCGACGGAGAGGACGTGTCGGTCTACGAGATGCGTGGCGGAACACACCTGATCCTGATGAAGAGAGAGAAGATCGCACCAAGTGAAGCTCCGTTCGATCTCATGGTTGATGATCTGCGAGGCACCCACAAACGGTTCGTTGCCTTGGGGCTGTCTCCCTCCTCCATCGAGACTCGCCCCCAGATCGATCACGAAGTCTTCACGGTTAGGGAGCCTGCGGGCCAGGTGATCACGTTCTACTCCAGTCACGCCTCAGGTGAGCCCACATGAAGCGCGCCTGGGGCCAACAACACACCTCAGCCGAGCTGCCGCGCTACGCGCGACTCGCGGTTCAGCGTCAGAGACGTTCGGCCGTCGGCGTGTCCCCATGACGTACAGGATCATCGGTGCAGTGTCCCTCGGGATCATCACGCTGGCGGTTGCCTGCGGGAAGCGAAGTTCGCCACCGGCGCAGCCTGCTCCGGCAAGTGCCGACACGGTATTCGTGTTCGTCCGTATTCCTGAGTCGATCCAGCCTCTGGACCGAGCGGCCAAGTATGAGGACCCTCTCCAGCTCGCGCTTGACCGCGCCAAACTCGGGGAAGTGACTGGTGGCGGATCGCAGATGGGTGCACCGAAGCCCGACGGTTCGCGGGGTACTGAGTGGGTCGGCATTGACGTCGAGCTGGCAAGCCTCGACCAGGGCCTCGAATTCCTGAAGCAGGAGCTGATTCGGCTCGGGGTTCCCAAGGGCACGGTCCTGGAGTACGACGGAGCAGGCCAAAAGGTCGAGGACCTGATCCACTGACGCGACTGCGTGGTATTCTGTGGCCCAACAAGACGCACCAGCCGACCGGTGCTCCAAGCGGCGCCGACGGCTGAGTGTCAAGGACGTTGGACGCACCAGATGAACCGTACATATTGCATGCTTGCTGCGTTGGGTGCTGCACTCTCCTGCACCAAGGCTCCGCAGGAGCCGGACTCTGGTCCCAGCATGACTGGTGTTGTCGCGGAGGCGGATACACCTGCCATCGGCGACGACTCGCGCCTGGCTCAATCGGTGGGGTTGGAGACCCTTGGCGGTGTGTTCACCCCCTTGCTCGAGTCGGGTAGTGCGGTTCCGTGCGAGACCAAGCGAGTGTTCAGCACGGCTGATGACAACCAGGATCAAATCACCGTCACGCTCTACCGTGGCACCGGCCGTCTGGTGGGCGACAACGTCCTGATCGGTCGCTTCAGGATCAGCGGCTTCCCCAAAGCAGCCAGAGGTGTTCCATCTATAGAGTTGCAAGTCATGGCGGCGGGACGCGATCTACAGGTCCTCGCGACCGATACGGCCACAGGTCGAGCTTGCCGCATCGATCGTGTGGAGTAGAGTGTCCAACACGACGCGGGAGCCGGCGAGCGCTGCAACGGCGCTCGCGCTCAGCGTCAGAGACGTTGGCTGGTCAGGTCAAGTGATGACGCGCGGGACTGGCATTGCCGTGCTTCCTGCAACAGAGCGGTTGTCCAGCATCGCCCTGTCGAACGAAGTGCTGGATGGCCACACGCCGTCCATGTTCACGTACTACGAGTGCCCACGCTGCGGGCACGGCATCCGCTTCTCGGGGGAAGACTTGGAGAACGCGACCGGGGTGACGGTCTTGCGTCCAACGGATGCCGCAGCGATGGATCGTGCAGCCATGGCCAAGAACGTTTCTGGCAGGTCGTTCCTGGACTGGTACTGCCAGGGCTGCGGTGCGCCAAGGCGCGTCTACTGCCAACCGTGGGCTGGCGGAAGGCACGGGGATCACGGAGTCCATGTAGAGTGGATCCTCGAGGCAGCGTCTGGCGTGTGTGACGATGCCTGACTCGCCGCCGGCGCCGGCGCTCGCCGAGGCGCGCTCCGCGCAGCGGCCCGGCCACCGTCAGCCGCACATGGCACGGATGGGTGAATCCTCATGAACATCCTGTTGTGGGTCCTGCAGGTCCTCGCCGCGCTCCTGTACGGGGCGTCGGGCGTCATGAAAGTCTTCATGCTCGACAAGGTGAGCGAGGGGGTCCCCTCCTTCGGTGCCTTGCCGCGGGAAGCCTGGAAGGCTCTGGGAGTCCTGGAGCTCCTCTGCACGGTCGGGCTGATCGTGCCCGCCGCCTTCCACTGGAAGCCGACCCTCACAGGTGTGGCCGCCATCATCCTGGCGATGGAGAGCCTGGTGTTCGTGTGGGTGCACGTCCAGTACCGCGAGATTCCGCCCATCGTCTTCAGCTGCGTGCTGGGCCTGCTCATGGCGTTCCTCGCGTATGGCCGGCTGGTGTTGGAGCCGATCTCGTGAACGGCGGACCCGGGCCGATCGGAGTGCGACCGTGAGCGAATCGGGCGGAAGCACGCGCGCAGCCGATCGCTGAGGCGAAGGGGCCGCGCGGCACGCCGTCTGCATCCGCACGCGACGCGCCACCCGGCCCGCGGCCGAACGTGAGCGTTGGAGAGGCCGCGGATCCTGGAGGATGCGCGCCTGGTCCGGGTGGCAGAGGTCCCTGCTCCTGCGCATCCGCTCCCCATCCACACCGGGGAGCCTCCCTCGCCCTTGGTCGCGCGACCGCCCGCCATCACTCTGCGCGCATTGCGCAGGAGACCGAGCCACCCGCTCCACCTCCCAGGGGACGGCGGCGCCGATCTCGAAGCGCTGCACTTCGAGTCCATGCGGGTCGTCCTCGGCCAGGCGCACCCACGGTTCCGGTTGGGGTGCACTGCGTGGTCGGCCTGCG
>JADLFX010000037.1 GCA_020849665.1 Planctomycetota bacterium | reverse complement strand
GGCGCGGGATCGGGGGAATCGGCCGAGGTCGGCGCGGGAGCAGGGACTCCCGTGGTGCTGCAGGCGGTGCCCACGCAGAGAACGGAGAGGAGGAGCCAGGAGCGCATGCGAGACGGGATGATCCTCCCTGTCCGTCCCGCGCGCCAAGGTAGCGAAGCGGATCTTCTGCCTGCGGGCGGCGCAGGGCAGACTCTGGGGCATGCACGCGCGCACGCGCTGGTTGGGGGTGGGGATCCTGGTGCTGGCCTCCTGCGGCGCGCCCGGTGCAGGTCATGGCGGCGCGGCAACCGCCGCGGGCGCGCCCGCGTGGCGCGACCCGGTGGTGGTCCTGCCCGATCTCCTGGCCACGCCGCTGGTGGATGGCGCCGGCAGGGTCGTGTTCGACCCCGGGGGCACGGCCGCGTCCGACCTGGGCGCACGCGCCCTCGGGCGCGCCCTGGCGCTGCCGCTGGATCCGCGCGACGCGCTGCGGCCCGTGGCACCGGGCCAGCCGCACGGCGGCGGTGCGGCCGCTGCGGCGGGCGGCGCGCGGGCGCTCCCGGCGGCGCGCGGGCACGCCGCGCTGCTCGCCGCGCTGGAGGCGCTGGGCTACGTGCGCCCCGCGGGGGCGACGATCGGCGATGCAGAGGCGGAGCTCTTCGTGTTCGCCGCGGACTGGCGGCGGGACCCGGCGCAGCTCGCGCAGGCCCTGGGCCGCCATTTCGCCGAGGCACGCGCGGTCGTGACGCGCCGCCTGCTGGCCCGCGCCGAGCACCTGCGTGCCCTGGCGCAGCCGGGCACGGTCGAACGCGCCGTGGAGATCGAGACCCGCGTGGCGCGCGGGATCCGCTTCGAGGTCTTCGGCCTCGGCACCGGCGGACTGCTCGCGTGGCACTACCTGCGCCATGGCGGGCACGAGTTCCCGGGCGACCCGCGCGCGGCGGGAAGCGAGTGGGCCGGGGCCCGCGACATCGCCCGCGTGTGGTTCGTGGGCACGCCGCGGCGCGGTACCGTGCACGCGCTGCGCGCGCTGCAGGAAGGCCTCGATCTCGGCGGCGGGCGCGGGCGCCTCGGCGCCGCAGCCGTGGGCACGTGGCCGGTGCTCTACGCGCTCCTGCCACCACCGGGCGACCCCGCGTACGCGGACGCGGCCGGGGGGATCTCGGCGCCCGATCCCTTCGACGTCGGCCTCTGGGATCGCAACGGGCTGGGCCTCCTGGCCGAGTCTGCCGACTCCGGGCTGGCGGACCTGCTGCCCACCAGCGAGACCCGCGCGGACCGGCGCGGCAGGGCGCGCACGTTCCTGTCCGCGGTCCTGGCCCGTGCCGAGCGGGTGCAGCGCGCGCTCGACGCGCCGGCAGCGGGATCGTGCCCGGTGCCCCTGATCGTGGTCGTGGGCGACGCCGTGCCCACCGCGTCGGCGGTGCGCGTGGCCACGCGCACCAGCGGCCTCGCGCTGGGGTTCCCCGACGAAGCGCGCTTCCGCGCGGCCGGGGACGGCGTCGTCACGGTCGCGAGCGCGCGCGGGTTCGGCGCGTGGCCGGCGCCCGGGCCCGAACTCCTGGTCGTGCCCGCGGACCGGGCCGGTGCGCCAGGCGATCCGGGCTTCCGGGACCTCCTGGCGCGGCGCCTGCTCGGCCGCTGAGCCCGGACCGGTTCAGCGTTCCACGAGTTCCATCGCGTAGCGGATCGGCACCGCGAGGTTCGATCCGCCGAAGCCGCGCAGCACGGCGAAGGTCACGCCGATCACCTTGCCGTCGGAGCCCAGCACCGGGCCGCCCGAGCCACCCTGCGTGGTCTCCGCATCGAAGATCAGCCGCGCGGGCAGCACCTCGCTGAGCGCACCCTGGGTGGCCAGCGGAGCGATCGCGCCGCGCCGCGCCAGCTCGGCCACCAGTTCGGGGAGCGTGTGCGCGGCCGCGGTGATCGATTGCACCTCCGCCGGCTCGACCCGCGCCAGCAGCGCGCTGACGCCCGTGGGATAGCCCAGGACCAGCACGCGTCCGCCGCGGTACCCGGCCGGATCGCCGGTCGCGATCGGCAGGACCGGCAGGTCCTTCAGGTCGGCGCGTTCCAGGTCCAGGCCGAGCACGGCAACGTCGATCTCGTCCTCGCGCAGGCGGATCGTGTTGAGCTGCACCTCGGTCGCGGCGCGATGCGGGAACCAGGCCCGCAGGCGCAGGAGCAACGGGGTGAAGCCCGCGTCGAGGATCGGCTTCACGTCGCTGTTGTTGAACCAGGGCTGCACCACGTGGCGGTTGGTCACCACGTGACCCTTGGCGCTCACCAGGAAGCCCGAGCCCACGTACTCGAACTCGATCGGGTCGCCCTCGGGCGAGCGCACGCGCTCGCGCTGGCCCGAAGCCTCGCGCTCGAAGCCGAACGCACCCTCCAGCAGGCAGACGCTCTGGCTGTGCACCTGCAGGGCGAGGCGCAGGTTCTCGTTGTCCTGCACCATCCGGTCCACGACCAGCGCGCGCGCTTCGAACTCGGCGCGCAGCTTCTGCTGTTGTTCCGCGAAGGTCTTGGACTGCTCGCGCATGTCGCGCAGCTGGGCCTCGTAGCGCTGCGCCTGCTCGTGCAGGCGCGCCGCGAGTTCGCCCCCGGGCGTGCGGCCGCCCAGCCAGCCGCCCAGCCACGCGGCCAAGAACGCCATGACCGCGACGAACACCGGGAAGCCGATCTTGAGCTGCAACGTGGCATGGGTGAGCAGGTCGCGCACCAGGGCCTGGCCCCAGGCCAGCAGGCCGCTCGCGCGGCCGACCTGGGCGGCATCCTCGAACATCAGGCGCACCGGCTTGCAGGCCTCGCCCTGCTCGACATGGATCCGGAAGCGCGCCTTCGGCCCGTCGACGCCGAGCTCCAGGAGGTCCTCGTGCTCGAGGATCACCTCCTCGACTTCGCGCTGGTTCACGAACACGCGACCCTGCAGGCGGCGCAGGTGGAACGCGCACTCCTCGGGCCGGAACACGATCTCGGCGTGGTGCGGGCTGACCCCTGGCGTGCCCTCGGCGTAGCGGGCCTGGACCTCGGGCGCGGTGCCGATCCGCACGACTTCGCCGTCGTAGGTGATGGTCTGCCCGCGCAGGGGGCCGGACAGATGGAGGAGCTGGGTCCGCACTCGGGCGCTGTTCTACGCCTGCGTCCCGCGGGCGCCAGCGCGGGCATGGACCGGGCAGCCGCGCGGGAATCCCCGGGTCCGTTGACGCACGCCGGGCCCCCGCGGCGTCTAGGCGGCAGAATCATGGACGTGCCGGAAGAGATGACTCTCGACGTCGCCTGGGTGCGCCGGTTGGCCGGGCGGCTGGTGAACGATGCCCACACCGCCGACGACCTCGCACAGGACGCCTGCGTGGCAGCCCTGCGCGCACCCGGGGCCGCCCCGGAGTCGTGGCCGGCATGGATCGCCAGCGTGCTGCGCAACCTGGTCCGTTCGCACCGGCGTGCCGCCTCGCGGCGCGGCCGGCGCGAGGCCGCGGTGGCGCGGCCGCTGGAGTGCACCGCCGAGCACGCGGCGCTGGAGCGGCTCGAAGTCCACGGCCTCCTGCTCGAGGCCGTCCGCGGACTCGAGGAGCCGTACCGCACGACGATCGTGGCGCGGTACTTCGAGGAGGTGCCGCCGCGGGAGATCGCGCGGCGCACGGGCGTGCCGGTGCGCACGGTGCACACGCGCCTGCACCGCGGGCTGGCGCAATTGCGCGCACACCTGGACCGTCGCTGCGGCGCGCGTGGCGCTTGGCTGGCCGCATTCGCCCCGGTGGCCGCGGTCCCGGCGGACGCGCTGGCGGGGGCCGCGTGGCTGGGGGCCAAGGCCAAGGCGGCCGTCGCGGGCGCCACGCTCGCGTGCGTCGCGCTGGGGCTCTACTTCCTCCGCCCGGGACCCGACGCAGGGCCGCTCGCGGGCGATCGCTCGGTGGCCGACGAGATGCGGGCGCAGCCCGGCGACGAGCTCGGCGCGCCGCGCCCGCAGGAGCGGCGCCCGGTGGCGGCGGCGGCCGCGCCGCCTCCCGCGGCAGCGGGCGAGACCGCTCCGACGTTCCGGATCGAAGGCCTGGTCCTCGACGACGAGGGGCGGCCCGTGACCGGCGTGCCCGTGGTCGTCTGCGACCTCGAGGGTCAGCCGCTGCCCGGCGTGGCGGTCACGACCAGCGGTGCCGACGGGGGGTTCGCGCTGCGCCGGCCCAAGACCTACGGCGCGCGGGTGCGCGCCGAGGACGCGCGCTACGGGACGGTGCTCGAGCCGCACCTCTACACCGAGACCGAGAGCCACGCGGACCTGACCGTCGTGGTGGCGCGGCGCGTGGCCCTGCACGGGATCGTGACGGACATGTCCGGGGCGCCGATCGCGGGGGCCGCGGTGACCCTGACTGTGGCGCACGGTCTGCGGGCGCGGCTGGCGCGTGTCCTCGACCGCAACGTCGCGGTCACGTTCACGACCCGCAGCGGCGCCGATGGGCGCTTCCGGTTCGACGGAGTCCCGTGCGTCGAGGGTTCGACGCTCGTGGCGAGCAAGGAGGGCTGGAACTCGTGGGGCGACACCGCGGCCGCCGGGAGCGAGAATCGCGTGCGACTCTGGCGCGTGGGCGGGAACGGGGAGACGCTCGAAGGCCGAGTCGTGCACCTCGGGGGCGAGCCCGCATCAGGCGCCACGGTGCGCCTGGGCACCGCGTCGGTGCGAAGCGACGCCCAGGGCCGCTTCCGTCTCGCTCTGGACCGGGTGAACGGCGACGGCCGCGGACTCGAGCTCACGGCCGTGAAGCCCGGATTCCAACGCGCCAGGCTGCGTTGCGAGGCGAGCGACGGCCGGCGGCGCGATGCATGGCCCGCGGAGCTCACGTTGGCACTCGGTGGGCCATCCCTCTCGATCCGCGGCACCGTCGTGCGCGCGGACGGGAGTCCCGTGGCGGATCCGGAGGTGACCGTGGCGGACGGCCATGGCTCGTCCGCCGGCGGGGCGGGGCTGGAGGACGGGGTCCAGGACCAGGTCCCGGCGGAGGCGGCCGGCTCCGCCGATCCCGGCGCGGTGGCGGCGCCCGCGATCGGCCGCTTCGAGGTGGTCGGCCTCGATGCCGGCGAGGTGCGGCTCGCGGTGACCGACCCGGCCACGCTGCAGCGCATGGTGAGCGAGCCGATCCCCGCGGGCGCGCGGGACGTCGTGCTGCGCATGCCGGACGCCGGCGTGTGGCCGCACCTGCGCGTGCTCGTCGTGGACCGCCGGGGCAACCCGGTGGCCGGCGCCCACTGGACCGTCGAGCGGGATCCGGTGCCGGGGGCGGACGCGGCCCCGGAGTCCATTCCGTGGGGCAAGAGCGACGCAGCCGGATGCATCGAGCGGCGCGCTCTCTCGCGCGCCCTCGGCAGCCTGCTCGTGAAGGCCCCCGGCATGGCGGAGTTCGAACGCTTCCCGCTCGCCGAGGTCGCGCGCACGGCGGAGTTCCGGGCGGTCGTGCCGGTGCCGGTGGCCGCCCAGATCCAGCTCGCCGATCCGGGCGAGGCGGTCGATGCCGTGGAGTTCGTGGACGCGCGTGGCCGGCGCGTGCCGGTGGTGCTCACGCACGGCAACCAGGCCTGGGGCACGCGCCGCCTCGACCTGATGCTGGGCCGCAGCGAGGCGTTCACCGCTCACGACGACTGCGTCGAGCTGGTCCTGCTGCGCTCGGGCGGCGAGGTGCGGCGCGCGCCCGTGACCCTGGTGCCCGGCAGGCTCAACGTCCTGCGGCCGTGAGCCCGTCAGGGGCGCCGGCTCAGCGCCCCAGCGGGTACTCGAGGTCGAGGGGCGGCGGCGGCTCGGCACGCCGCTCGCCTGGCGCGAGATAGTGGTCGAGCCACTGCACCATGCGCAGCGCGAGATCCAGCTGGAAGACGTTGGTGCGGTTGCCGTGCCCCTCGCCCGGATACTGCACGTAGCGCACCGGCGTGTTCGTGGCCGAACGGATCGCGCGGTAGAGCATGTGCGGCTGGCTGGGATGCACGCGCGGATCCTGCAGGCCGCCCCAGAGCAGCAGCGGCGTGCGGCAGAGCGTGGCGTGGGTGAGCGGGCTGCGTGCGCGCAGCAGCTCTTCCTGCTGGTGCCACCAGGTCTCCTCGTAGTGCACGTGGAAGAACTCGGTGGGGATGTCGGAGGTGAGCCACTTCGTGCGGATGTCGACGAAGGGCACGCCGCTCACCGCGGCGGCGAAGTGCTCGCTGTGCCGCGTCGCCGCCCACGCCGCGGTGTAGCCGCCGTAGCTGGCGCCGACGATGCCGACGCGCTTGCGGTCGATCAGGCCCTTGCCGGCGAGCCAGGCGATCGCGTCGAGGTGGTCCTCGAACTCCTTGCCCATCGGGTCGCCGTGGTCGGCCTTGGCGAACGCCACGCCGTAGCCGGTGCTGGCGCGGTAGTTGGGATACCACGCGAACCAGCCGCGCCCGGCCAGCACCTGGCCGGGCTCGCCGTAGCTCGTGTTCCACCCGTCGTTGTAGTGCGCCTCCGGACCGCCGTGCACGACGATCACCAGGGGCGCGGGCCCGGCGCCGGCGCGGCCCGCGGGGTGGATGAGCACGCCCTCGATCTCCAGGCCGTCGCGCGCGGCGAAGCGCAGCGTCTCCTGCCGTCCGAGCGCGCGGGTCGCCAGCCAGGGATTCGAGTCGGTGCGGCGGTCCAGCGCGCCGTCGGGGCCGAGCGCGTAGAGCTCGGGTGGATGCTGCGCGGTGGACGCCAGCGCCACGATGCGGGCGGCGCCGTGGCGGAAGTCGCGGAACGCCACGCCCGGCTGCTGCGCCATGGTGCGGAGACCGCCGTCCGCGGGATCCACTTCGACCAGACGGGTGCGCACGCCCTCGCTCAGGGTGGCGAGCAGTCGCTCGTTCCACACGAGGTGGTGCACCATCCCGCGCAGGCCCTCGGTGAGGCAGCGGGTCTGGCCGCTGGCGAGATCGGCCACGTAGAGCATCCCCGCATGCGGATCGCGGCGGTCGGCTGCGCTCACGTAGGCGACGCGCTTGCCATCCGGCGCGACGGCGAAGGCCTCCAGCTTGCCGGGGTTGGCGACCGCAAGACGTGCGCCGGCGCCCTGGGCATCGACGACGTGCAGGCGCTTGTCCATGTACGAGGCGTCGACCGTGTTGCGCGGCGCCATCGCGGCCACCAGGAACGAGCCATCCGGGGCCCAGGCGAAGTCGAACACGGTGCCACCCTTGGTGAGGCACGTGGTCGCCCCGCTGCCGAGGTCGTGCAGCCAGAGGCTGATGTGGTTCCAGTCCTCGTCCAGGACGATCGGCTGGAGGCCCGCCGCGCGCGCCGCCGCGCGGGCCGCGGGGGTGGCGTCCTCGGCGAGGTAGGCGAGGGCCCGGCCGTCCGGGCGCCAGCGATGGGCCAGGACGTTGGGGGTGCGCGCGAGCCGCCGCGACTCGCCCCCCGCGAGCGGCAGCGCGTAGACCTGCGCGCCCGGGTCGCCCTCGCGACGCTCCAGGAACGTGAGCCTGGTGCCGTCCGGAGAGAGCTGCAGGTCGCGCAGGACGCGGCGCCCCACGGCCAGGGGCGATTCCCCGGCCCGGGTGTCGTGCATCCAGAGCGTGACGTAGGGCCCGCCCGGGCCGTCGGCCAGCGGGCGCGGCTCGGCACGCAGGAACGCGGTGCGCTCGGCGTCGATCGGCACGGCGTCGATCACCCGGCACAGGCGCAGGAAGTCCTCGGGCGCGAGCGGCCGCTCCTGGGCGAGGGCGGGCGCGGCGAGGACGGAGAGGACGAAGGCGAAGCGGAGACCGGCTGCCATGGCTCGGGGATTGTGCCGGCGCGCGGCCGGGTTTCCTCACCGCGGGCGGACCAGCTCGGCGTGGCGGGGGCAGTCGAGCAGGTGGTCGTTGACCATGCCCACCGCCTGCTGGAAGGCCTGGCAGATGGTCGAGCCGACGAAACGGAACCCGCGGCGCAGGAGGTCCTTGCTCATGGCGTCGGATTCCGGCGTCCGCGAGGGCACCTGCGCGAGGGAGCGGTAGCGGTGGACGATCGGCCGGCCGCCGACGAAGCGCCACAGGTATGCGGCGAGCGAGCCGAACTCGTCCTGCACGCGCAGCGCGGCGCGCGCGTTGGTCACCGTGGCCTCGACCTTGAGGCGGTTGCGCACGATGCCGGGATCGGCGAGCAGGCGCTCGACGCGGGCGGGGGTGAAGCGGGCGACCTTGGCCGGATCGAAGCCCGCGAACACGCGACGGTAGTGCGGGCGCTTCTTGAGGATCGTGATCCAGCTCAGGCCGGCCTGCGCGCCCTCGAGGCAGAGCATCTCGAAGAGCCGGTGTTCGTCGTGCAGCGGCACGCCCCACTCCTCGTCGTGGTAGGCGATGTAGACGGCGTCGGTGCCGGCCCAGGGGCAGCGGCGTCTGGGGATCTCTCGAGGCATGTTCGTCGCGTGCGTGCGCGCCGCGGCTGGGCGCCTGACGACGCCAGGAACAATGGAGCGGGCGGTGCGGATCCGGGCCGGTGTTCCGCGCGGTGGCGCCGCGACGTTACGCCAGCGTGACGCGACCGTCGAGATTGCTCAGAGTCGGACTCCGACGAGCTCTTCGATGATCGCGCGGTCCTTGGGGATGTCGCGGGTGAGGACCTCGTGGCCGGTCTTGGTGCAGGCGACGTCGTCCTCGATGCGGATGCCGCCGAAGCCGCGCAGGCCGTGCATCGTGAGGAAGCGCTCGGCGCGCTCGAAGTCGACATGGTCGCGGTACTGCTTGCGGAACTCGTCGTTGTGCAGGATCGCGGGCACGAAGTAGACGCCGGGTTCGATGGTCACCACCATCCCCGGCTGCAGGTCGAGGTCGAGGCGCAGGTACGAGAGCCCGAACTGCTGGCTGCGCGTGCGGCCCGGGGCGTACGCGACGCTGTCGCCGAAACACTCCATGTCGTGCACGTCGAGACCGAGCAGGTGGCCGACGCCGTGCGGGAAGAAGAGCGCGTGCGCGCCGCTCTCGACGATGGCGCTCGGATTGCCGCGCAGGACGCCCATGCCCACGAGGCCGTCCGCGATCTCCATGCAGGCGCGCAGGTGCACGTCGCGATAGCGCATGCCGGGCTTCACCAGCTCGATCGCCGCGCGGTTGGCCCTCAGCACGATCTCGTACACGTCGCGACCTTCGGCACCGAAGCGGCCGCCGCTGGGCCAACAGCGCGTGACGTCCGCGCAGTAGCCCGAGCCGTTCTCCGCCCCGGCGTCGAGCAGCACGATGTCGGTCTCCTTGAGCAGGTTGTCGTGACGGTGGTTGTGCAGCACCTCGCCGCGCACGCTCAGGATCGTGTTGTAGGCCGGCACGCACGCGTGCTGGGCGAACGTCCCCTCCACGCTGCCCACCAGATCGTGCTCGTGCAGCCCGGGGCGGGTGCGCGTGATCGCGCGCAGGTGGGCCTCGCGCGTGACCGCGACCGCCTTGCGGATCTCGGCCAGCTCCTCCTCGGCCTTGGCCATGCGCAGCTCGGCCAGTGCCTGGATCAGGCTGCTCTGGCCCTGCTTGGCCGGATCGTCGTGGTCGAAGTGCTCGCCGGTGATCCTGGCGAGCAGCGCGGTGGCCTTGGGATCGGCCACGGCGAGGCCGTGGACGCGCCGGTTCTTGGCGAGGGTGCGGACGTGCTCGACCAGCCGATCCACGTCCAGGACCTGATGCACGCCATGCTGTTCCTTGGTCTCGTGGAAGCCGGGCACGGGCCCATGCCAGAGGGCGTCCTGGGGGGTCCGCTCGGGCACGAAGAGCACCACGCTGCCGTCGGCCGGATCGAAGAGCGCCGCGGAGTTCGGCTCGGGGTCCTGGAAGAAGAACAGGAACGTCGAGTCGGCTCGGTACGGGTAGGGGTTGGCCGGGTAGTTGCGGGGTCGCTGGCCTCCCGCCATCAGCAGGACGGGGCTCTCCAGGTGGTCCAGGAACTGGCGCCGGCGGCGCTGCAGATGCGGAAGCGACGGCATGCCGGGATCGTAGCGGGCCCCGTTCCACGGCGCGGCGTGCCGAGGACGGGAGAATGGGATGGCGGACCCGAGGCAGACGCTCCTGGCAGGGGATGGCGCGCGTGGCTCCCAGGCGGTTCCTGGCGCGGGCCGTCGCGCGGGGCGCGGCATGTGCGCCGCGCCGCGGTCCGTTCCCCGCGCGCCGCCCCGGGAGCTCCACCGCCGCCTGGGGCGAAGGGCCCGCGCACCGGGCGCGGGCCTTGGCCGCCGCCTACCCCGGGCCCGCGACGGGCGGCGGGTCCCGCTCCCCCGGAGTCTTCCTCGTTGCCCTACGTTGCCGGTCCCTGTTCGAGTCCTCGCCCGGATCCGGAGTCGCACGCGTTCATGGCCTCACGCACGCCCGCCGTCTTCCTCGCCGCCCTCGTCCTCCTGATCTCGGGACTCGCCATCTGGTGGTGGGCGGACGGAGGCCCCGCGCCCCTGCCCACGCCCGAGACAGCCCCCCAGGCAGTCGGGACGGGAGGCGAAGCCCGGCCGGATCCTCTCGCGGCCGGCCCAGGCGCGCGGCACGCCGGCGACGAAGAGCGCCGCGAGCTCACCCCCGTGGCCGGCGCCGCAGAGAGTGCGCCGGCTCCCCAGGTGTCGATCCGCGGGCGCCTGGTGGCGGCGGACGGCGCGCCGCTGGCCGGCCAGGAGCTGCGCTTCGTTCCCGCCGGGCGCCGCGGCGAGGAGACGTTCATCCTGCCTGGATTCACCCAGATGGGCGGCCAGGCCAACCAGGGCCAGAGTACGCGGACCGGCAAGGACGGAGCCTTCGCGTTCACGGTGCCCGGCGACCGCGGCGGCCGCCTGAGCCTGTCCGGACAGGAGCTCGTCCTGCGGGACGGCAGCGAGGCCGGGATGCTGATCCCTTCCCCCGCCCAGGGGAAGGAGCGCGAGGATCGCGACCTGGGCAACGTGGTCGCGGTGCTGGCCGCCCAGGTCTCGGGCGTCGTGCACGACGCCGCCGGCCGCCCCGTCGCCAAGGTTCGCGTGAGCGTGGTGCCCGAGTCCCAGGCCGGGCTCTTCTTCTTCCGCCCCGGCGGCGAGGAGACCGGCGCCGACGGCCGCTTCACCCGGAGCGGCCTGCGTCCGGGCCGCTACCGCCTGCAGACCTCGGCCGCGGGGTTCGTGCCGGCGGCGGAGGGTGTCGAGCTGGCCGCGGGCGAGCGCCGCTCGGATCTCGTCCTGCGCCTGGAGGCCGGTGCCTCGGTGGCGGGCACGGTGATCGACGACCTCGGCCGTCCGGTGGCGGGGGCGCGGGTGGCCGCCTACCGCAAGCGCGCCGAGGCCGGGATGCGCGCCGAGATGCTCTCGACCCAGGAGGCCGCCACCACGGATGCAGGCGGACGCTTCGTCCTCGCCGGCCTCGAGGGCACGGTCGTGGCCCTGCAGTGCTGGGCCAAGAGCCACACACGCTCGGCGCGCACCGAGGTGCCGGTGGGCACGGGCGACCTGGTCGTGCGCCTCGACCGGTTGGCCACGATCGAGGGGACGGTGGTCGACGAGAAGGGCAAGCCCGTGGCCAGGACCAACATCGAGGTGGCGAACGAGGTCAGCGGCGGCGAGCCGCGGATGCCGTTCTCCGCGCCGCGTTCCGACCGGCAGACCAAGGACGACGGTTCGTTCCGGATCGACGACGTGGAGCCGGGAATGGTGCTGGTGACGGCGGAGGGGCGCGGCCACCTGCGTTCGTCACCCGCCCGCCTCGACGTGCGCCCCGGCAGCGTGATGCAGGGCGTGCGGATCGTGGTCGCGCGCGGCGCCGAGTTGGACGTCCTCGTCCTGGATGCGAAGGGCCAGCCCGTGCAGGGTGCACGCGTGCAGGCGGCGCGTCCCGACGAGCCTGCGGGCGCCCCGGGTCCGATGCCCGGCATGCGCCGCGCGATGCGCGCGGTGGAGCGCACGATCGACGGCGGTCACGACGACGTGCGCGTGGTTGGCGCGAACGACACCCTGGCCACGGCCCGCACCGACGCCCAGGGGCGCGCGCACCTCAGCGGGCTCCCGGCGGGCGCGGTGGAAGTCATGGCCGAACACAAGGACCATGCCGCCGCGCGGCCCATCGGTCTCACCCTGGGCAGCTCCGGCAGCACGGAGGTGACCCTGCGCCTGCGCGCCGGTGGCTACGCGGAGGCGAAGGTCCTCGACCTCGCCGGGGCGCCGCTCGCCGGCGAGCGCTTCGAGCTCTCCGGGCCCACGGGTCCGGACGAGGCGCGCAGCGAGAAGGAGGGCATGACCGGGACCGAAGGCACGGGCCGGGTCGGACCGCTGGCGCCCGGCACGTACACGGCGCGGCTGCTGCGCAAGGCCGAGCCCCTGCGCGTGGGCGGCGGCGCGATGGTGGTGCTGGGCGGCAACCGGGCGTACGAGGAGACCGCGGTCGAGGTGGTCGTGCGCGACGGCGAGACCACGGCGTTCACCCTGCGCATGCCCAGGCTGGTTACGGTCCGCGGCGTGCTGCGCGACGCGGTGGGCGCGGTGGCGGAGGGCCGGGTGCAGATCGCGCCCGCGGACGGGCCGCGGGGAGGGTTCGGCGGCGGGCCGTCCTCGGACACCGACGGCGAAGGCCGGTACGAGCTGAAGGGCCTCTCGCCGGGCCGCTACGTGCTGACCTTCGGCCGGCGCGGCGCCCTGGTCGAAGCCGAAGAGGAGATCGAGATCCCTGCCGGCCGCGAGGAGCTCGAGCGCGATCTGCAGCTCCAGACCGGCGCGGTGCAGGTGACCGTCCTCGACGACCAGGGCAGCCCGCTGCCGGGCGCACAGGTGTCGTTGCGCCGCGGCGGCGGCCAGGGGTCGCAGCGCCGCGATGTCGTGGCGATCGGGATCATGAACGACGGGGGCGAGGGCGGGTCGACCATCACCATGGGCAGCGGGGCGGGCACCGTCACGACCGACAAGGACGGCCGGGCCCTGTTGCGGGACGTGCCCGTGGGTCGCTACCGCTGCGTCGTGGAGAGCGAGCGCTTCGCGGAGCACGCGGTGCCCGACGTGGAGGTGACCCAGGGTTCGACCAAGGACCTGGGCTCGCAGAGGCTGGCCCGAGCCGGCTCGCTGCGTGGCCGGGTGCGCACCGCCGACGGCAGCCTCGCGCGCTTCGCGATCGTGGAGATCCTGCCGCTGGGCGGAAAGGAGTCCGATCGCAAGATCGCGACGGCCATGGGCGGGACCTTCCGCCAGGGCGGCCTGCCCACCGGGCGATACACCCTGCGGGCGCGCTCGCCGGAGACCGGCGATGGCCTCGGGCCGGCGGTCGAGGTCGAGGTGAAGGCCGAGGAGGCCGCCCAGGTGGAGGTCGCGCTGCCCGCGCCGAAGTAGCGCCCAGCCGGGCCGCCTCCTCGTTGGTCTCTGGTCTGCCCCACGTCGTCAAGTGTCCAGGGCATGACCTGAACACGACACAGGTCCGCGGGGCCTGCGTGGACTTCCACCACGGCGCGGATCACCTTGGGACCGCGGAAATACCCGCGGGGCAGCCTCATTCCCCTTCGTCATGCGACTGTCACGCAGGACGAAGGCCTCTTTGCCCGCCGCCTCGGATGGGCGCGCGGCTCGCCTCGCGGTGCCGGTCTGCATTCACCTCACACTCGCGAGAGGGTCATGAGCACGTGCACGCACAGATCCGGCCGTTCCACCTGGCACCATGCGGCAGCCATCCTGATGGCCGCCTCGGTGGCGTTGCTGTCGAGTTGCTCCGGCGATGACGGGTCGCAGGGGCCCCCCGGGCCCCCCGGCGGCAGCGGCAAGACCTCGACGAAGCTCACGCAGGGCGACGACAAGCCCGGCATCGTCGTGGCCATCACCGGTCTGAGCGGCGGCTCGGGCGCGAACGGCAACTTCCGCGTCGGGGACACGATCACGATCGCGTTCACGGTGAAGAAGGATGACGGCACCGACTGGGACGTATCCGAGTTCCAGTACGGGCGGACGATGGTCTCGGGCCCCACGTTCAACTACCAGCGGGTCATCGCCGAGCAGACCAACGTGCACACCACCGCGGTGGAGCAGGCCGACGGCTCGTATCGCTACACCTTCCCCGTGGCGATCCCGGGGACCTACCTGGCACCGTACAACGACACCGCGTCGTTCGGCACCGTGGACGGTGAGCTCACCGGGCAGGCCCTGCTCGATGGCACCTACACCGTGGGGCTCTACTTCGGCTGGAACTACACGGTCGACGGCGAGAGCAAGCGGGATGCCGGCAACGCCACGTACGATTTCCTGTTCGGTGCCGCGACGGCGGCCACGGCGCGCGCGGCGGTGAAGCAGGACAACTGCAACCGCTGCCACTCCGACCTGCAGGCACACGGCGGGCTGCGCAAGAACGTGACGCTGTGCCTGCTCTGTCACACCGCGGGCGCCGAGGACAAGAACGATCCGACGGCGGCGGGCGGCACGCCGGGCGTTTCGATCGACTTCCGGGTGATGGTGCACAAGATCCACTCGGGCGACCGCCTGCCTTCGGTGCAGGGCGTCGCGACCAACAACGACGGGACGCGCAACTACGCCGCCACCCCAAAGGCCTACGAGCTGGTGGGCTTCAACAACACCATCCACGACTACTCCGGAGTGGTGTTCCCGGCCTGGCCGCACGCGCTGGTCGCCATGCCGCGCGACCAGGGGCACGCTGCGCTCTCGGCACCGAACCAGGCCAAGGAGGACGCGATCCGCACCGGTCCGTCGAACTGCATCGTCTGCCACGGCGACCCGGACGGCAGCGGCCCGCTGACGGCCCCGGCCCAGGGCGATCTGCACCGCACCCAGCCGACCCGCCACGCCTGCGGTTCCTGCCACGACGACATCGACTGGAGCCTGCCCTACACCGCCAACGCCCAGACCATGCCGCCGCAGGCCAACAACAGCACCTGCATCGCCTGCCACGTGGCGTCCGGCAACGGCCTGGCGGTCGCGGATGCACACCTGCACCCGATGAACGACCCGGCCTTCGACTCGGGCCTGGTGATGGACGTGACCGCGCTGGCCGAGGCCGGCACCCACAACAACGACGGCACCATCGATCCGGGCGAGAAGGTGGCGGTCACCTTCACGGTCAAGGATGACGCCGGAGTGGAGCTCGCGCCCTCGGCCATCGGCAACCTGTCGGTGGACGTCTCGGGTCCGACCAGCAACTACAACCTGGTGCTGAGCGCCTCGATCCCGACCGCCAAGCTCACCGGCGCGCAGCCGTACACCGTGAACCTGCCGATGAACGTCCTGGTCGAGAGGGTCGGCGTGTCCACGGGCGCGCTGGAGACCTTCACCACGGCGTTCAACCCGCACTGGAACGTGACCGGGGCCCTCACCTCGGTCCAGGTGCGCACCGGCACGACGACGAGTACCACGCTCGCCGCGGCCAGCGTGGCGCAGCAGAACTACATCGACGTGGCCAGCGCCACCGGGTTCGCGCGCAACGACTACATCGTGATCGACAGCGGCCTCGGCACCGAGGAGTACGCGCGGATCCAGTTCGTGGACGGCAACCGCCTGTGGTTCGCGGCCGCCGGCAACACGACCTACAAGCCCGCGCTCCTGCTGGCGCACGCCTCCGGCGCGGCGGTGCAGGAGGTGACGCTGGTGACCAAGGCGATCACCACCGACTTCACGCTCAACGCCAACACCGGCGTGATCACCGAGGTGACCGAGTTCGGCGCGGGCAACGTGGTGCTCTGCACCTACACGACCGATTTCGTGATGCCCACGACCTATCCGATCACCCTCAACGCCTCGCCCGACCTGGGCGAGACCGACGGCAAGTGGACCGGCAAGACCATCGTGGACGGGACCTACACCCTCGCGCTCTGGTCGGCGCGGACGCTGACCCTCAACCTGTTCGGCGAGACCAACAGCTACCGCTCGACCGCCGAGGCCGATCTCGTCGACTTCCGAGTCGGTTCGGCGACGGCCATCGAGCCCTACGAGCTGATCTCGAGCGCGACCAACTGCTACAACTGCCACCAGGAGTTGTCGTTCCACGGCGCCGGGCGCCGCGGCTACCAGTCATGCGTGGTCTGCCACGGCGCCGCGGGCCCCGAGGACCGGCCGCGCTACACGGCGGCCAACGCGCCGGCCACCACCGGAGTGTCGATCACGTTCCGGCAGATGCTGCACAAGATCCACAAGGGCGAGGACCTGGCGAACGCCTCCAGCTACCAGATCGTGGGCTTCGGCAGCGGCGCCTACCCGAACAACTTCGGGGTGACCACGTTCGAGGAGGTCGTGTTCCCCGCCTTCCCCGGCGGCACGCGCAACTGCACCAAGTGCCACGGCGCCAGCAACGAGGCCTGGAAGGCGCCGGCGGTGCGCGAGCACCCGACCCAGCAGACCCTGCCGGTCAAGCGCTGGGCGATCGTGTGCGGGGCCTGCCACGACTCCACGGATGCCCAGGCGCACATCACCCTGCAGACCACGCCCGGCGGCGACGAGTCGTGCAACGTCTGCCACGGCACGAGCGCGGAGTGGGGCGTGCAGCGCGTGCACAAGGCGTACTGAGTCCCCCCGGCGTCGCGACGCGGTACCGGGCTGTGCCCCGGG
This sequence comes from Planctomycetota bacterium, assembly GCA_020849665.1. Taxonomy (GTDB): domain Bacteria; phylum Planctomycetota; class UBA1135; order UBA1135; family UBA2386; genus JADLFX01. The sequence goes on along the minus strand of JADLFX010000037.1, from coordinate 5,325 downwards.
CCGCGTCGCCGCCTTGCAGCGGCGGCGCGGGGACCCGTGCGTGGTGCGGCGATCGCCGCGCCGCCCCTCCCGGCCCGAGTGGATTCCTGGGTGCGGACCCGCTCAGCTAGCGGCACCCTCGTCCCAGGAGCCAGAGGCATGGCCTCGAGCCTGATCCGCACCAACAAGGACTACGTCCTCGCCCTCTCCCGCATCGCTCTCGGCCTCGTGGCGTTCCCCTACGGGGCGCAGAAGGTTGTGCCGATCGCAGCCCTGTGGGGCGGCGATGGATTCGGCGCGGCCATGCGCGTGTACGAGAACACGCACGGATTGCCCGGCTTCCTGGCCGGCTTCCTGATCCTGGCCGAGTTCGCGGGTGGGTTCGCGCTGCTGCTCGGCCTCTTCGGCCGGCTCGCGGCGGCCGTGGTCGGTGTGGTCATGGGCCTGTGGATGATCCTGGTGTGGGACACGGGTTGGTTCGTGCACGCCGGGCCGTCGGGCCAGCTCCGCCACGGAATCGAGTTCTACGTCCTGATCCTGGCGCTCTGCGTGCCCGTGCTGCTGCGCGGCAGCGGCGCGTTCTCGATCGACCTGATGGTGCAGAACGCGTCCAAGAAGGGCTGACCCCGCGCGGCAGCCCCTGGCGCGCACGGCCGGCATGCCAGCTCCCAACCGCAGACCGGACCCGGCGAGAGGCGCACCGTGGTGGACCTGGGCGGTGCGCACCCGTCCCGACTGGACCCTGCTGGTGGCGCGGCTCGCGCTGGGGGCGACCTACTTCCAGCACGGGGCCCAGAAGCTGATCCCCACCGAGCTCTGGGGCGGGTTCGGCTTCGCCCGCACGATGGACGCGCTGACCGGCCGCTTCGCGATCCCCTACCCTGTGGCGCTCTACGTGATCCTGTCGGAGTTCGTGTGCGGGGCGGCGCTGGTGTTCGGGCTCTGCGGCCGCCTCGCCGCCGTGCTCCTGGCGCTGCCGATCGCGGGCGAGCTGTGGCTGCGGCGCGGCCATGGGTGGTTCGTGGACTGGTTCCACACGCAGGATGGGCGGCACGGCTTCGAGTTCCAGCTCCTGGCCCTGGCACTCGCGATCCTGATCGCGGCGCGGGGCAGCGGTGCGCTCTCGATCGACCTGGGCCTGCAGGCCCGGGAGCCGGCGCCACCCGGGTAGCGGCGGTGCGGCCGAGGGCGAGCGCCGGCCGGCGTCGCCGACCGGGGGCACGGCGGCGGCGTTAGGATGGGCAGGACATGATCAGGGTGGTAGCTCGTGTGACTCGGGTCCTTCGGCCGGGAATCCACAAGATCGGGACGATTGCGAGTGGAGAGCTCCAACCAGGACTGGATCTGTCCTTGCCCTCGCGCGTGGAGATAGAGCTGGAGGGCGGCCGTGATGAGCCGTGCAGGATGTTCCGCTACACGGACGCCGGAGAGTCTTGCGGGGACACCTGGCATGCAACGCTTCCGGATGCGTTCTCTCAGGCCGCGTTCGAGTATGGCCTGTCGGAGAGCGACTTCGCCGAGGTTGCTGAGGATGCGGGACGGTAGGATGCCGCCCAATTCCCCGCCGGAGCCGCCGGACATCGCGATCACGCAACCGCGAGATCCAGCAACGCGGTGCGCGGCCCGCCGCTCAGAGTCAGAGACGTCGGGCAGACCGCGCGCCATGACAGTCACTCGAAGGGTTCTGCGGCCCCTGGCCTGCGCCTGCTCAAGGCGCTGCACCTGCGCGTCAAGGAACTGGACTTCGCCCGCCGCTCCCTGCTCGTGCGCGAGGGCAAGGGCGACCGCGACCGGATCGCGCTGCTGCCGGCACCCCTGACCGCCGACTTGCAGCGCCACCTCGCCATCGTCCGCCGCCAGCATGAGCAGGACCTTGCCGCCAGCGCCGGCTTCGTGGAAGTGCCCCACGCCCTCGGCCGCAAGCTGCCCAACGCAGCGCGCGAGTGGGCCTGGCAGTGGGTGTTCCCGGCGACCCGCATCTACGTCCACGCCGGCAGCGGCGAACGCCGCCGCCACCACTTCCACGAGACGGCCGTGCAGCGCGCGGTCCACGCGGCGGCGCGCGCCGCCCGGATCCCCAAGCGGGTTGGCTGCCAAACCCTGCGCCATTCCTTCGCCACGCACCTGGTCGAAGACGGCCACGACATCCGCACCATCCAGAAGCTGCTCGGCCACCGCGATGTGCGCACGACGATGATCTACACGCACGTGCTCAACCGCGGGCCGCACGGCGTGCGCAGCCCGCTGGAAGGAGCCGTGGCGGCGGCCGTCTTCGGGGTAGAAGGTGGCACCGGTGCAGGCGATGCCGAGGCCGCGGCAACGACAGAGGCGGATGAGGAGCCAAAGGGCACCATGGAGGCGTGAGCATTAGGCTGTTCCCCTCAAGCACGGCGGACGGGGGCGCGACGGCTGGTGCCGATGGGGCCAGCACTTGTGCGGGGGTTGCCGATCGGCCGGGCAGGGATAGCCTGACCGACGACTTGGACAGCGGGCTAGGCTGTTCAGCCGAAACGTTGTTCGGCAGACGGAGCGGTGATGGAAGTTCCGGAGAAGTGGCGAGGCTACGACTGCGGTGACTACTTCCAGTCGCCCGTTGCCGAGGAAGGTTGGTGGGACGAGGAAGGCCAGTACTGGTACATCGAGCCCGCCGGGAAGCTGCGCGAAGACGCCGGCCATCAGTTCCTGGTCATCGGCGGACCAGGCGTCGATGGCATCCACTGGGGGTATCGCAAGGGGCACCGGGGCATCTGGGCCCACTACCCCATCGAGGACGAGTTCGTGCTGCTCGCGGGCTCCGCATCCGAGCTTCGCGAGGGCTACTCCTCGGGGCGTATCAAGGTATGACCGCGCATCCACGGACGACGCTGCCGAACCAGGCGTTGCAGCTGACGCACGCGTCGGTCGCTTCGCTCCCTCTCGCGTGCGCAGCTGAACGCCAGTATCGTTGGGCGGACGGACTACTACTGCATGGGTTTCTTCAAATGGCTTCGTGGCAAGGGTGCGAAAGGCGCCGAGCAAGCTGTTCTCGTCCACATCGATGGCGTTGGTCTTCCGGATCACGTGTACGAAGAGTGCGACCTCGCGACTCTTGAGGACCGGCTGGCCGAAGCACTGAGTGGCCAGCGCCTTGGAGACGTCGACGGCAACGAGATGAGGGAGACGACGAGCGTAGTGTTCATGTATGGGCCTGATGCTGAGCGGATGTTCGCATCGGTTGAGCCCGTGCTGCGCGCCTACCCGCTTTGCCAAGGAGCGAGAGTCGAGATTCGTCGCGGCCCACCGGGTAGTGCGTGCAGAGAGGTGCGGATATGATGCCGCCCAACACGGCATAGGAGCCGGCGAGCGCCCCAAGCGGCGCCCGCGGCTCAATGCCAAAGACGTTGGCCAGACCAATGCTCGCTCGCAACGCATTCTCTTCGTTCAAGAGCTTCTTGAAGCGACGCCGTGTGACGCTGCGCGCAGCGAGCCCTAGAGTTGCTGCGGAGGCGATGCTCGCCTTCTTCCGTGACGTGCAAGCTACCGACTGCGATCCCGACGCGGATGGCGACATGCTCCTCTTCCAGTGGGGCACCTACGATTGGGGGCACGGTCGGTTCTTCGAGTGCGACATCACGCGTCAGTTCATCACCGCCGACGGCGAGGATGACGAGATCTGGCAGCTGAGTTTCACGATCAAGTTCCGACCCACCGACCAGTTGTCCGCTTTGGGGTCTGGCAACCGCTGGTGCCACTCTCGTGATGACCTTGCCGAGTTCACCGCATTCGTGCTTGGTAGCCCCGCCTTCCGTGCTGTGGCTGATTCTCAGGATGGTAAGCCGGAGCTGGACTACGAGTGTGCTGGGTGAGAGGCCGGCCAACACGACGCAGCAAGCGACGAGGCGCGCGGAAAGCAACCGAGGTTCGAAAGCAACCGACCGCGCGCCTCGCGCCTGAGCGTCAAAGACGTTGGCCAGAACAGTGTTGACCGATCGCGCCAACCTCATGCTGGACTCGTGGGACGATCAGCTTGCCTCTGCCGCCGACGTTCGGGCCTGGGCGGAGTCCGAGCTTGCGGCGGCCCCAGACGCCGCATCTGTGCCCACTTGGCTGCTCGACTTGCTCAGAGATGGGCCCGCCCGCTTCGCGGATGGGAGCCACTCCTGGCGCAAGCGCGGCGACTTCAGGATCAGATTCGCGTTGCACGCGACACGGGTAGACCTTGCGGATCGAGCGTCCGTCGAGCGCTTCGCTCGCTGGCTTGCCCGAGCAGCCCTCGGCGAGGACTTGGGAGCACCTGAGGTCATGCTCGGCTACGAGGTCGACCACTACCTGGACGACCACGGTGATGTCGAGCTCGCGGTCGAGTGCATCCACGAAAGCTTGCCGGGCCTGCTGCCGACCTGTCGGGCTACCCTTGCGACGATTCTCGGCTAGTCTGGCCAACTTGACGCAGGAGCCGACGAGCCGCGACCAACCAACCGCGAGATCAAGTTCCTCGCACGCGGCTCGCGGCTGAGCGGCTGACCCGTTAGACCTCCGAGCCCGAGCCCGTGTCCGTCGCCAAGAAGGTCGTTCTGGTTTCGAAGCACGGCTACCGCTCTTCGCATGACTCCCTGCTCCTCTCCCTCATCGAGCGCCGCATCGAGCTGTTCTGTGCGGTAGGTCAGGACTGCGAGCTTTGGGAGGAGATCATGGACGAGTTGGTCGTCGGTCCCAAAGGAGCGTGTCCTTGGCACGTGACCACCACTTCCCACCCAGGTGAATCCGTCGAGCAAGTGGTAGAGTTCGCCTCCCTTTGGCACCTCGATGCTGGACCTCCAGACGTGGAGATCATCGAGGTCTAACAAGACCTTGGAGCCGCCGAGCGCCGCAGCGGCGCTCGGCGGCTCAGCGCCAGATCCGTTAGGCCCGCCGAGTGATGGTCCACCGATACTGCATCGAGGATGAGCTGCATGCGGAGGTCCACAGCGAGCACGCCACACTCCAGGAGGCCGTCGCTGAGTTGGAGAATCTGGCGCGCATTCCGTGGGATGCCGATCCGAACATCGCGCCCTGCCAGAGTTGGAGGACGTGCGGACGTCGCTACGAGATCATCAAGTACGAGACCTCCACCGAGCCCTGGCGTTTCGTTTGCCGGCTACCGGCACTCGAGGTCAGTGCGTCGGGTGCTGTGTGGGACGAGGGGCTGTCGCGGGGACCGGTGGAGGGGTAGCGTGCGCCTAACTCGCCTCAGGGGCAGGCGAGCGCCGCAGCGGCGCTCGCTGCTCAGCGGCCGATCCGTTGGGCCAAAGCGATGCACGCGATTCCGAGATGGATCTTGGCGGCGCTCTGCGTCATCGCAGGCGTGCCTGTCAGTTGCTCTGAATC
>JADLFX010000036.1 GCA_020849665.1 Planctomycetota bacterium | reverse complement strand
TTCTTCACAGCTCCAGCTTCCTGGAGCCGGTGCGCTTTCCAACCTCTTCCGCCGAGATCCTCCCTCGCCGCCCAGCTACGCCGGCGAACTACCCACCGACTGCACCCACAGGAACGTCAGGAGCTCCGCATTTACGCCGTCGGCTCGGGTTCGACCACGGCCACCCAGGGGACGGTGGGCCCGGAGTTCGCGCTGCCGGTCGGCTGGAACTGAGGCCGCCCTGGCCGTCGCGCGCCTGAGGGAGCGGCGCGCGGCGGCGGCCGGCTCGCGCCGCCGGCGCGGGCCCTGGTCTCGGCCGACCCCGAGCCGCGATGGGGGCCTGCGGCGGGAACCCGGGCCGGTCTCGCCGCGCCCGCCGTCGGTTGCCCCGCGTGCGGCGTGGCCTAGACTGGCCCGCGATGGCCCTCCGCTCCGAAGCCGCCGACGTGCACGCGCTGCGCGCCGAGGTCCGTCGTGCCGGCCTGCGTGCGACGGCCGCGCGGATCGCGATCCTGCAGGCCCTGCGCCGGGCCACCGCGCCGGTCAGCCATGCCGACATGGAGGCGCTCTTCACCGGCCGCGGCTGGGACCGCACGACCTTCTACCGCAACCTGCTCGACCTCGCGCGCGCCGGCCTGGCCCGCCGCACGGACCTCGGCGACCACACGTGGCGCTTCGAGGCGGTGCAGCCCGGCCAGGACGGCGACCCGCACGCGCACTTCGTCTGCGGGTCGTGCGGCGTGGTGGAGTGCCTGGACGACGTGCGGATCTCGGTGGGCAAGGCCGCGCCGCGCGCGCTGCGCGAGCGGCACGTGGAGATCCAGGTGCGCGGCACCTGCGACCGCTGCAGCTAGCAGGCGCGGCGCGTGGCAGGGCCCCGCGTGGGCCTACCTGCCGCGCCCCTTGCCGGCCTTCTTGGCCGGCTTCGCGGCGGTCTTCCGGGCCGGTGCCTTCTTCGCGGCGGCCTTGCCGGCCTTCTTCGCCGGGGGCTTGCCCGCGCCGGCGGCCTGGCCCTTGGCAGGCTTGAGGCCCGCCAGACCCTTGAGCACGTCCATGGTGCTGATCAGCCCCACGTGCTTGCCCCGCTCCTCCACCAGCACGCGGTGGATGCCCTGCTTGGACATCTTGGCGGCCACCTCGATCAGCGTGGCATCGGCGGGGACCGAGTGGACCTCCGGGGTCATGATGTCCCCGGCCGTGGCGCTGGAGTCGACGAAATCATCCGAGACCTCGTAGCCCTCGAAGTCCTCGTCCATGGTCTCCTCCGGCGAGATCTCGAAGTAGCTGCTCTTCTCCGGGGCCTCCTCGGTTCCCTCGGCGACCTCGTCCATCAGGTCGCGAACCGAGAGCACGCCGAGGATCCTCCCGGACTCGTCGGTCACCGGGACGCCGCTGATGCGGCTCTCGGTGAGGATCCGCTGCACCTCCTTGAGGGGGGTCTTCTTGGTGACGGTGACGAGGCGCGTCTGCATGACGTGCCGCGCGAGGATCTGATCGAGGTCGTAGAGGGTTGCCATTGGCTCGGGTGCCGGCGGGACGGACCGAAGCCAAGCCGGCCGCGGGGTCCGAGTCAAGGCGAGCCCGAGCGCGATCGCGTCGCGCGCCTGCCTCAGGGATCGCGCGCGGGCGGCTCCTCGGCGCCCGCGTGCGCGCCGGGCTTCCCGGAAGACGGGTAGTAGAGCTGCTCCAGGAGATCGCAGAGGCGGTCCAGGGCCTCGTCGCGGCCCTGGACCTCGTCCTCCAGGGTATGGATCCCGCCCGGTCCGTTGCCCTTCACCATCACGATCCAGCGATCCGGACCTGACGTGGCCGGGAGGATCTTGGCTCGTTCGACGAAGAGTCCGGGAATCGGGCGGAGTCGCACGCGCCCCTCGGGTCCCTGCCGGTGCTTCCGGAACTTCTCCAATCCAGGCGGGATCCTCGGCTGCAGGACCCCGGCCGTCAAGCGCACGGGCAAGTGGCGCCCGCGGGCGCTAGCCTGTGGCGCCCTGCTGCGCGTCGCGGAGCCGTTCCGCCCGCGTGGGATCCACGATGTTCGCCTCCCGCAGCATCCTCCTGGGAGCGGCGCTCTGCGCCGTGTTCCTGGGTCCTGGCAGCCGCGCGCAGGAGCCTCTGCCCGCGGCCGAACTGGAGAAGCGCCTCCAGCGTGTCGAGACCCAGCCAGGTCTCGAGGAGGCCCTGCGGGGCAAGATCGTCACGGCGTGGCGCGAGGCGCTCGCGGCGGCCCGCCGCCACGAGGAGTTGCAGGCCGAACGGGTCCGGCTCGCGGCGCTGGTGGCCTCGGCGCCGCGCCGGATCGAGGAGCTCAAGCGCGAGGCGGAGGCCGCCACGCAGCCGTCTGCACCGGCCACCGAGGGCCTCAGGATCGCCGAGCTCGACCAGGAGCGGACCAAGGCCCAGGGCGAGTGGAATGCCGCGCGCGCCGAACTCGACCGGATCGACACGGAGCTGAAGGAGCGCAACGAACGCCGCACGCGCCAGGGCGAGCAGCTCGGCGTCCTGCGCACCCAGATCGGCAAGCTGGAGGAGGAGGGCAAGCGCGTTCCGCCGCCCGACGAGCCGACTGCGTGGACCGAGGCCCGCGCCGCCGAGGTGGCGGCCCGGCGCGCCGCGGCCGCGGCCGAGACCGAGCTGCTGCAGGCCGAGCTGGCGGGGTTCGAGGTGCGTGGCGAGCTCCTGCGTCTGCAGCGTGATGCCCTGGCGCGGCGCGTGGCCGCCGCGGAGCGGGCGTTCAACACCTACAGCGAGGCCCTCACGCGGGCACGCGAGGCCGAAGCCCGCCAACAGGCCGAGTCGGCGCAGGAGGCCCGCCGTCAGGCCGCGCGCGCGCATCCGGTGGTGCAGGCAGTGGCGGCCGAGAACCAGGCCCTGGCCGAACGGCGCGCCGGCCCGCGCGGCATGGTCGCGCGGCTCGCCCTGGCCCAGGCCGAGCGCCAGGAACTCGCGTCGCGGCTCTCCGACCTGAGGGATGGCTTCGAGCGTCTGCAGAAGCAGAGCGAAGTCGCCGGCCTGAGCCGGACCCTGGCGATCCTGCTGCGCAAGAGCCTGGCCGAGCTGCCCGACCAGCGGTCGATCGCGCAGCGGCTCGCGCAGCATCAGGCCGATCTCGCCGAGACCCAGGTCGAGCAGATCGCGCTGCAGCAGCAGGCCGAGGAACTCTCCGACATCCCGGCCCGGCAGGCCGTTCTGGTCGCGGGACTGGATCCGGCCGTGAGCGAGGTGGCGCGGGTCGCCATCGCCTTCTCGGTGGAGGAGTTGCTGGAGGCGCGCCGCGCACTGGTGCAGCAGCTGATCGGCGATCAGGAGGCGTACTTCAACGTGCTCGTGGATCTCGTGCAGGCAGAGAGCGAGATCCTGCGCCAGGTGCGCGCGATCCTGCGCTTCGTCGACGAGCGCCTCCTGTGGACTCCCACCGGCTACTCGGTGCTCGGCCTGGACTGGGGCGGCAGCCTCCTGCAACGGCCCGAGTGCTTCTCCAGCGACGAGATCGAGGCGGCCCTGGGGTGGCTGCGCGACGAGGCGTTCGTCCGTGCCTGGCGCCTGCTCCTGGTCCTGGTGGTTGCCGTGGGCCTGCTCCTGCCGCGGCGCCGCACGGTGCTCGCCCTCGATCGCCTGGGAACCGAGGCCTCGAGGGCCGCGGTCACCGCGTTCCTGCCGACCACGCAGGCCCTGCTGCTGAGCCTCTATCTCGCGAGCATCGGACCGGCGCTGCTCCTGGCGGCCTCCTGGTTCTGCCTCGACGAGCTGGCGCCGCGGATGGTGCGGGCCGTGGGCGCAGGGTTCGCCACCGGAGCCCTGTCCTGGGCCGGGCTCGCCGTGCTGCGGCAGATCACGCGCGAGAACGGGCTGGCGATGATGCACTTCGGATGGCCGGTGCGGGCGTCGCGCCAGATCCGCGCGGTGAGCGGGGTGATGATCGCGACCCTGGTGCCGCTCTCGGCGGCGGCGGCCACGCTCACCAACGCCGAGCTCGATCCCCGCCGGGACGGCCTGCACCGTCTGGTGCTGATCTCGATCATGGTGCTCGCGGCGCTCTACCTGCACCGCGTGCTGCGCCCCCGCGGCGGCATCCTGGACGAGTACCTGACCCGCCATCCGCGCGCCGTGCTGGCGCGTCTGCGTCCCGTCTACCACGGTCTGGCGATCGTGGTGCCGCTGGTCGGCGTCGGCCTCGTGACCACCGGCTACGTCTACACCGCGCTGCAGATCTCGCGCCGCTTCCAGGGCTCCGTGCAGGCGGTCGTGGGCATGACCCTCCTGCACGCCCTCTTCATGCGCTGGCTGCTCCTGGCGCGGCGGCGGATGGCGATCGAGGCGCTGCGCAAGCAGCGCGAGACCGCCGCGGCGGCGCGGGCCGGGCAACGCGAAGGGCCGGCGGGGGAGGCCCCGGTTCCCGAGGCCCCCGCCGTGGACCTGGGCACGATCTCGGCGCAGAGCCGGCGCCTGCTGGCCGCGTTGCTGACGGCGGCGACGTTCCTGGTCCTGTGGGGGATCTGGGCCGACCTGCTGCCGGCCCTGGGGCTCCTCGACGACGTGCACCTGTGGAGCACCACCGTGACGGAGTCGCGGGAGGTGGCCGGCCCCACGGGCAGCCGCATGGAGACCTTGCAGCACATCGTGCCGGTGTCCCTGGGCGACGTGCTGCTCGCGATGGTCCTGGGTTTCCTGGTGGCGCTGGCGGCGCGCAACCTGCCGGCGCTGGTGGAGATCGCGGTGCTCGACCGCATGGGTCTGCCGACCGGCGAGCGCTATGCGATCACCACAGTGCTCCGCTACGCGATCGTGATCGTCGGCACGATCGTGGTGTTCGCCGCGATCGGCATCGGCTGGTCGCAGGTGCAGTGGCTGGCGGCGGCGGTGTCGCTGGGCCTGGGCTTCGGCCTGCAGGAGATCTTCGCCAACTTCGTCTCGGGGCTGATCCTGCTCTTCGAGCGTCCGGTGCGCGTGGGAGACATCGTCACCGTGGGCGAGATCGAAGGGGTGGTCTCGCAGATCCGGATGCGCTCGACGGTCGTGGTCGACTACGACCGTCGCGAGCTGATCATCCCCAACCGCGAGCTGATCACCGGCCGGGTGCTCAACTGGACCCTCAGCGACACCAAGGCCCGCCTGCAAGTCGTCATCGGTGTGGCCTATGGCAGCGACGTCGCCAAGGTGCTGAAGGTCCTGCTCGACGTCGCACGCCAGGAGGCTCTGGTGCTGCGCGAGCCCGAGCCGTCGGCGGTGCTGCGCACGTTCGGCGAGAATGCGATCGAGTTCCGGCTCTACGCCTTCGTCGCGCACCGCGATCACACCATGCGCGCCGTGCACTCGATGAACGTGGCCATCGAGCGCGCGTTCCGCGAGCATGGCATCGAGATCGCGTTCCCCCAGCGCGACGTGCGGATCCGCGGGATCGAGGGCGAGCTGCGCGTGGTGCGGGCCCCGCGGGAGGCGGAGAAGACCTGAGGGACGCCGCAGCGGCCCGCCGTTCGCAGCGCTCGATGCCGGTTGCCGCGCGGCCAGGGTACTCGGCCCGTGCCCGAGCCGCCGCGGGCCGCTGGCGCGGCCGCTCACCGCCACTCGCCGAGCGGCAGCTCCAGCTTGACCTGCAGGCGCTCGAGCTGGGCCGGCGTCGGCGGGCCCTCGTCCAGCGCGAGGTAGGGGATCGCGCGCAGCGGGCCGGCCGCGCGCAGGTTCTTCTCGGCGAGATGGGCGTCCAACAACGACCGGCCGCTCGCCACCGCCGTGGCGAAGGTGCCGCGTTCGGGGAACACCACGAGGGCCATGTGGCGCCTGGTGCGCACGACGCGCATGCCGGCGCGGGGCACGAACGGCCTTGCGCCGCGCTCCGCGTCGGGCTCGAAGGGGATCGCCAGCAGCTCTCTACCGGCCTCGCGGAAGAACACGGGCAGGCCGCTCGACACCTGCCCCAATGCGGCGAGGGCCTCCCCCTCCCGCAGCAGCAGCTCCGAGCGCTCGCGCCACGTCCCGGGATCGTCGAGCACGAGCCAGAGCCGCGCCGGCACCGACTGCACCTCGGGGCGCGCCGGCCGCCGTTCGCCGCCGCGCGCGAGGCGCGGGCCGCTGGGCCGGGTGGTGGCGATGGCCGTGGCCGGGTCCTGGAACACGAGGTCCTCGAACACGACGCCGCTCAGCAGGAAGCGCACTTCCCGCTCGCCGAAGCGGTCGAAGCGGGCTCGCGAGGGGAAGCGCGTGCTTGGCGTCTCGAGGAACTCGAGCAGACGGGTTTCTCCCGGCGGACCGATCCACGAGCGCACGGTCAGCGTGGTCGGATCGAACTCCAGGCGCCACGTCTCGCCGCCCGACGCGGTGACCGCGAGCACCGTGGGACCCTGACGCTGCACCCGCTGCGGCTCGCGCAGCGGCTCGAGCACCAGGGCCGCGAGCAGCGCACGCCACAACCGCAGGTCGGCCGTGGCCGCCGCGTCGAGCTCCTCGGCCGGCCGATCCTGGGCGCAGCGCCAGCCGCGCTCGCCGTCCAGGAGCAGCATCCCGTCGGGCGTGTCGAGGCGGAGGCGGCGTGGCAGGTCCAGCGCCACGGTCGTGGGGCGGGGGTCGCCGGCGCGGCGCAGCTCCATCAGGCACTGGCCCATCTGTCCGACCATCCCGCCGTGGTTGCGGTGCAGCAGGCGTCGCGCGAGCGCCGCAGGATCCTCGCCACCACCCGCGTGCTCCTGGCAGCCCACCGTGGCGGCCAGCAGGAGCGCCATGCCAGCCGCGCAACTGCCGCCGCGGGGCAGGGCAACCGGCGCACCGGCAGTCCCGGGACTCAGTAGCCGCGCGCGAAGACCTGGCGCCACGCTTCGACGTCGTAGCCGCGGTCCACGCCGCCAGCAAGCGCCTGCAGCGCCTTGCGCGCCGTGAGGCGCACGTTGGGGTTGGTCTCGCTGGCCTTGAGCAGCACGAGGAGGTCCTTGTGCGAGGCCTGATCGCCGCAGAACCCGGTGGCCAGCGCCGCCGCGGTGCGGATCAGGGGCGTGGGATGGGCGAGATAGGGGCGGATGTGCGCGGCGTACTCCTTGCGGCGGAAGAGCCCGAGTCCGCGCAGGGCGTGCACCAGGATGCTGGGATCGGTGGCCTCGACCGGGCGCTGCAGGACGCGCATCCACACCGGTGGAACCTGGTCGGGCTGGTGCACGAAGAGCTGCAGCCGCATGAGCGTCCACGACGCCGTGGCGCGCAGCTTCACCGGCCGCTTCTCGTCCTCGACGAACTCCGCGAGGCGCGCCACGGGCGTGCGCGGGTCGCGCAGCGCGCCCAGCGCCAGCAGCGCGTTGTTGACGACCGCCTCGTCGCGGTCGTTCAGGCAGTTGAGGATCGGGTCGAGGGCCTCGGGCTTCTGGCTGAACCCGAGCGCCGCCGCGGCGATCGCGCGGTTGCCTGGGAACTCGTCGCGGTCGGCCTCGCGCACCAGATCGGCGAAGTGCTTCTTGGTCTCCTGCGCCAGGTAGGTCTCGAGGCTCACCACCATGCGGTCGGCGCGGTCGTTGCCCGCGGAGAGCAGTGCCGTGGCGTAGCGGTCGAGCGACTTGTCGAGGTTCATCAGGACGTTCTGCCAGTCCTCCTGGCGGAGCAGCGTCTCCTGCCGCTGGGTCCGGTCCTTCTGGAACTGCGCTTCCAGGCTGCGATCGGGGGCGGCGGGCTCGGGGGAGCCGCCGCAGGCCGCCAGGCTGAGGAGCAGGAGGAGATCGAAGGGAGCGCGGCGGCGGAGCATGCGAGGTGCCTTGGAAGGGGCCCAAGCTAGCCCTCTTCCCCGCCGCGCTGCAAATTGTCGTCGGGAACGAGGCCCGCGGCCCGGCGGGGCGCGAAGATCGGACCCTGGCATGACTCCCCCCCTGCCCCTCCCCGAGGGCACCCACCGGCTGCGGGTCCGCTACTGCGAGACCGACCAGATGGGCGTCGCCCACCACGGCAGCTACATCGACTGGTTCGAGGAGGCCCGTACCGAGTGGCTGCGGGCCCGCGGCAAGACCTACCGCCGCATGGAAGAGGAGGGCTGCCTGCTCCAGGTGGTGGAGGTGCAGGCTCAGTACCTGCGCTCGACCCGCTACGACGACCTGCTCGCCATCCGCACTTCGGTCGTGGAGCGCCGCAACGCCTCGATCACGCTGGCGTACGAGGTCTTCCTGGCCGAGACCGGCGAGCTGGCGGCCACCGGCACGACCCGGCTGGCCTGCGTGGATCGCGGCGGCCGGCTGCGCCGCCTCCCGCCGGAGCTCGCGGAGTAGGGCCGCGCCTCACTGTCCCACGAGTCCCCGTCCTACGTTGCTCACCGTGAGGCCGAGCGCGTTGGCGCCCGGATCGAGCACCAGGGCCTGCTGGTAGAAGAGCGTGCCGGTCAGCGCCGGGTCCTGGGGCAGGACCATGCGCAGGCGCGCCTGGCCACCGGGACCGACCACCATGGCGAAGTGCTCGACCACCTCGGTGCGGAGCGCGCAGCCGGGCGCGCCGAACATGCCGAGGTCGAAGGGCAGGCCGATGCCGAGGTAGCGGTCGTCGCGGTAGCCCTGCACCAGGACCGCCGCGCGCTGGGCCGGAGCGTCGCGCAGGACGAGGTCGAAGGGCGTGCCCAGCTGTGGCAGCGGCCAGGCCGACAGATCGGGCCGCGCACCCCGCAGCTCGGGACGCACGAGGCTGGTCACGAGGCCCAGGTTGTCCACGATCCCGGACGTGGCGGTCGCGCTCTTCGCGTCGGTGTAGACGCGGCCTACGCCGCCGCCCTCTGCGGCGTCGAAGTACCACGGCAGCTCGGCGCCGTTCTGGTCGCTGCCGTAGACCTTGACCTCCAGGAGCAGGTTGCGGCCGGTCGTGGTGGCCACCTGGAACGGCGCGCGCAGCGGCAGCACGAACTCGAAGTCGCCCGTGCCCCCGGGCAGTTCGTGCGTGCCGTGGAAGTCGAACGCGCGGTCGTCGAGCACCAGGGTCTGCGAGCCAGGCAGGGGGTTGCTCGCGAACGCCGTCGCCAGCCCATGCACCGGCAGGGCCGTGTACCCCAGCCACACCTGCAGGTCGAGCCGGAACGGCGCCGTCGGCCCCTGGGCCTCGTCGCGCCGGAACGCCAGCCGGTCGATGGTGAACGGTGTGCCGCCCAGGTGCGCGTGATCGAACGCCTGCTGGAAGCGCGTCGTGCCGTACGCGAACGGCACGCGCGTGCGCCGCGCCCCGAACGCCGTCGCCGAACCCTGCGGCAGGACCGCGCCCAGCAGCGGGTCCGGTGCGCTGCCGGTGCAGCCGGGAGCGTAGGTGTCGTACACGCCCGGTTGCCGGCCGCCGCCGCGGTTCTCGGCGCAGACCAGGGAGAACTCCACGCGCGGGGCGCGGACGTTCATGCCCGTGACCAGCAACGTGTACCAGCCGTCGACCAGGCCCGCGAAGAGCAGCCGCTCGTACAGATTGCGGCGCGAGTTGCCTGCGGCGACGAGCAGGCCCAGGTGGTTCACCACCGCGAGGTCGAGGTCGTCCCACTCCGAGGCGGCGAAGTCCGAGCGCTGCCAGCACAGGGTCGCGGCGTAGTGCGTGCCGCGCCGTACCGGCACGGGGAATGCCAGCTGCGTCGGCTGGCCGCGGTTCAGCCCGCCCCGGAACCGGGAGCCCTGCAGGAGATGCCGCACCGCCTCATCGGTGCGCAGGAGACCGAGCCCGTAGTGGTGGCGGTTCAGCGTGGGGTTGGCGGCACCGAGGTCCTGGACCGAGTTCAGGATCAGGGCCTTGGTGTCGGTCGCGTCCAGGTCCGGACGCATCCCGCGCAGCACCAGCGCGGTGCCGGCCACGCACGGCGCCGCGAAGCTGGTTCCGAAGTTCACGCCCGACGCGCGTGGGTCGTCGATCGTGGGCGTGGTCACCGGCGCGCCGACCGCGGCCAGGTCGGGCCAGCTGCGCTGCGGGTCGCCCAGCAGGGGCCCGTACGAACTCCACGACGGCACGGCATGACTGTTCGGCGCCACCGCCGCCACGGCGAGGCCGTTGGCGTTCGACTGGCTGGCGAAGGTAGGCGTGGTGAGCTGGCCGTCGTTGCCGGCCGAGGTCACGACCAGGACGTCGGCGTAGTAGCTCACCGCGTCCACGAAGAACTGCACCGGGTCCATGGGATCGGGCCGGCCGGAGTAGCTGTGGTTCGCCACCGCCCCCGCAGCGAGCGCCCCGTCGATCGCCACGAGCTGCCACGCCGCGAGCACGTCCGACACGAGGCAGTTGCCCTGCTGGTCGAGCGTGACGCGGTAGCTGCGCAGGGCGGCATCCGCCGCGAAGCCTTCGTCGCTGGCCAGGGGCGCGTCCCAGCCCTTGCCGACGGCGATCCCGGCCACCGCGGTGCCGTGGCCGCTGCGGTCCTCGGGATCCCGGGGCGTGCGCGCCACCACGTCGACCGCGCCCTGGATCCGCGTGCCCTGGCGCGGAAAGCGCCAGTCGAACGCCTTGTGTGGCAGCCCCACGCCGCCCGAGTCCATGTCGATCCCCGAGTCGAGCAGGAAGAGCGTGGCGCCGAGCCCGCGCAGCCCGAGGCCCTGCTGCACCGCGTCCGCGTCGTGGTTGCCGGCGGCGGTGGCCACCCGGAGGTGCGGCCGCAACACCTCGTCCGCGCGGACCGCGACCACGCCCTCGAGTGCCGCCAGCGCCGCCGCGTGCCCCGGCGGGACCTGCACGCTCACCACCGGGCCGAGCCAGAAGGAGCCCTTCACCGCCCCGCCCAGCCCCGCCACGGCGCGGCTGAGCGGCGCCCGGGCCGCGGCGGGGCGCCGCTCGAGGTCGTCCAGCACCGCGCGCGCGGCCGGCGCGTCCCGGCCACGCACCGCGGCGCGCAGTCGGCTCAGCAGCGGCTTGCGATCGGGGAACTCCCGGTCGTCGAGCACCAGGATCCGTCCCGCCGGCGTCACCGCGCCCTGGACCGCGGCGGCCTGGTCCTGGGGGACCGGGGCCGCCAGCAGGAACGGCAGCGACAGGTGGACGAGGGTTCCGGGCACTCCGCGGATTGAACCCCGTGTGCGCGACCTCGCGTAAGCCCCCGCCGCCCCGTCCTGGTGCCGCCACCCGTGCCCCGCATCGGCGTGCGGCGCTAGAGTTGCCGTCCCTCCCTGCGCATGTCCCAAGCTCCCGAAGTCGTCCTCGAGAAGTACCGCGAGCGCCTGCTCTCCGTGATCTACCTCCGCATGGGACCGGAGCTTCGGGCGCGCATGGACCCGGAGGACGTCCTCCAGGAAGTGGCCATCGAGGCCATCCATTCCTGGCACACGCTGGCCGATCCCAAGAACGCCGGCGCCTGGCTGGTGGTCCTCGCCAAGCGCAAGGTGGCGCGCATCCTCCGCGACCAGGTGGGAGTGGCGGCGCGCGACCCGCGTAGGGAGCAGGGCATGAAGACCGACCTCCCGGTGGCCGACCGCCGCTCCGGACCCGTGACCAAGGCCGACCGCAAGGACCGCCTCGCGCTGCTGGAGGACGCGATGGCCCGGCTCTCCGAGGACCATCGCGAGGTGCTGATGCTCGCGCGCATCGAGGGCCTGGAGGCCAAGGAGATCGCCGAGCGGATGGGCCGCAGCGAGAACGCCGTGTACCTGCTCCTCAGCCGCGCCATGAAGCGTCTGGCCGAGGAGCTCAAGGCGCCGTGAGCCCCGATCCGGTGCAGGAACCGGCGTCGTCCACCGACGAGCGTCTGGCGCGCATGCTGGCGGAACGACAGGAACGCGCCTCCGAAGTGCGCAGCACCCTCCGCCACGACGGCAGCAGCGAGGCCAAGGACATGCTCGAGCGCCTGCAGGCACTCGACTTCGTCGACAGCATCGTCGGTCAGGTCACCGACGTGCCCGAGCGCCTGGGCGACTACCGGATCACGGGCCTGCTCGGCCGCGGCGGGATGGGCACGGTGTACGAGGCGTGGCAGGAGTCGCTGGAGCGGCCGGTCGCGCTCAAGGTGCTGGCGCCGCACCTCGCCACCGACCTCACCATGCGCGCGCGCTTCCGCACCGAGGCCCGTGCCACCGCCGCGCTGCATCACGAGAACATCGTGCCGATCTACGGCTTCGGCGAGGAGGCAGGCTTCGCGTACTTCGCCATGGAGCGCGTGCACGGCATCAGCCTGGACAAGCACATCGCCAGCGCCAAGGCGCGCGGCGCGCACGCGCTGGGGCCGCTCGAGGCGGCACGGCGCTTCGCCGGCGTGGCGGACGCGCTGGCCCACGCGCACCGGCGGCGCATCCTGCATCGCGACGTCAAGCCGGGCAACCTGCTGGTCCATCCCGACGGCACGCTCGCGCTGGCCGACTTCGGCCTGAGCAAGATGCTCAACGAGCAGGCGATGGCACTCACCCAGGGCGGAGGCTTCCTGGGCACCTTGCACTACACCCCGCCCGAACAGGCCACCGGCCGCCCGCTCACTCCGGCCAGCGACCTCTACGCGCTCGGCGTGACGATCTTCGAGACGCTGACCGGGAGGCTGCCGCTCGAGGGACGGAGTCCCGAGGCGATGCTCGAGGCGTTGCTGCACCACCGCCCGCACCGCCTGCGCGAGTTCCTGCCCGGCGCGCCGCGCGACCTGGAGGCGGTGCTCGACAAGCTGCTCGCCAAGGATCCCGCCGAGCGCTACCCGGATGGCGAGGAGCTGGCGCGCGATCTCCTGCGCGTGGCCGACGGCGAACCGGTGCGGATCCGCCGCCAGTCGCTGATCCGGCGCTGGCTGCGCTGGTCGCGCAAGAACCGCACGCAGGCGGTCGCCGGAGCCGTGGCCACGCTGGCGGTGATCGCCTCGCTCGTGGCGTGGCAGGCCGGCCGGATCACCCGCAAGAACCTCGACGCCGCCCGCTTCACCAACCTGATCGCCGACGCGATGGCCCAGGCCCAGGTGGAGCCCGGGCTCGCCCAGGGGCCGCCCGCGCTGCTCGCGGTGCTGAGCGGCACGCAGGTGGCTCTGCCGTTCCACGACGCTCCCCTGGCCAGCGCGTTCCTGCGCGCGTTGCGCGACGCGCGGGCGATGGCCCCCGACGACGCGCGCGCCGAGGAGCTCGCTGCCGCATACGGCGAGGACCCGGTGCCCGAGGTGACCGCGTTGCTCCAGGAAGGCCGGGGCGCGGAGGCCAGGGCCGCACTGGACCGGGTCATCGAGCGTGAGCAGCAGGGCTTCGCGCGCCGGGACGACGCGACCTGGCTGCGCCTCTACCGGCTCTACCTCGCGCGCGCCACCGCCTGCCTCACGGCCTCGGTGGCCAACCTCGAGGAGGCGCGCATGGACGTCGTGCGTGCCTCGTTCGTGCGCCCTGGCGCCACCTACCCGCAGCTGCTGCTGCTCGCCCTCAAGCTCGGAACCGGCACCACGCCGGGCGCGGTGCTGGGCGAGCTCGGCACCTTCCTCGCCGACCGTCCGGACGCGAAGGCGGCCGCGGGCGCGCTGCTCGTGGCGATCGCCGGCACGGGCCGGCCAGCCGAGGCGCACATGATGGAGTTCAACCTGCCGTACGCCGACCGGCGCCTCCTCCACGACGACGGCCTGCGCCTGCTCGGGGGCGTGGCCCCGCCACCGGCCGAGGAGCCCTGGGTGGGCATCGAGGCCCGGCTGGCCGAGAAGGCGCGCGACGCGATCGCCGCGCGCGAGAACGGGCAGAGCCCGCAGTACGCGCTGGCCGAAGGGCAGAGTCTCCTGGACCGGCACGTGGACGCGCTCTCGCCGCTGAGCTCCTGGTCGCTCACCTACCGCCTCATCGAAGGCCGTTCGATCGAGTCGAGCCGGAGCGACGGGCGTCCGATCCCGCCGTCCTGGCCCCTGCGCGCGTGGCGCAACTTCCTCGACCTCGAGCCGCCGGCGCGCATGCTGCGCGCGGTGCGCGATGGCCTCGAGGAGCTGCTCGCGCTGCAGCCGCAGGATGCGCCGGCCACCCTGGCGTTGCGCACCCGCCTCGCCCTCAGCCTGGAGGAGAGCCGTTCGCTGGAGCTGGCCAACGCGTGGGTCGCGGCCGAGTTCGAACAGCCCCAGGCGCACCTCGCCCGGTTCCGGGCCAGCGTGGGCCGCGGCCAGGAGGTCCTGGCCATGGAGGCCGCGGTCTCCGCGATCCAGAAGTCCGTCGACCGGGAATCCGTCCGCGCGCGCGTGCTGGCGGTGCTGGAGCGGGCCGCCGGCCAGGGCGCCGAACCGTTGCGCCAGACCTGGAGCCGGCTCGCCGCGGCCCTGCAAGGCGGTGCCCGATGACGACAGGATCGCGCCTCGGCGAGGCCACACCGTGAAGGTTCCACCCGTCCATGCGCCCACGTGACCTGATCTGGATCCTGGCGTCCGGCGTGATCGTCGCGGTCACGCTCTGGTTCGGCTGGAAGACCTGGACCGAGGTCCGGGAGGGGACCCCGCCGGCGCCGGACGCTGGCGCCCCCGGCGCGCCCGGGCGCGCCGAGCGGGATCCGGCCAAGGGCGTGCGGGTCGAGACCGAGGCGCCGCTGCCAGTCGAGCGGCCGGTGGCCGATCCGGTGCAGGGCATCGTGGTCGGCCCGGACGGCCAGCCCGTGGCCGGGGCCCAGGTCACGCTCCTGGAGATCGTGCGCCCCGAGCCGATCCTGCAGCTCCGGCCGCTGCAGGCCCTGCACACCGGCGACGACGGCCGCTTTTCGTTCCGGACCTCGCGCGCGCCGGGGCGCATGCTCGAGGTCCGCGCGCGCGGCATGGCGACCCTGCAGATCCCGCTCCCCGCGGACCTCCCGTCCGTGACGCTCTTCCTGCTCCGCGGCTTCGAGCTCTCCGGCTTCGTGCGCGACGGGCAGGGACATCCCGTGCCGGACTGCGAGGTGGTGGTCGGTCCCGGCCAGCCGGGCGAGTTCCGCGGCAAGGGGACGCGCACCGATGCGCGCGGCAACTTCCGCTTCGAGGCGCTGCCGCCCGAGGTCGTGGCGGTGACCGCACGCGACGGCTGGCACACGCCCGCGACGCTCACCCCGGTGGCGGTGGGAGGCGACAAGCCGCTGATCCTCACCCTCGACCAGCCTGGTCTGGTCGTGGATCTGCAGGTGGTGCAGGGCAGCGAGACCCAGCGCCGCCCCGTGGCCGGCGCCGAGATCCGCCTCTATCCGGCGAGCTGGAACGCCGCGCTGCACGTGCCGACGGTCGCCACGTCGGGCGACGATGGACGCGTGACCCTGCGGGGGCTCGCGCGCGGCAACTACCGGATCCTGGTGTCGCATGCCGAGCTGGCCACCGCGGAACGCACCGTGGCCATCCGGCCCGAGCTGAGCTCGTTGGAGATCGAGCTCGGCCCCCGGGTCGCGGTCGCCGGGCGGCTCGTGGGTCCGGGGGCGAAGGCCGGGATCGGGCTCGTGCTCGAGAACGAGCTGGGTGAGACCGTGCGCACGCGCACCGAGGAGCAGGGGCGGTTCGCGCTGCCGCAGCGGGTCAGCCCCGGCGTCGCGACGTTCACGGTCGCCAACGGCAACCTGCTCTTCGCCAAGAGCGATTCGCCCTGGCTGAAGATCCCGATCGAGGAGGGGGCACAGCTCGATCTGGCGGTGCGCGAGGGCGGCACCCTGCACGGCGTGGTGCAGGACGAGTCCGGGGCGCCCGTCGCCGGCGTCGCGATCTCGCAGGCCTACAAGCGGGGCGGCCCGGTCGCGGTCTACGAGGTGCGCACGATGAGCGACGCGGGCGGCCGCTTCGTCCTGCAGGGCGTGCCCGCCGCCAAGGTCGAGCTGCTCTTCGACAAGCTCGGGCTGGCGCGCATCGAGACCGTCGTGGACGGCGTCGCCGCCGGCCAGGAGCGCGAGCTGGCCCCGATCGTGCTGCCGCGGCCCGGCACGATCACCGGCCAGGTGCGCAGCGGCGGCAAGCCCGTGGCCGGCGCATGGGTGTTCAGCAGTGCGATGCGGACGAGCCACTACGACGTCACCGGCCCCGACGGCACGTTCGCGCTGCGCGGCGTCGCGCCCGGCTCGTACCTGCTCAAGGGCCGCTACTCGACCCTGCCGATCGCGCTCGCCCGCGCGCCGGTGCAGGTGGCGCCGGGTGCCACGGTCGGACCGGTCGTGCTCGAGTTCCAGGCCGCGCGGGTGCTGAGCGGACGGGTCGAGGACCTGGAGGGCCAGCCGGTGCCGGAGGCGATGATCCTGGCCACCGGCAACGTCGGCTCGGTCGTGTACACGGACGCCCAGGGCGCCTTCCAGGTCGAGGTCCCGGAGGGTTCGCTCGAGCTGCACACCTACACCGCCGAACGCGACCTGCGGATCTCGCGCGTGGTCGGCCCGCAGGAGAACAACGTGCGGATCCGCATGCCGCTCGTGCCGCATGGCCGGCTGGGCGCGCGCGTGCTCGGGCTGCCGGGGCGGCGGCCGGTCAGCTTCGGCATCCTGCGCATCGAGCCGCTCGACCCGCTGCCGCCGGGCGACATGGACGCCGTGGCCCAGCGCCGCGTGCCGGGTCGTCCCGTCACCATGGCGAGCGGCATCCTCTCGGTGTCCCGCTTCCCGGCCGGGCGTTCGCGGGTGACGTTGCACTGCCCGGGCTATGCCCCGTTCGAGCGCGAGGTGGAGGTCCTGCCCAACGCCGAGGCGGACCTGCGCACGATCCTGCTGGAGCCCGGCGGCAGGCTGGAGGCCATGGTGCGCGATCCCGACGGGAAGCCCGTGGCCAACGCCTCCCTGTACGTCGGCAACGAGGCCGATGCCTACTACATGCGCGGCGTCACGGTGCAGAGCGACGAGTCGGGCAAGGTCGTGGTGAGCGGGATCTCCGCGCGCGCCGACCGGGTGGTGGTGATGGCCGATGGTTTCGCCAGCACGGAAGTCCGGCTCGCCCTGCCCGGCGACCTGCTGCGCACGAGCCCGCTGCCGATCGTCTTGCAGCGCGGGGCCACCCTCAAGGTCGAGGTGAAGACGGCGGAGGGCAAGCCGCAGACCCTGGGTGCCCTGCTCATCTTCCGCGACGGGGTGTTCCTGGAGCAGCAGAACGTCAGCGAGGACGGCCGCGCCGAGTTCCGCGGGCTGCGGCCGGGCAAGTACCGGCTGATGTTCCCGCGCGACCGCGAGTCCTGGCAGGACGTCGAGGTCCCGGCCGGCGTCGAGACGGTGCAGGCCACGTTCCAGCGCAAGTGAGCCGTCCGCGCCCGGGCCTGTGCCGAGCGTCGCCACGCGCTACAAGTGCGCGCGTGCAGCCGATCGCGCGCGGACTCGTCGTCTCCTGCCAGGCCGAGGCCGGCTCGCCCTTCCATGCGCCGCATATCCTCCAGGCCTTCGCCAAGGCCGCGGAGCTCGGCGGCGCGGTGGGCGTCCGGCTCTGCGGCGTCGAGACCATCGCTGCGGTGCGGCCGGTCGTCGCGGTGCCGATCATCGGCATCACCAAGTCGAGCTACGCCAGCGGCGAGGTGCTGATCACGGCCACGATCGAGGACGCGCGCGCCTGCGCGGCGGCCGGTGCCGACGTGGTCGCTCTCGACGCCACGCGGCGCCGCCGCCCGGACGGCACCGACCCGGTCGAGCTGCTGCGGCGCGTGCGGCGCGAGGTGAAGGCCCTGGTGATGGCCGACGTGGCCACGCTGGAGGAAGGGCTCGCGGCCGCGCCGTACGCCGATTACGTGAGCACGACGCTCGCGGGCTACACCGACTACACCCAGGGGGCGCCGGAGGCGGCTCCCGACCTGGCCCTCGTGCGCGCCCTGGCGGAGCGCCTGCCGGCCGGGCAGGTCGTGTGCGAGGGCCGGATCTGGACGCCTGAGCAGGCCGCGGAGGCGTTGCACCTGGGCGCGCACGCCGTGGTGGTGGGGACCGCGATCACGCGGCCGGTGGCGATCGTGCAGCGCTTCGTGCGGGCCATGGCGTGAGCGCCGGTGCGCGCGCTCGGGGGCTGGCGCGGGCCCGGCCTTCGGGGCGGCAGGCTTGCCACGGGCGTGCCCTTCCGTTCCGCTGGCCCGACCCCATGTCCAGAGCCCACGCCATGCCGATCCGGTCCGCGCTCCTCGCCGTCGTGCTCGTGCTTCCTGCCCTGCTCGCTGCGCAGGGGCAGGGCCGTGGCGCGGGCATGGGGCGGATGGGGGCGGCGCAGGACGGCAACTTCCTCGACAGCAGCGCGTGCGCACTCTGCCACGCCGCGGCGCCCACCGCGCAGGCGTTGTGGAGTGCGACGGGCGACGACGTGTCTCCGTACGCGACGTGGCGCGGGACGATGATGGCCAACTCGTTCCGTGATCCCTACTGGCGCGCGCAGGTGGCCAAGGAGGTCTCTGCCGCGCCACCGGGGCAGCGCGCCGCGATCGAGGGCCTCTGCCTGCGCTGCCACGGTCCGATGGCCCACCACGAGGCGCGCCTCGCCAAGGAGCCCGCGCCCGGGATCGCCGCAGCGGCCCAGGGCAGGCTGGCCCAGGACGGAGTGTCGTGCACGGTCTGCCACCAGGTGCACGCCGAGAAGCTCGGCACGTCCGAGAGCTTCTCGGGCAACCTCGACATCCGGCCCGAGCGGCGCATCTATGGGCCCTACCCCGATCCGGCCTTCCAACCGATGCGCATGCACACGGGGTTCCTGGCCACGCACGGGCCGCACGTGCAGCGCGCGGCCCTGTGCGGCTCGTGCCACACGCTCTTCACCACGCACGTCCCCGGCGGGAAGCCGTTCCCCGAGCAGACGCCGTACCTGGAGTGGCGCAACAGCGTGTTCAGCGACGAGGGCGGCGCAGGCCCCGGGACCCGCACCTGCCAGGAGTGCCACATGCCCGACCAGGGTGCATTGCGCATCGCGCGCAACCCGCGTGGCCTCGACTTCAACATCAAGACACGGCCGCAGGTGCGCGCGCACACCTTCGTGGGCGGCAACGCGTGGATGCTCGACCTCCTGCGTGCCAACCGCGAGGCGCTGGGCGTGACGGCGCCGGCCGAGGCGCTGGAGCGGAACGCGCGCGCGACGCGGCGGCAGCTCGCGCACGACACCGCGACCGTGGCGATCGAGGCGGTGGCGCGCGAGCCGGGGCGGCTGCGCTTCGCCGTGCGGGTCACCAACCTGACCGGCCACAAGTTCCCCACCGGCTACCCGGCGCGGCGGGCGTGGCTGCGCGTGCAGGTGCGCGCGGGCAACCGCAGCCTCTTCGTCTCCGGAGCGGCGGACGAGCAGGGCCGGATCGCAGGCGTGGCAGACGAGCGGACGCTGCCGCACCGCGACGTCATCGAATCCGCGACGCAGGTCCAGGTGTACGAGTGCGTGCCCGCCGACGCCGGCGGCCGGCCCACCACCTTCCTCACGCGCATGGCGGCGATGGGCAAGGACAACCGCCTCCTGCCGCGCGGCTGGCGCGGCGACGCCGCGGACGCGGCCGCGATCCTGCCCGTCGGCGTCGAGGGCGACGCCGACTTCCGCGGCGGCGAGGACGTGGTGCGCTACGCCGTGCCGCTGCCCGAGGACCAGGGTGGATCGCTCACGGTGGTGGCGACGCTGCTCTACCAGAGCGTGCCGCCGGCCTGGGTCGAGCCGCTGCGCGCCGTCGATGCCGAGGAGGCGCGGACCTTCGTGCGGCTCTACGACGCCAGCGGCAAGACGCCCGAGACCGTGGCGGTGACGGTGGCGATCGTCGAGTGATCGTGCGGGCCTAGAGCACCAGGAGCGCGGCGCCGACGAGGCCCGCGTCGACCACCGTGGCGTCCACGATCGCGCAGCGCTCCCGGTAGAGCGGCATCGCGCGCTCGGCCACGACGGCCTCGGCGCCGCGGCGCAGATGGGCGCTGGCCCGATACACGGGCCCGCCCAGGGCGATGCGCTCCGGCTGCAGGGCGTGCAGGAGGTGCACGAGCAGCAGCCCCAGGCGCCGGCCGGCCTGGTGCAGGACGAAGATCGCCTCGCCGTCGCCGGCCTCGGCCATCCGCACCAGCGCCTCGGGCTCCGCGTGCAGTCCGGCCTCCTTGGCGGCCCGCCGCAGCCCCGCGCCGGACGCCCAGAGCTCGGCGCAGCCGAGGTTGCCGCACGAGCAGCGTGGACCGCCCGGATCCACGCTGAGGTGGCCCACCTCGCCGGCGCCGTTGGCCGCGCCGCGCACCAGCCGGTCGTCGGCCACGATCCCGCCGCCCAGGCCGGTACCCAGGACGAGATGGGCGAAGTGCGAAGCGCCGCGCCCGCTGCCGAGGCGGTGCTCGGCCAGCGTGGCACAGTGGCCGTCGTTGTCGATGCGCACCGCCGGGCCCAGGGTCTCGGCCAGGAGCGCGCCGAGCGGCACGTCGCGCCAGCCGGGCAGGAGCGCGGTCGAGTCGAGCACGATGCCCCGTTCGTGGTCCACGCGCCCGCCGGTGCTCACGCCGGCGCCGGCCAGGCGCGGGCCGCGCGCCCGGGCCGCGAGCGTGCCCAGGCCGTCACGCAGCGCCGCCACGATCGCCTCGGGCGAGCCGGGCGTGCCGCGCGCGCTCCGTGCCTGCACCGTGCCCGTGGCGTCGACCAGGGCGAAGCGCAGCTGCGTGCCGCCCAGGTCGGCGGCCAGCGCGAGCCGCCCGTCGGCCTCCTGAGGCCGCGCCGGCGCGGCGCCGGCCGGCGCCGTGTAGCGGCCCTGCACGAAGCGGTGGATGTCCTCGTACACCTGCCGCTCGGCCGGGTCGGCGTGGGTGCGCAGGAGCGGGAAGGTGTCCATGCCCACGAACCACGCGCATGCCGCGGCGTGTTGGTAGCCGAACTCGACACCCCCGCGCAGGTACTCGGCGAAGCGCTGATGTCGCTCGGCGCCGACCGCGATCGGCTCGTCGAGGCTCAGGTAGTACTCCATCTCGATCCCGGCGTGCCGCGCGCGCGCCGCCTGCGCCGCCTGCGCCACGGTCTTGCCGTGCCGGTAGAACATGGCGTTGGGCTGCAGGAACGCGAGGTCGAAGTAGTAGCGCTCGTAGTCGTCGAGCTGGTGGACGTTGTACGTCGACCAGAACGGGATCCAGAGGTGCTTGAGGCCGTGCGCATGGATGCGCGGACGCAGCTCCTTCAGCAGCCAGTGGTCGTCGCACTCCCACGAGCGATGCACGCTCTCGAACATCCAGTAGACGCCCAGCAGGGCCACGTGCCGGTGGCCGGCGGCGCGGAACCGGCGCGCCACCTCGTCCACGTACCACGCGCTCGCGGCGAGCCGGTCTTCGGTGGCACGCTGCAGGTTGTGGCCGCGGGTGGTGAAGTCGAGCACGCGGCCGCCCGAATCGAGCGCACCCCACGCAGCCTGGGTGACGTGCGGGTAGGGGATCATGAACACCGCGTTGCGCGGGCGCGGTGGGGCGCCGAGCAGGCGGGCCACCTGCTGCACCGCGGCGTCCAGCGCCCGCGCCGCGCCCGCGTCGCCGAGGAAGTGATCGAGCAGGTCCTCGGCGTCGGCCCGGTCGGCTGGAGTGGGCGAGCAGGCGGCGAAGAAGTCGCCTTCGCCGCACATGGTCGTGCCGAGATTGACGTCGGCGCAGTAGTGCCGGCCGCTGCGGGCCGCCGGCGCGAGGAAGAGGAACGAGTCGAAGAGCCACGCGTCGGGCCGGCCGGACGCGTCGAGGTGCGCCACGTAGGGAACCAGGTCCGCGGCGGTCCAGGGGCGTCCGGGGTTGCGGTAGAGCAGCACCATGTGGCGCAGCTCGCCGAAGTCGGCGCGGCCCGGCGGGAAGTACGGCATCGGGCAGGAGCGTAGCTGGGGCTCCCCGCGATCTCATCCCGGCCGGGGCACGCCGCCGGCGCTCACACCAGGAAGCCGAGGTCCTGGGTCCCGAAGTTGCCCAGGTTCGGCAGCAGCGTGGGGAGCTGGCCCACGGGGACGCCGAACCCGCGTGCCAGCGTGGCGTGGTACTCGGCCCTGCCGATCACGTCGCCGCTCGGCGCGCCCGCGCGGTCCGAGAACAAGCTGCTCTCGCTGAGCGCGAACACCAGGCGCTGGCGCAGCTGGTCGGACCCGCGCACGGCGTTGGCCCACCATTCCTCCAGGCGCTGGTTCCGGGAGGGGATCTCGCCGGCCAGGGCGCGCGGCTCGAGTGCGGGACGCTGCGTGGACAGGGGGGCGTCCATCTGGCGGCGGAACCACTCCGTGTAGCCTTGCGCCCTCGGCTCGGTGATGGACTCGGTGCTGGGGCCGAACGTGGCCTGGGTCTGGAAGCCTGCGGCCTCGGCGTCGCCGGCAGGTCCGCGCTCAGTGCCGCGGCGCGAGCAGCACCACGGCCGGCGCGTCGGCCGGGAGCAGCTCGCACTCGGCGCGCAGCACGGCCTGTGCCTGGTCCAGGGACACCAGCCCGGAGAGGTCGAGGACGCGGCCCGCGGCCAGCACGAAGAGATCGGGCAGGAGGCCGCCGGCGTCGCCGTACC
>JADLFX010000035.1 GCA_020849665.1 Planctomycetota bacterium | reverse complement strand
TCCCGAGCTGCCGCGACGGGAAGCAGAGCTGGAAGTCGGTGCGGGCGATGTGAGCCGGTGCGAGGCCGAGGGCCGGGCGCGGCACCCGCAGGGGGGTGCGGCGGACCCGGCTTCCGGCACACCCATATAAATCTTGGTGGCCAGGATCCCTCGGATCAGAAGATCGTCGTGAGCAGCCAGTTCGACACCTCGAACGGCAGCTGCAGGTTCGCCGGGTCGTAGGTGATCGACTGCCAGTACAGGTTCAGGAACTGCGGCACGCTCTGCGGCACGCTGAAGTTCAGCTCCGCCTTGCCGTCCGCGCCTGCGGGCAGATCGGCGAACGTGAACAGCTCGGCGAAGCCGTTGCCGAGGTTCAGGCTGACGACACCCGGCAGGACGCTCGGTTGGTTCGAGGTGGAGAGCAGCAGGAGCGCGCGCCAGTTCTTGTCGGTGTGGGTGCGGAAGGGGAGCGGGAAGCCGCGCGGCAGGTACGCCGGGATGCTCAGCACGCTCGGGTGGTTGCCCGTCACCGTGTAGGGCAGCTGCGCGCTCTGTCCCACGGGGTTCACGACGCGGATCGTGGACGCGCCGATCGCGAACGGCGCCGGTGGCGTGAACTTGATCGTGTTCGTGTTCACCACGTTGAAGCTGGTGACGTCGGTGGACCCGATCACGAGCTTGGTGGCGCCCACGAAGTAGTTGCCGGTGAGCGTGACTTCGGCCGGCTGGAACGACGTGACGGTGTTCGGGCTCACGTTGGTCAGCACCGGCGGGTTCGGCGGGATGGGATCGCTGAGGCAGGTGCGCGAGTTCTTGAAGGAGACGATCGTGCTGCTCGACACCGAACCGAAGAGCGTCACGTTGGCGCCACAGCCGCCCAGGCCCGAGCACATGATGTAGCAGGGCGGGGTGGAGTCGCAGTGGGGCGCGTTCCAGTTGTGGCCGGTCTCGTGCGAAACCAGCCCGGCATTGGTGGTCAGCGCCGAGGAGAACGCCTTGGACACGCCGTAGGCCGACCCGACATTGCACACCACGCCCAGGTACGCGATGCCGATCACGCCGCTGAACGAGCCCTTGCCGGTGAAGTAGTGCGCGAGATCGCGGCGGACGCTGCCGTGGTTGCCGTTCCAGTAGTTGGCGAACTGGGTCAGCAGCGAGCCCATGTCCGTTCCCGAGTAGATCGCCGTGGTCCGGATCAGGATGGTGGTGACCTTGTAGGTGATCTCGACGTCGCGCTTGAAGATCGCGTCGACGGCGTTCATCACCGAGGTCACCTGGTTCTGGACGCTCGTCGTGTTCGCCCCGTAGCGGTTGTAGTACTCGAGGTCGACGTCGATCGCGATCTCGGCCTCCTTCATGGCCAGCGGCGCCGGGCCGCCGCCCTCGAACGGCCGGGGTTGGGTCTCGTGGTTGCCACAGCGCACGTCGGGCAGGTGCACGTCATGGGCACGGAACACGACGTGGCTCGATCCCGGCAGACCGGGGATCGCCCGGTCCGCGGGCTCGATGCCGTAGATCAGGTCCGCGCCGAGACGGATCACGGCCGAGAGTCGGCCCTGGATCAGGGTCCCCGCGGCGACGCTCTCCGGCTGGCCCAGGACGAAGCCCTGGTAGGTGACCGACGGCGCCGCCGGCACCGGACGCACGGAGCGGCCGTCGTCCACGAGCACCTGGAAATCGCTGCTGCGGATCTCGTGCGGACGGAACCGGACGGTGTGCGGCACGCCTCCGAGCTCGACGCGCACTTCAAACGTGCCCGCCCCCGGCGGCAGGAGCAGGTCCTGGACGGTGGCGTCGCGGAGCGAGAAGTGGGACAGGATCTCCCGTGGCGCCGGCAGCGTGGGCACGGGCCCCTGGGCGACCGCGAGGGACATGGAGAGCCAGAGCGCGGCGGGAACGAACGCGCGAGACGACATGGGTTGCACCACTCGGAAGAGAGAGTCAGCGCGCCGGGCATGGCCCGGACCGCAGGGAAGGAGCAGGGTCGGCCCGATTCTCGTGGAGCGTGGCGCGGCGTCAACCTGGGCCGTGACCGCGCCCCCGGCCGGATCTACGCTCTCGCCGCCAACGTCCGCATCCGACGGGACGTAGAGAGCTCCGAACCCCTTGGCCCGCTCCTGGATTTCCCGCCTGGCGCTCGTCCTGGCCCTTGCCGGCCCGGCCGCGGCGCAGGCATCCTCCCCGCCGCCGACGCCTGCGTCGCGGCCGGGGGACGCGACGCTGCTCACGCAGGACGAGTACGCGCGCCGCCGCGCCGTGAAGCTGGCCTCGCCCTTCCTGCAGCGGGCTCCGTGGACGCTCGACTTCGAGGAGGCGAAGCGGCTGGCCGGGGCGCGGAGCCGGCCGATCCTGGCCTATTTCACGCGCTCGTTCTTCGACTGCGGCGCCGCCGAGTCGTTGGAGAACGGCCTCCTCAGCGATCCCGCGTTCCGCGAGTTCGCCGCGACCACCGTGCTCTTCGCCCACGTCACCTCCTGGGTGCAGGGCGAGCCCGAGCCCACGCTCCTGCACCGCTACGGTGGCTACGCCTACCCGACGATCGTGTTCCTCGACGCGCAGGGGCGCTGGCTCGCCACGCATCGTGGCAAGCGCAGCGTCGCCGCGCTCGCGGAGACCTTGACGCGGGCCCGCGCCCAGGCCGAGCTTCTGGCCAGGGCGGACTCCGGCGACGCGGGGGCGTTGCGTTCCTCCTTCGTCGCCGTGCTGGAGGCGCGTGCCCTCCCGCTCGAGCAGGCTCGCGCCACGCTGGCGCGCATCGCCGACCTGGACCCCGGCGAGCGCCAGCGGCTGGACGGCCTGCTCATCTCCCTGGAGATGCACGAGGCGTTCGCCGGCCTCACGCTGGATCCGGAGTCCCAACGGCGCACGCACCGCCAGCTCCTGGTCATGCTCGAGGCAGGGCGCATCCCGCCACCTCCGTACACCACGCGCTTCTGGTACTCGCTGATGAACGGCGCCGAACTGGAGCGCGACGTCCGCCTCTTCGCCCGCGCGCTGGAGGCCTGGGAGCAGTCCCTGCCGGAGAGCAAGGCCAAGGCCGACCTCGTGGCGCGCGCCCGCGCACGACTGCGCCGGATCGAGGGCGGCGCCAAGTAGCATGGCCCCGTCCCGCCAGACCACTTCGCTCGCTGCCCACCTCGGAAGGTCCGGGGTGGCGGCGGCACTGTCCAGAATGGAGGATCGATGAACACCCCACTGTTCCTGGGTGCTCTGCTGCTCGTGGCAGCCGGAGCTACCGCCCAGGAGGCCCAGCCCGCCCGGGCGATCCCGCTACGGCCTGCGTCTGCCGCCGGCCAGCAGCAGGAGCTCTCGCAGGAAGACCTGATCAAGAAGCGCGACGAGAAGCTGCAGCTCGCGTTCCTGAAGAAGGCCGGCTGGATCACCGACTACGACAAGGCCCGGGAAGAGGCCAAGAAGAGCGGCAAGACCATCTTCGCGTACTTCTCCCGCTCCTACGCGCATTGAGGGCCCTGCACGGCACTCGAGGACTCTGCGTTCTCGGATGCCACGTTCCCCGAGTTCGGGGACAAAGTGGTCCTCTTCATGCACCTGACGACCCGCGTCAAGACCGACCCGCACCAGAACCTGCTGCGGGAGAAGGGCGGCTCCGGCTTCCCCTACCTCGTGTTCATGAACGCGGAGGGAGACGTGATCGCCCAGCAGCGCGATCGCTCCGTTGGTGGCTTCACCAAGACCCTGACCGCGCTCACCACGCTCGCCTCGCTGGAGAAGAAGGCCGCGGCCGGCGACCGTGACGCCGCGGTGGAACTCTTCATCGCGCAGCTGGATCTCGGCAAGCACAAGGTCGCCGACGCGAAGGCCAGGCTCAAGGAACTCGGCGAGCTCTCGCCGGAGCAGCGCGCGCGCGTGAACGAGCCGCTCACCAACCTGGAGGTCCAGGAGCTGATGTCGAGCGCCCGCAGCGCCGACGCCCAGAAGGCCGTGCGCGAGCAGCTCCTGGCCATGCGCAAGGAGGGCCGCGTCCCCACGGGGATGTACGCCACCAGCTTCTGGAGCCAGCTCCTGATGAAGGCCGAGGCCGACAAGGACATCCCGCTGGCCGAGGACGCCGCGACGCACCTCAAGGAGCTCATGAAGTCGCGCCCCGGGGCCGAGCGCATGCTGAAGCAGCTCGACGAACGGCTGGCCAAGCTCAAGGGCGGCTCGGGCGAAGCGGGCGAGAAGACCGAGAAGCCGGTGAAGTCCGAGAAGAGCGACAAGACCGACAAGTGACGGTCTGCCCGCCTCGCGCGGCTGCCGCGCGAGGCGACTCCTCGCGCCACGCGTCCCGGTCGACGGGGCGCGTGGCGCGCCTCATTCCGCGGGACGGGGCCGCGCCGCGAGGTACTGGGGCGGCCAGTGCTGGTCGTGGTGCGCGTAGCGCTCGGCTGCGTGCAGCGTGAGGTACGGGTCGCGCAGGTGCGGCCGCGCCATGGCCACGAGATCGGCGCGCTGCGCGGCGACGATGGTGTTGGCCTGGTCGACGTCGAGCACCGCCCCCACCGTCATCACCGGGATCTCGGCCTCGTAGCGCACCTGCTCCGCGAAGGGCACCTGGTACATGCGCCCGTACTCGGGCCTGGAGCGCGGGTCGTTGCCGGCGGTCGACACGTCGATCAGGTCGCAGCCGAGTTCCTTCAGGGCCTTGGCCACGTACACCGTGTCCTCGGGCGTCATGCCTTCGGCACCGAGCCAGTCGGTGGCCGAGAGGCGCACGAACATCGGCTTCGCGGCCGGCCACGCGAGCCGCATGGCGCCGAACACCTCCAGGGGGAACCGCGCGCGGCGTTCGATCGAGCCGCCGTACGCATCCTCGCGCCGGTTGCAGAGCGGCGAGAGGAACGAGCTGAGCAGGTAGCCGTGGGCCATGTGCACCTCGATCACGTCGAAGCCGGCGCGCTCGGCGAGGCGCGTGGCGCGCTGGAACGCGTCGCAGATGCGGTCCATGTCGGCGCGGTCCATGGCCTTCGGCGCCGGCCACTCCGGCCGGAACGGC
Organism: Planctomycetota bacterium; assembly: GCA_020849665.1. Lineage (GTDB taxonomy): Bacteria > Planctomycetota > UBA1135 > UBA1135 > UBA2386 > JADLFX01. The sequence goes on along the minus strand of JADLFX010000035.1, from coordinate 41,837 downwards.
AGGGCGGACGGGGCGTAGGTGGTCCAGGCGCCCTCCTGCAGGGGGACGTCCTCGCCGCCCGCCCAGGGGTGCGCCACCGAACCCTTGCGTCCGGCGTGGGCGATCTGGATCCCCACCTTGGCCGCGCTGTGGGTGTGGACGAAGCGCACGATGCGCGCCCACGCCTCGGCCTGCGCGTCGTTCCACAGTCCCGCGCAGCCGGGCGTGATCCGTCCCTCGGGTTCGACGTTGGTCATCTCCGTGAGGACCAGTCCGGCCCCGCCGACCGCGCGGCTGCCGAGGTGCACCAGGTGCCAGTCACCGGGCACGCCGTCGACCGCGGTGTACTGGCACATCGGCGACACGACGATCCGGTTCGGGAACGTGACCTGCCGCAGCCGCAGCGGCGTGAACACCGGCGGGACCGCCTTGCCGCTGCCGTTGGCGGGGAACGTCCGGGCCACCTCCTCCACCAGGCGCGGATCCCGGCGCGCCAGGTTGTCGTAGGTGATCCGCTTCGAGCGGGTCATCAGGTTGAACGTGAACGTCAGCGGATCCTGCCGGCGGTAGCGCGCGCTGTTCTCGAACCACTCCAGGCTGGTCTGGGCCGCCTTCTGCAGGCGCGCCACCTCGGGCATGCGCACGCGCTCGTACTCGCCCAGGACCTCGGCGACGGGCGCCTTGGCCTTGCGCGCGAACGCGTCCACGAGCGCGATCGCGTCCTCCATCGCCAGCTTGGTGCCCGAGCCGATCGAGAAGTGCGCGGTGTGCGCGGCGTCCCCCACCAGCACGGCGTTGCCGTGCACCCAGGTGCGGTTGCGCACCGTGGGGAAGGTGCGCCAGATCGAACGGTTGCAGAGCAGGTTGTGGCCCTGCAGCCAGGGCTGGAAGAGGCGCTCGCAGAAGCGCGCCGACTGCACCTCGTCCATCTCGTGCAGGCCGGCCCGGCGCCAGGTCTCCTCGCGGCACTCCACGATCCACGTGCTGCGTTCGCGCTCGTAGGGATAGGCGTGCACCTGGAACAGGCCGTGCTCGGTCTCCAGGAACACGAACGTGAACGCGCGCAGCGGCCGCGTGGTGCCGAACCACGCGAACTTGCACCGGCGCCAGTCGAGGTGCGGCTGGAAGTGCGCCGCGGCCTCCTCGCGCACGCGCGAGTGGATGCCGTCCGCGCCGAGGATCAGGTCGGCGTCGGGGAAGTCATCGACGCCGCGCACCTCGTGCTGGCATTGCACCCGCACGCCCAGCGCGCGCGCGCGCTCGTGCAGGATCCCCAGCAGCTTGACCCGCGCCAGGCCGCAGAACCCGTGCCCGGTCGACACCGTCCACTTGCCCCGGAACCAGGTCTCGATGTCGTCCCAGTACGCGAACTCCTTCTCGATCGCCGCGAAGCTCTCCGGATCGGCCTCGCGCAGGTTGCCCATGGTCTCCGCCGAGAACACCACGCCGAACCCGAAGGTGTCGTCGGCCCGGTTGCGTTCGTACACCGTGATCTCGGCCTCCGGGCGGAGCTTCTTCATCAGGATCCCGAAGTAGAGCCCGGCCGGGCCGCCGCCGATCGACACGATCTTCATCGCCAGCGCAGCGTAGGTGCCTCCGCTGCCCGTCGGAAGTGCGCGGCCGCCGCCGCGCCAGCGGCCGGTCCCTGCCGCGCACGTCCGGTTCGCCGCGGGTCTCGCGGCGCGCGCGGTGCAAGGAGTCGGGGATGCCAGCCATGCAACGCCCTACACTCAGGGCGCCATGACCGAGATCCCGGTACCTCCTCCTCCCCCCCGCGTTCCCGATCTGCGCGGCTGGCTCGCGTACGGCCCCATCGCCTGCTTCGTGCTCGCAGGAGTGCATGCGATCCTCGCCGTGCTGGGCCTGGCCAGCGCCCTCATCGCCCTCTCGTTCTCGGCGATCCTGGCGGCACTCTGGGGCGGCCTGATCGCCACGGCGGCCTGGCTGCTGGCAGGGGGAGTCCTGCAGCTCCTGATCGAGGTGCGCGAGCGCGTGGCCAGGATCGAGGAGCGCCTGGCCCCGCGCTGATCGCAGGCCGCCGCGCGAACCGGGAACGCTCGGCTCCGTTCCCGGCAAGATGGGGTGATGGACCGCAGGCCCGAAGACCTGGCGTTCGCGCGCTACTGCCAGGACGGCGATCCCGCCGCCTTGGCGGAGGTGTTCGATCACGCCGCGCCCCAACTGCTCCTGCTGGCCCAGCACCTGCTGCGCGAGCCGCACGACGCGGAGGACGCGGTGCAGGAGACGTTCCTGCAGGCCATCCGGAGCGCCGGCCGCTACCGGCAGGACCGCGCGGTCCTCCCGTGGCTGGTCGGGATCCTCGGCAACGTCGCCAGCGCCCTGCGCCGGCGCGCGCGGCGCGCCCTCGACCCCTCCCGTCTGCCGGCCGAGCCGCGCTCCGATCCGGCGCAGGAGGCGGCGGAGCGGGACGAGGTGCGGAGCCTGCTGCTGGCGATCCACGCCCTTCCCGATCCGTTCCGCGAGGTGCTGGTGCTGCACCTCGTCCACGGCCTGGAGACCACCGCGATCGCGCATGCCAAGGGCGTACCCCCGGAGACCATCCGCACGCGCCTGCACCGCGGACTCGCGCGCCTGCGCACGCGGCTCCCGGCGGCACGGGCCCTCGTGCCCCTCCCGGCGTTCGGCGAGGCGGGCCGCCTCGCCGCCCTGCGCACCGCGGTGCTCGCGCGGGCGGCGGACGCGCGCCTCCTGTCCGCGGCCGCGGGACCCGGCATCCTGCTCCCGCTGCTCACCATGAAGAAGCTCGCCGCCATGCTCCTGCTGGCCCTGCTCGCGCTCCTGGGAATCCAGTGGCTGCTGCCTTCGCGTGGCGCGATCGAACCGCTCGCCGAGGCGTCCGCCGCCAGGTCCGCGGCCGCGACCCGCCCCGACGCCGGCGGACCGCCGACCCTGGCACGCGCGGCGCTCGCCCCGCCCACGGCCACGGCCGCGGGCAGCCGCGTCGCGCGCGAGATCGAGGTGTACGGCACCGCCGTCGCAGCCGAGTCCGGCGCCCCGCTCGCCGGCGCGCGGGTGGAGGTGTGGGTCCTCCACGGCGAGGCACGCTGGCGCGACCCCGAGGACCTGCCCACCGGACGTCACACGCTGGGACAGAGCGACGCGGACGGCCGCTTCGCGGTACGCCTCGCACCCACGCTCGGCGCGTGGCACCGCCTGGCCGTGTGGCGCGGAGACGAGGGCGTGGCCATCTCCGGCACCCTGGAGGCGCTCGTCCCCGGCACGCGATCGGACCTCGGCCGGATCGCCGTGGCACGCGGCGCGCGGGTGCGCGGGCGCGTGCTCGACACCGGCGGGCGCCCCTGTGCGGACCTCCGCGTCTGCGTGTCCCCCCGGATGCGCGCCTTCGGTTCCCAGCTCACGGAGTGGCTCGAGCTGCAGGCCACGACCGATGCCCAGGGGGAGTTCGCCTTCGACACGCCGCTCTGGCCGGGCGTCCACGAGGTCGCGGACGTCGGCTCCCACACCCTGGTGTCGCCTGCCGAGTTCGCCGTGGCGGCGGACACGCGGGAGCTCGTCCTCGACCTCCGCGTGCGCGAGGCCCACCCCGAGAACTGGGCCGGCGGCGTCCTCCTCGACCAGGCGGGAGCGCCCGTCGCCGGGGTGGAGGTCGAGCTCGCCGGCCCGCTGCATTCCTCCGACTGGAGCACGCTCGGTCCGCGCGTGCGCAGCGGCCCGGATGGACGGTTCCGGGCCGTCTCGGGGCGCCCCGCGCCGTTGGGCAGCGCCGGCCTCCTGGTCCACGGCGCGGGCGTGGCGAGCGACCTCTCCTTCGCGCAGCACCCCGTCGCGCTCGGCCGCGACGACAACGAGGTGCGCCTCGCGGTGACGACCACGCGCGTGGCGCTCGAGGTGGTGGACGAGGCGAGCGGGGCGCCGATCGAGGAGTACGGCGTGCGGATCGATGGTCCGGGGGTGGGCCATGGCTGGATCGGCGGGTTCGCGAACCTGCTGCGCGCCGGACGCCATCCGGGCGGGCGGCTGCTCCTCCCCGTGCTCGCCCCCGGAACGCACCGGCTCCTCGTCGTCCCGCTGGTCCCGGGCGCCAGCCTGCCGAGCTTCGCGCGCTTCGATCCGGCCACCTGGGACGGCACGCCGCTGCGCGTCGCCGTGCCGCGGCCGCACGCGCTGCGGGTCCGTGCCGCGACGGCCGCCGGCCTGCCCCTCGCCGGCGTGGACGTCCGGCTGGTGCTGCCTCTGCGCGAGGACCACGACCGGGACGAGGATTCGCTCGCCTGGGAGCTCGGGCATCCTCCGATCGTGCCCCACGAGCGCCACGGCCGCGGGCGCACGGTCGCAAGCCTGCTGCTCGCCGAGGCGCGCACCGATGCCACGGGTACCGCCACGTTCGCGGCGCCGCCGGGCCACCGCCTGCGCGTCCTGGTGCCGGGACCCGGGTTTCCGGAGACCGTCGGCCCCGCGATCCCGCCCGGCGGAGCCGAGGCGACGCTGGTGCTCGACCCGGGCTGCGCGGTCCGCATCACGCTCGATCCGGAGGCCCGGAGCCTCCTGGCCTCGGGCTCGTCGGACGGCGCGACGTCCGCGCGGCTCAGCGTCTTCTGGTCGGATGCCGAAGCGACCCACCGGCGCGACTTCGTCCTCGACCGCTCCGGCACGACCCTGTGCGGCGGTCTGCCGGCACTCACGGCGCGGATGGAGCTCCTCGCGCCCGTGGGCTTCGCGCCGGGCGACCTGCATCGCATCCCGCTGGACGCCCCGCTCGCGCTGCGCCCCGGGCCGCCGCTGGAATGGACCGTGCGCGGGGCGGACCTGGGCTACGGCCACGTCCGGATCCGCTTCGTCTTCGACGACGCTCCGATCCGCCATTGCACCGGCGAGATCCTGCATGGGCACTCCGACGGCGCTCCCAGTCGTGTCGAGAGCATGCTCACCGACGGCGAGGGCTTCCTGCGCCAGAGCCGCCTGCCACCCGGCCGCTATCGCCTCACCCTGGCATTCGAGGACCCCGCCGCGGGGCGCACGCGCACCTTGCACATGCCCGAGGACCTCGAGGTGGCGCGCGGCGCGACGATCGACCGGACCGTGGTGCTGCGCGCGTTCTCGTACCGGGTGCGGGCAAGGCGGGCGGACGGCCGGATCGTGCCGGCCGGTCGCCTGATCCTGCGCGGCGGCGACGGGATGGATCTCGATGCCGAACCCGACGCCGCACAACCCGGCGCGGGCTGGGTGACGGTGCGCGACGTGCCGTGGGAGGCGATCGAGGTCCTGGAGCGGGCCGGCGACGAGGCCAGGCCCCTTTGCACGATCCGCGCGCGGCCCGGGGCCGCGCAGACGGTCGCCGAGTGCACGGCCCGCTGAGCCGTGCACCGCGGCGCCGCTCCCGCGCCTACGGCAGGATGGGGTGCAGCAGCTTGTTCTCGATCTCGGGCGGGCTGCCCAGGCGCGCGGTCTGCGACCAGAGGTTCACGCCCACCGCGGAGGGCGCATTCGGGATCGTGAGCGCGAGGGCGTGCACGCCACCGGCCGGCACGGTGCCCACGACGATCGGCGGCAGCACCGACTGCGAGAGGTCGAGCTCCAGCGTGCCCACGAACCCCGGCACGGGCACGGGGATGGGCAGGAGCGCCGTCGCGGTGAGCAGCACCACCGGCTCGCCCGGGTTGCCGCCGGTCTCCCAGATCACGCCGCGGCCGATCGCCGGTGTGCCCTTGGCGCGATGGCCCTGGCCGCCGCGATCCAGGCAGTAGGCGATGCCGCCGTTGCCGAAGGTGTTCGCGTGCACCGCCTTGGTCCCGGCCAGGAGGAACTGGCCGTCCGGGGCGAGATCGAGGTCGAACACCGACCCCGGCGCATCGATCGTCGCCACCGGCACGTTGCCCGCGTCGCGGTCGAAGAGCAGCGCCTCGGGCGGCGTGTTGCCCCCCGTGCCCCACGAGCCGACGCCGATCCAGCGGCCGTCGTCGGAGACCGACACCGCCGTGGGCGTGGTCTGCAGCGTGCCGCTGCCTGCGCTCTGGTAGGTCCAGAGCAGGGTGGAGCCGGTGCTGGTCAGGCGCCACACGAACACCCGGAAGAGCTGGTAGGTGTTCGCGTCGGTGGCGGCCACCGCATAGGTGGTGCCGTCCTTGGAGAGGGCGCACGCCGTGTAGATGCCGAAGCCGAGCGTCGCGTCATTGAAGGTGAGCACCCGGTTCCACGACGTGCCCGAGCGCTTCCACGCGCCCACGTCGAACCCGCCGCGCGCGAACGTGTCCGCGCTGTGCGCGATGGTGTGCGCGTCCACCGAGACCGCGCTGCCGTCCTCGAAGAGCAGGTTGCCGGTGGCCACGTCGTAGAGCGCGTCGGAGCGGTGCGTGGCGATCAGCACGGTCTTGCCGTCGCCCGAGATCCGGTGCTCGCGGTGGCCGGATGTCGTCGAGGTGAGCACCTGCACGGGCACCGTGGGGTTGGCCGAGAGCAGGTCGTACACCGCGACCGTGGCATGGCCGCTGGCGTTGTCGTAGCCCGCGGTGAGGTAGCGGCCCGCGTCGTCGATGTCGCACTCGGCCCAGAGCTGGTTGGCGTTCAGCGGCAGGACCGTCTGCAGCAGCGGCGTGGACTGGTAGGCGCGGTAGGCGCGCAGCTCCGGCACGCCGGCGCTGGTGCGCACCGACACCGCCGCGACCGGCGCGTCGTCGGCGGCCCGCACGATCACCGTGCCGTAGCCGGGCATCGGGACCGTCCACACGGGAACGGGCGGCGAGTTGTCCTCCGTGGTGGAGCAGACGGCGAGCATCTGCGCGTTGAGGGTCTGGCCGACCCACGCGAGCGTGCCGCGGTTCCCCACGGACACGTACTCGGAGATCCACGGCTGGCCCGGCGGGTTGTTCCAGGTCCAGCGGGTGGCGATCGGCGAGGGGTTGGGGTTGGCCAGGGGCGCGGCCGGGACATGGGCGGGTGCGGTACGCACGAACACGCCCTCGGTACGGGTCTCGACCCAGGTGCGCACTTCCTGCGCGGCCAGGGTGCCGGAGGTGAGAATGCTGCACACGAGCAGCGCGGCGGGGAGAGGTCTGGACATGGGGATCTTGCGGAGTGGGGAAGCCCGCAACGATACGCATCCAGCCCCCGACCCGGGCGCTCGCATGGACTTCTCCCATCCTGGCGGACCGTAAGAGGCCCGGGCGGATTCCCCGCGCCTTGCCGCTCCTCCGGGAGCCATCTACCCTTGGCCGTTCCCCTTCGAGGCCATCCATGCTCACGACGCTTGCCTTCCTCTCCGCCCTCGCCGCGCCGCAGGGCCCCTCCAACCCCCCTGTCGTCATCAACGAGTTCGCCTACGACCAATACGTGCAGTCGGGGGCGAGCGAGATCCTCGAGTTCGTCGAGCTCTACAACCGCACCAACGCCCCCGTCGACATCAGCGGCTGGACGCTCACCAACACCAACTACAACCCGGCCGTGACGGTGCTGGTGTACACGGTCCCGCCCAACACCACCCTGGCGGCCGGCGCGTTCTACGTGATGGGGAACGCGGTGATCCCCAACGTGAACCAGGTGCTCACGCCCACCGGCGGGTTCACCGAGCTGTTCCGGAACGACAAGAACGCGCTCACGATCAAGGACTCGAACGGCGCGATCGTGGACACGGTGGTCTACGAGAACAACCAGTCGACCACGACCCAAATTCCCGCCAACCTCTACGAAGGCGAGGCGATCTGGGACAACCACCAGAACGCCTCGGGCTTCGAGTCCGGCTACAGCCGCCTGCGCGACGGCTACGACACCAACAACAACGGCCGGGACTTCCGCTGCATCACCTGGACCCCCGGGACGACGAACAACCGGCCGAACCTCGTCCCGTACCTCGGCCTCTACGACACGTTCAACAACAACGACAACCTGCCCGAGTTCGGCGCCTCCTACAAGTACGGGCGCGCGGTCGACCCGACCGTGGTGGTGACCCCGCCGATCAACCCCAACGTGATCCCCGCGTCGCCGCAGGGCGGCAAGGCCGCGATCTTCTGGGACGAGACCGGCGGCGGGAACATGAACATGCTCCTCACCGACGTGGGTGACGAGTTCGTGCTGGAGAGCTGGGTGTACTTCGACTCCAGGCCCGAAGTGGGCGGCGAGTACGAGACCTGGAGCATCGGCGTGACCGGCGGCAGCGGCGGGCTCTACAACACGCCGGATCCGTCCCGCACCCTCTTCACCGTGCCGTCGGCCAACGGCAACACCGGGATCAGCTGGACCTTCCAGAACACCGCCACCACCTCGATCCTCTACCTGATCGACCACAACGACGGCGGCCCGGACTGGAAGATCATCGGCCAGATCAGCCTCCAGCAGGGCGTGAACGATGGCTGGCAGCGCCTGCGCCTGCAGGTCAGCGGTGACAAGGTCGAGGGCTACTTCGGCGGCACCTTCGGGGGCCTGGACGGGACCCGCATCACCGGCAAGCGCAGCGCCCCGCAGCTCGGCGGCATCTACGTCGGCTACCGCGAGTTCGTGGGCAACAACGGCACCACCCGCCCCCCGACGGTCGACCTGCTCTCGATCTCCACCCCGGTGGCGCGCGTCGAGCGCATCGGCGTGGCCAAGGCCACGACCGTCGGCACGCCTGACCTGGACGCCTTTGGCTTCCCGCGCCTGGGCGACGCCAGCTTCCGCCTGGACCTGAGCGGCCTCAAGCCCAACCAGAACAGCGTCCTCCTGGTCGGCAGCGCGGCGCTCCCCACGCCGATCGACCTCGGCCTCTTCGGCGGCCAGAGCGGGTCGTTCCTCTACATCAACACGCTCTTCACCCTCAACCTGGCGACCGGCGCCACGGGCACCAGCACGCTCCCGCTGCCGCTGCCCAACAACCCCTCGTTCCAAGGCGCGACGCTCTTCTTCCAGGACTTCGATCTGGACACCGCCCTTGGCATCCCGCTGCCCTTCGGCAACACCAACGCGCTGAAGATCGTCGTCGGGAGCTGAGCCCCCGCGCCCCGGCCGCGCGGCACGCGGCCGGACGGGGCGGGCGCGGCTCGCGCGGGCCGCCGGGATGGCGGCCCGCGTCGTTTCGTGGCGGCGCGGCCGCCCCTCGCGGCGCGCATGCGTTGCAGGCACAGGGTCCGCGCCTACGCTCTTGCCCAACCCTGTGGCCCCCGTCCCCGAGTCCCGTACCCCGCCGGCCACGACCCTGGTGCCCTGGCGCGGCGGACCCGAGGGGCTGGCACCGCTGGCGCAGGTCTTCGCCGCCCGTCCGCTACGGCACGAGGTGATCGCCGTGAGCGGGACGCGGCACGAGCGCGTGGGGCTGCGCTTCCTGGTGCGCGAAGGGCTGCGCCACCTCGCCAGCCGCGTGCTCGACGCGCTCACCGGCCTCGCGCTCCGCGCGCTCGGCACGGCGCCGGCACCGCAGACGCCGCCGGGAGCCGGCGCGGCGCCGGCGGGCATCCCCTGGATCCTCCTGCCGGTGCTCCCCGACCTGTCGCACACCTTCGTGTATCGCGAGACCCTGGCGCTCCTGGCCCTCGATCCCGCGATCCGGATCCTGGTGCTCGAGCGCGTCGAGGGGGTCCCGGTGCACGCGGAGGCCGGGGCCCTGCTCGCCCGCGCGACGTTCCTGCCGCGCGACGGCGTCCTGCGTCGCCACGCGCGGATCTGGGGCTGGATCCTGCGCCGGCCCCGGCGCGTGGCGGCACTGTGCGCGCTCTATCGCGAGGCCGGCAGCGGGGCCCGGGCGCTGCTCGGCAAGCTGCCCCTGCGCGAGCCGCGCCACCCGGGCAACGCCTTCGCGCTGGCCTCGTTCCTGGCCGGAGGTCCGGTGCGCCACCTGCACGTCTACGGCTCGTCCTGGTCCGCCAACGTCGGCCTCGGCGCCGCGCTCCTCCTGGACCTGCCCGCCAGCGTCAGCTCGTACGTCGACTTCGACTTCCCGTACGACCACAAGCTCCTCGCGGAGAAGCTGCGCCTCAGCCGGTTCTTCCGCGTGTGCACGGCCGCCTGCCGCGACCGGCTGGTGCGCTCGATCCCCGGCGCGCAGGCCGAGCGGATCCCGCGCATCGTCTACGGCCTCGACCTCGCCCACTGGACCGGCGCGGCGCGGCGTCCCGGCCAGGGGATCGTGGTGAGCGCCGCGCGCCTGGTCGCCAAGAAGGGCCTGCACCACGTCCCGGCGGCCCTCGCACTGCTGCGCCGCGACGGCGTGCCGGTGCGCTGGCTCCTGGCCGGCGACGGTCCCGAACGCACGCGCATCGAATCGCTCTGCGTGCAACACGGCGTCCGCGAACTGGTCGAGTTCCGCGGGGCGCTGGCCAACGACGCCGTGCGCGACCTCCTGCTGCACGCCGACGCCGCGCTGCTGCCCTGCGTCGTCGCCGCGGACGGGGAGCGCGACGGGATCCCCACCTTCGTCCTCGAGGCCATGGCGCTCGGCCTGCCGGTCGTCACGACCGCCGTGTCGGGCATCCCCGAGGTCGTGCGCGACGGCGACACCGGGCTCCTCGTGGACCCCGCCGACGCGGCGGCCCTGGCCGAGGCGCTGCGCTCGGTCCTGACCGACCCGGGACGCGCGGCGGCGATCGGCGCCCGCGCCCGCGCCGAGGTGCACGCCACGCAGGATGCGACGCGCAGCGCGGCGGAGCTCCTGCGGCGGATCCGCGCGGAGGGGCCGCCGTGAGGCTCCTCTACGTGATCCATCAGTTCTTCCCCGACTGCCACTCGGGCACCGAGCAGATCTGCCTCGCCATGGCGCGCGAGGCGCGCCGGCGCGGCGCCGAGGTCGTGGTGCTCTCCCTGCACTGGGACTGGGGCCGCGCCGAGCCGCCGGTGCACGTCTTCGACCAGCCCTACGACGGCTTCCGCGTGATCCGGCTCAACCACTGGGTCGGGCTCAATCCCGATCCGGTCCTGCGCGACTGGCACAACCCGCATCTGCGCGCGCCGTTCGCCCGGGTGCTCGAAGAGGTGCATCCCGACGTGGTGCACTTCTTCCACCTCCGCCAGCTGGGCATCGACCTCCTGCTCGAGGCGCAGGCGCGCGGCGTGCGCACGCTCGTGCAGCTCACCGACTTCTGGTTCCTGTGCCCGCGCTTCACCCTGCTGCGCAGCGACGGGACCCTGTGCCAGGGTCCGCCCGATGAGGGCCTCGGCTGCGTGCCCTGCGACCAGCCCGGGCTCGCGGCACTCGCCGCCGATCCCGCGCGCGTGGCGCTGGCCCGCTCGCGCCCGCTGGCCCCCGCCGACTCCCCCGAGGACCGGCTGGCGGCGCTCGTGCAGCGGCCCGGGCGCCTGCGGGCCGCCCTGGCCGCGGCCGACGCCGTCGTGGCGCCGTCGCGCTTCCTGGCCGACGTGTTCGCCCGCAACGGCGTCGCCGCGGAGCGCATGCACGTGGTCCCGTACGGCCTCGAGGCCGGGCGCGTCCCGCGCGCCGCCGTGACCCGGCCGCGCACCCCGCTGCGCCTCGGCTTCGTGGGCGTGTTCTCGCCCTGGAAGGCGGCTCACGTCCTGATCGAGGCCGTGCGCCAGGTGCCCGGCGCGCTGCAGCTCACGCTGCACGGCCGCACCGAGGAACCGCTCTTCGCCGAGTACATCGCGCGCCTGCGCGCCCTGGCCGGCGACGACCCGCGCATCGTGTTCGCGGGTCCGTTCGCCGCAGAGGACGCCGGCCGCGTGTTCGCGGACATGGACCTCCTCGTGGTCCCCTCCACCTGGTACGAGAACACCCCCCTGGTGGTGCTCGAGGCGTTCACGGCCGGCGTGCCGGTGCTCGCGTCGGACCTGGGCGGCATGACCGAGGTGGTGCGCGCGGGCCAGAACGGCTTCCTCTTCCCGCCCGGCGACGTCGCGGCGCTGGCGACACTCCTGCGCGGGCTCCGCGACGACCCGGCCCGCCTCGCGCGCCTCCATCCCGAGCCCCTGGCCCGGATCGGCACCACCTACGCGGCGATCGCGGCGCTCTACAGTCCCGCGCCGGCCGCGCCTGCGCGTGCCGCAGCCCTTCCCCCGGATCCCTGGCTCGCCCCGCTGCTGCCGCTCCTGTGGTGCTACGCGGGTCTGGTCCTCGCCCTGCTCTGGCTCGCGGACCTGCTGGCCACGCCCTGGGTCCTCGCCGCGCGCGCGCGCGCGCGGGCCGGGGATCGCGCGCGGGCGGCGCCGCCCGCGCGCCTCGACGCCTCGGTGATCGTCCTGAACTGGAACGGCCGCCACCACCTGCAGGAGCTGCTGCCCTCGCTCCGCACCGCGGTGGCGGCCGCGCCCGGCGACCACGAGGTGATCGTGGTGGACAACGGCAGCGACGACGGTTCCGCGGCGTGGGTCGAGCGCGAGCACCCCTGGGCGCGCGTCGTCCGCCTGCCGGAGAACCGCTTCTTCATCCGCGGCAACCGCGCCGGCGTCGCGGCCGCGACCCGCGACGTGCTCGTGTTCGTCAACAACGACATGCGGGTCGAGCCCGCGTTCCTGCGGGCCCTGCTGGCGCGCGTGGCCGTGCCGGGGCGCTTCGCGGCGACGGGCCGCATCCATCTCGCGGGCCCCAGGGTCGAGACCGGACTGGGCCGGGCGCTGGTCAAGAAGGGCCTCGTGCGCCTGCTCCAGGTGGAGCCCGCCGACCAGCCCGGCCCGGCCCTGTGGGCCGGCGGCGGCAGCAGCGCCTTCGACCGCAAGAAGTACCTCGCCCTGGGCGGCTTCGAGGACCTCTACGAGCCGTGCTATGTGGAGGACGTGAGCCTCTCGTACCGCGCCTGGAAGCGCGGCTACGACGTGGCGTTCGAGCCCGCTGCGGAGGTGCACCACGCGTTCCGCGCCACCTCGCTGCGCGTGTTCGGCCCGCGACGGCTGGAGCGGATCGACCGGCGCAACCGCGAGCTCTTCTTCTGGCGGGCCATCACCGATCCGGAGCTGGTGCTGGCCCATGCCGCGTTCCTGCCCTGGAACGCCTGGAAGGAGGGCCGCAGCACCGGCCTCGCCACGCAGCTGCTCGGCCTGCTCGCCGCGCTGCCGCGCCTGCCGCGCGCGCTGCTCCTGCGCCAGCAGGAGCGCGCGCACGCGGTGCGCAGCGACCGCGAGGTGTTCCGCCTGAGCGGCTCGGACTAGCTAGGCCGGGCGCGCCACCAGCGGCGCGAGCACCGCGCGCATGCGTGCCCGCGCGGCACGGTGGTCGAAGCGCGCCTCCGCCACGGCGCGGCCGCGCTCGGCCAGCGCGCCGGCCTCCGCGGCCAGAGCCCGGGCCAGGGCCTCGCGCCCCTCCTGCGGCGTCTCGAACGGCAGGTACTCGCGGCCGGGTTCGAGTCCGAGCCCCTCCACCGCGACTGCCGTGGCGAGGACCGGCCGGCCGTACGCCAGGGCCTCGATCGCCTTGATCCGCGTCCCACCGCCGGAGCGGATCGGCAGGTACACGCAGCGCGCCGCGGCGTAGTGGGGCCGCAGGTCGGCCACGCGGCCCGCGGCCTCGGCGCCGGCCGCGCGGCACCAGCCGGCCACGACGCCGTCCGGGTCGTTGCCCACCACGCGCACGCGCAGATCCGGCACGGCGGAGCGCAGGACCGGCAGGTGGACGAAGAGCAGCTCGCGCGCCGCCTCCAGGTTGGGCGGGTACTCGAACGAGCCGACGAAGAGCAGCAGCGGCGCCGCGCTCGTGGGCAGGGGCAGGCAGGGGATCGCCGCGACGTCCACGGAGTTCTCGACCACCTCGACCGGGACGCCCGGCGCGCGGCGCAGGAGCAGCGCCCGATCCTGCGCCGACACCGTGAACACCAGCCGCGCCGCGCGCGCGGCGGCCGCCTCCGCGTGCCCGACGAGCCAGCTCTCGAGTCCGCGCTGCACGCGGTCCCGCACGCGGAGGTCCGGGACGTCGCGGGCCAGCGCTGCCGACTCGACGTTGTGCAGGTGCAGGACCTGCACCTCGGCCAGGACGCGGGTCACCGGCAGCACGAAGCTCGAATCCGCCACCACCAGCTCCGGCCGCAGCGCGGCGGCCACGCGCGCCAGCGCCTCCGGGGCGCCTTCGCCCCAGCGGCGGCCCAGGACCTCCGACGCCCCGCGCAGCCAGGTCGCGACCTTGGCGAACGGCCCGGGGGGAGACGGGGCGCGCGCCGGCAGCGGATGGACCTGGGCGACGCCGGGCAGAGCCCGGGCCTCCGGCGCGGGCACCGCCAGGTGCACGTCGCCGAGTCCGGCGAGCGCCTCGACCAGCACCCGGGAGCGGATCCTCCCGCCGTGGTCGGGAGGGTCGGGGAGGTACGGACACACCACCAGGATGGGCACGTTCACGGCCGGTCCCGCAGGCACTCCACGACCAGGTCGGCGAGCGCGCCGCGCACCGCCTGGATGCGCGGGTTGTCCCGGGTGGGATGCACCCGGTTGCCGAGGAGGACGATGCACAGGTCCAGGCGCGGGTCGCACCACAGCGATGTGCCGGTGAACCCCGTGTGGCCGAAGGCCTCCGGCGCGAGCCGGCCGCCGCCCGACGCACCAGGGGCGAACGTGTCGAAGCCCAGCGCCCGCGTGCTCCCCGCGACCACGCCCTGGCGCCGCACCGCCTCGCGCGCCAGGGGCGCGGGCAGCCAGCCGCGGCCGCCGGCGAGGAACGCGTTGCCGAGCCGCGCGACATCGCGCGCGGTGCCGAACAGCCCGGCGTGGCCCGACACGCCGCCCATCGCGAAGGCGTTCTCGTCGTGCACCTCGCCCTGCACCAGCCGGCCCCGCCACGCGCACTCCTCCGTGGGCACTGCGTCGAGCGGCGTCCCGGCGCGACCGAAGCGCGCGCCCGCCATCCCCAGAGGCGTGAACACCTCGTCGCGGCACAGCTCGGCGAACTCGCGCCCGCTCACCCGTTCGGCGATCGCCATGAGCAGGATCATGCCCAGGTCGCTGTAGCGCGTGTCGGTGCCCGGCGGGTAGCGCAGCGGGTCCGCCAGCGTCGCGGCCACGTACGCCTCCTTGCCCGACCGCTCCGTGAACCAGCGATGGAAGGGATGCAGTCCGGCGCTGTGCGTGAGCAGGTGGCGTACGGCGACTCCGTCCTTCTCCGGTCCCAGGAACCCGGGCAGGATCGCGGCCACCTTCTGGTCCAGCTGCAGCTTGCCCTGGGCCACCAGCCGCAGGATCGCGGGCGCGGTCGCGCACACCTTGGTGAGCGAGGCGAGGTCGTAGAGGGAGTCCGGGCGCACGGGCGGCGCGCCGTCGGCATAGGTGGTGCGGCCGGCCGCGACCTCGGCCACGATCCGGCCGCGCCGCGTGACCAACGCCACGGCCCCCGGGAACGTGCGCTCGCGCACGGCCGCCTGCAGCAGCGCCGCCACGCGCGCGGGCAGGTCCGGCGCGAATCCCTCCTCGGCGGGCTCGGCCCGGGCGAGATCGCGCCCGGGCAGCACCGTGAGTCCGGTCCCCCGCTCCGCCGCCTCGGGGATGGTCACCGGCAGCCGCCCCACCACCGGCACCGTTCCGGCCAGCGCCTCGGCCACGGCGCCCTCCATCTGCGGCGTGCCGTCGAAGGCACACAGGTAGGTCGAGACGTCGGGCATCTCGCGCAGCAGGTAGGGATTGCCGAACGACACCACCACGCTGCGGCGCTGGCTGCGCAGCGCATCGGCGATGGGCGCGAACTGGCCCGGCAGCCCGATGCGCCCCGAGTACGAGCGCACCCGCACGTGCAGGGCCACCAGCGGCAGCTGCGCCGCGGCGAGCGCCTCGCGCGCCTCCTCCACCCGCTCGGGCCCTGCCTCCGGAGGGACCCGCAGATGGCGCACCGACGGGAACGCCTGCGCGAGGACGGCGCCGGTCGCGGCCTCGTCCTTGTCGAGCAGCGTGAGGATCAGGTCGGGCGTGCGCGGCAGGGGCACGTGCCCCAGGCGGTCCCGCACGAGGGTGAGCCCGCGCGCGGCGATGCCGCGCGCCACCAGCCGGTGCCCGGCGCTTCCCACGAGATCCGGCCACTCCGGATCCGGGAGGCCGCCCCCGGCCAGGAGGCCGAGCCGCTCCTTGGCACGCAACAGGCGCAGGCAGGCCTCGTCGAGCCGTCCCTGCGGCACGCGCCCGTCCCGCACCGCCGCCGCCAGCGCGTCGCGCGTGGCCGCCGGCGCGGGGGGCATGAGCAGCAGGTCGGCGCCTGCGGCCAGGGCGCGTACCGCCACGTCGCCGCCGCCGAAGGCCTGCTTCACGCCGCCCATGTCGAGGGCATCGGTGACGACGATCCCGTCGAAGCGCAGCGTCTCGCGCAGGAGGCCGGTGAGCGCCGCGCGGCTCAGGGTCGCGGGCAGTCCGGGTTCCTCGCAGAGTGCGGGGACGGCGAGGTGGCCGGTCATGATGCTGGCGAGCCCGCCGGCGATCGCGGCGCGGAACGGCGCCAGCTCCACCCGGTCCAGGCGCTCGCGCGCACCCGCGACCACGGGCAGGTCGATGTGCGAGTCCACGCTCACGTCGCCGTGGCCCGGGAAGTGCTTGCCCGTGGCGAGCAGCCCTTCGCCCTGCACGCCGCGCACGAACGCCGTGCCCAGCCGCGCCACGGCGGCGGGGTCCTCGCCGAACGAGCGCACGTTGATGATCGGGTTGGCGGGGTTCACGTTGACGTCGAGGACCGGAGCGAACACCCAGTGCGCGCCCAGGGCCCGCGCCTCGCGGGCCGTGATCCGCCCCGCCGCCTCCGCGAGGTCGCTGGAACCCGCCGCGCCGAGCAGCATGGCGTTGCCCAGCGAAGTGGCGCCGCGCAGGCGGAACGCGACGCTGGTCTCGAAGTCCCCTGCCACGAGGAGCGGGAGGGCGGCATGCCGTTGCAGATCGGCGATCAGTCCGGCCGCCTCGGCGGTGCTGCCCAGCGAGATCACCACGCCGCCGATCGCCCCCTCTGCCGCCAGGGCGCGCACCTGCGCGCGCTCGCGCGACCCGGGCCCGGACGACGAGAGGATCCAGGCCATCTGCAGCTGCCCCGCGCGCTGCTCGAGCGTCAGCGACGCGAGGATCGCTTCGGCACGACGTGCCTGGGCCCCGAGCGGGAGGGCGAGGAGGAGGGCGAGCGCGGCGCGCAGCATCCCCGGCGACTCTAGAGCGGACCCGCGCGCGAATCAGGTGCGGGCTGCCCTTCGCCGCGTGGCGTCAGACGGGCCGCCGCCGCCACGTCGAGCAGCAGCAGGGCGTTGCGGTGCCGGCGCAGCACGCTGGCCGGACAGGCCGGGCCGATCGGATCCTCCAGCATCGCGCGCACCGCATCGGCCTTGTCGGCGCCGGTCGCCACCATCACCGCGCGTCGCGCGTCCAGGATGTCCTGCGGCCCCAGGGTGACGGCCTCGGCCGGCACGCTGCGTCCGGCGAAGCGCCCCTGGTTGGCCACACGGGTGCTCTCGGCGAGCCGGGTGCGGTGCAGGCGCTGGTGCAGAGGGGTACCCGGCTCGTTGAACGCGATGTGGCCGTTGCGACCGATGCCCGCGAGGCAGAGGTGCACACCGCCCAGCTCCGCGAGCCGGCGCTGGTGCGCGGCGAGCGCGGCGGCATCGCCGTTGCCCGGCACCGCCAGGAAGCGCCCCGCGTGCCACAGGGCGAGCAACGGCGGGCACTTCGCCGTCAGCTCCTCGCTCATGCTCCCCGGGGCGAGCGGCTCGAGACCGGCGTACTCGTCGAGATGCGTGGCCCGCGCGTGCTCGAGCGACACCCGGCGCCGAGCCACCGCCTCGGCGAGGCGCCGCAGGAAGGGCGTGAACGTGCGTCCGGTCGCGAAGCAGAGCAGGGCCGCGGGCTGGCTGCCCAGGGTCGCCTCCACCTGCTCGAGGACCAGCTCGGCGATGGCCTCGGCGTCGCGCACGACCGCGACCGCGAGCCCCTCCCCGGTCGTGAAGCGACGCAGGATCGCGGACTCGCTCACGGCAGCAGGAACACCGCGCGCGCGTTGCTCACGAACAGGAACGAGCCCTGGGCGTCCGCGCCCAGCGCCGCGAACGAGAGCGTCCGTCCCGCCAGGGCGCCGAGCCCCGGGGGCAGCACCAGCTCCGCAGCGCCGGTGCCGCCCGCGTCCAGGGTCCCCAGCGCGTTCGGGAACACCGGCGTGTTCACCGCGCCGAGCAGCCCCATGGTCAGGCCGTCGAAGTTGAGCGGCAGCGTGAGTCCGGGGGCGAGCGGCACGCCGGGCGCCGAGCCCGAGAGGCCCGCGAGCATCAGGTAGGTCCGTCCGGCGCCCTGCGCGCCCGCCCCGAGCGTGAGCCCGATCCGGCCGCCGAAGCTGGCCGAGAGGGTGCTCTGATTGGCGAAGAGCGGATCGGGGATCCGCACGGTGCGCGTCGTCGCCCCCACGAACCCCTGGCTGTCCTGCACCTGCACCCCCACGCGCAGCGGGCCGGGCTTGCGCGCCAGGAACGAGCCGGGCTGGTTGGCGCCGAACGGCGTCTCGAACACCCCGTCGTTGTCCAGGTCGAAGCGCACCTTCAGCGCGCTCCCCGGCTCGTCGAAGTCGCGGCTGGCGGTGGCATCGAGGCGCGTCGTGAGGCCCGCGGTCAGCGTGCTCAGCTCGGCGAGGGGCAGGTTGGGTCCCTCGACCGCGTACTGCTTCATCTTCGCCACCCACGTCGGCTGGCCGATCAGCGTGCCGTAGCGGAACGCCTGATACCCGTTGGCGCCGCCCAGCAGCGCGCCGGTGATCGACGCGTCGATGGTCTGGTCGGTGCAGGTCTCGCCGTCGCTGTAGGTCTTGATCGCCGGGGCCACGCGGCGGTCCGGGAACCCGGCGCGGGTCACCGCCTGCCGGGCATAGTTCGCGGCCGTGCGCACGTAGCCCTGGTGCAGCGCATACGTGCTGTAGATCGAGCCGTTCGCCGTGTAGGCCATCGGCATGTACACGTCGACGTACGGCGCGAGCTGCTCCCAGTGCTGTCCGAACTCGCTCGCCAGCGTGGCGATCACCGAGCTGTAGCTCTTCCACGCCCCGTCGTAGACCGGCCCGTCGAAGCTGTAGCGGTTGGCGATCAGGTAGGCGTGGATCGAGAGCGAGCCGACGACGCGCCGCACGTCGCGCACGAAGTTGGTGACCTGGAGCGGGTCGTTGCCCGTGCCGCTGCCGACGAAGCGCACGTAGTCGAGGGCGATGCCGTCCACGTCGTAGATCGGACGCCCGCTCGTGTCGTAGCTGTTGACCAGGTAGTCGATCACCTGGAGCAGGTACTGCTTGTGCGCCGCACTGGTGGGCTGCACGTTGTCGCCGAAGCACTTCATCACGGCGACCACCTGCAGGCCGGCCGCGCGGGCCTGCTGGATCAAGGTCACCAGCTGGATGCCGTACCCGTTCGGCCGCACCGGCCCCCAGGCGCTGTTCCAGCGGCCGGCGGAGTCGGTGATCCACAGCGTCCCCGACGACGGGCCGTCGGCCCGGAAGAAGTTGATGTAGATCGTGTCGAGGTTGTTGTTCCGGGCGTCGCTGACGAGTTTCGCGATCGAGCCGTCCATGTTGCCGACCAGGAACGGCCATTCGCCGAACGACGTATCGCGGGAGCTCTGGGCCGGCAGGGCGCAGGCCAAGACGGTGCACAGCAAGGGGAGGAGGGGTCGCATGCGCGGGATTCCGATGGCGCGGGAGTATAGCCGCGGCCCGGCAATGCCTCCGTGGTGCAGGGGCACGGCCGAGGCAAGCGCCGATGCCACGGAACCTCGACCCGCGCCGCGACCGTCGGAGCGCGACACGCTACGATCCTCTGCCCCGTTCGCCGGTGGCCCGATCCGGGCCCAGTGCACGAACCCGTGCTCCGCGCGCCGCAGGCCAGACGAGGCGGCGACCCGCGGAGCCGCAACCCGACACCCCTCATGCGCACACTCCCCCTTCTCGGAATCCTCGCGCTCACCGCGCCCATGGCCCTGGCCCAGAACCGGGTCTCCCTCGTCTACACGCAGCGCTTCGACGCGGTCAGCCTCGACAGCGTGAACGAGCGCGTCGGCGGCTCGCTCAACCAGATCCGCGAGTTCGACCTCGCCGTGGCCACGCCCGGGGCGAACGCCATCGCGCGCTCCTGGCTCCCCACGACCGCGCACTCGGCCATGCAGGGCGACCCGCACGGGGACAACAACTACGCCAAGTACTTCGGCATCAAGACCACGTTCGAGCAGTTCAACTTCGCCGGACCCTTCGTGAAGTTCGCGGACCGCGGCAAGCGCGACGCGCGTCTGGTGTACTGGACGATCCGCGACGCCAGCGGCGTGGCCACGCGCACCGTGCAGGCCTTCACCACCAACGGCACCCAGAAGGTCACGATCCTGCCCGGCGACTTCTGGCGCTGGGGCGCCAACGGCAACGCCGAGTTCTTCGTCACCCAGGCGCTCTTCGCCAAGGCCCAGGGCGCCCCGCCCCCGGGCCGCAGCCAGACCCCCGGCGCCGACGCGATCGTCCAGGACGCCGCGGGCAATCTCTACTTCTCGCCGCGCCAGGGCGGCGGCTGGGTCGCCGGCAACGGCCTCAGCACCGGCCCCGTGTTCTGCAACGACGGATCGCTGTGCATGATCCGCGCACAGGACATCACCTACGACGCGCAGGGCAACGTGCAGGACGTGGTGGCCGACAGCGCGTTCGTCCTCTGGGAGGAGATCGCCGCGTACCTCGGGTCCGGCCCCACGGTGCGCAGCATCACCGTGAATGCCAAGGCCGTGGACTACAACGGTACGCTCATCGACGGTACCGCGGTGATCCCGGCCAACATGGTCGGCCTCGCGCTGGATCCCAACGGCGGCACGCTGCAGGCCAACTACCCGCACAGCCGCACGGGCGGCGGCCAGGTGTTCCAGACCGTGCCGCACCTGATCTGGTGCTGGGACAACGGCGGCTTCGCCGGGACGATCTTCTCCAGCCGCGACAACCCGATCCTCGGCGGGCCCGGCTCGATCGCGGTGATCAACTCGACCCCCTGCGGCTCGGACAACGTCAGCGTGCCGGCCAACGGCGCCTGGCTCGGACTGACCCAGGACAAGCCCAACTTCCGTCCCACGCTGATGGGGCTGGCCACGATCGACGAGCTGGCGAATCCCCCCTTCACCGCCGACGCGCCCAAGGACGGCGTGATCCAGCCGGTCGACGCCAACCTCGCCGTCGACTTCTTCCCCGGCCCCGGCGCGCCGACGTTCCTCTTCCTGTGCGCGGGCCCGACCGCGGCCGGCAGCTTCCAGAGCTCGCTGGACGTGTCGTTCCTGGTGGGCGCCGACAGCTTCCGGAGCGCGTACATGCTCTCGCCCACGCTGATCACCCTGCCGATCGGCTCGGGCAACACCTTCGGCTACCTCACCTTCAGCACGCCGAACCCCAACTCGCCCAGCCTGCTCAACTCGGTCCTGCTCGTGCAGGGCGCGCGCCTGGGCCTGAGCGCGGTCGAGCTGAGCAACCCGGTGCAGCTGCAGTTCAAGCCGTGACGGCCCGGTGCGCCGCGCGCGGCGGGACTCACACCCTGAGGACCCAGCCGCGCCGGTGCATCGCCGCGAGCACCACGTACCAGCCCAGCACCCAGGCCACCGCATAGGCCAGGGAGGCGACCTTGGGCGGCAGCCACGAGGCCAGCAGCGTCTCGTGGCACCAGCGCTGCGCGCTGATCGCCGTGCCGTCCGGACCGGTCCAGCGGACCACGGAGCCAAGGGTCCGCGCCAGGAGGCCGGACCCCACGAACACCGTGATCGCGTTCACGCCGTACACGACGAAGGGTCCGGTCCAGGCGCGCCAGCCGCGCACGTCGCAGGCGTGGTGGCACAGGCCCAGCACGCACATCGCCTGCCCGGCCGTGAACACGGCGTAGGAGCTGGTCCAGATCTCCTTGTTGATTGGGAAGAACCAGTCCCACACGTAGCCCGTGCCGACCAGGAGCGTGCCGCGCACCAGCAACCCCAGCGTCTTGTCCCGCGGTTCGCCCGTGCCGCGCAGGTGCACCCCCGCGCTCACGCCGAAGAGGCACGTGGCCAGGGCCGGGATCGTGCTGAGGATGCCCTCCGGGTCGTACGCGCCGCGGCGGTAGATGTGTTCGCCGAGGATCGCCCGGTCGAGCCACGCCTCCAGGTTGCCGACCTTGCTGTCGAGGAGTCCTGCGCCGTGCCCGGGCACGGGCACCAGGGTCATCAGCGCCCAGTAGCCGAGCAGGCACGCGACGATCGTCGCGGTGAGCCAGCGCGTGCCGCTCGCGCGGTACAGGAACGCCGCGCCCACGTAGCACACCGCGATCCGCTGCAGCACCCCGGGGATCCGCAGGTGTTCGAGGCGGTCGGCCGTGAACGGGAACGCCGCCAGCAGGAGTCCCAGCGCGAACAGGAGCACCCCGCGCCGCAGGATCCGCCCCACCGACGGCGGCCGCGCGAACACCACCGCGACGCCGACGATGAAGAGGAAGAACGGGAACACCAGGTCGGTCGGCGTCCAGCCATGCCACGGCGCGTGGCGCAGCGGCGTGTAGACGTGCGCCCAGGACCCCGGGTTGTTCACCAGGATCATCGCCACGATCGTGATGCCCCGGAACACGTCGAGGGAGAGCAAGCGAGCTGGTGCCGGGAGAACTGGGCCCATCCTGCAAAGCTGATTACCCGTCCGCGACTCAAGCGCAAGTCCGGCGTCCACAGGCCATTGCGCATGCACCTCCGGAACACCACCTCGCGATGCCCCCGGGGTGAACGCAGACCCCCTGCGTCCACTACGTGCCTGGCGCGGAGCTCACCGTTTCCGATCGGTTCCATGCGTGGCACCCCAACACCACTGGCTCTCCCTCAGTGCGGGCTGTCCAGGCCAGCTAGCATGTGCACTCGACTCGCTCGGCACCGTCCGGTGCGCCACCTGCAACTCGTCGGAGCCTCGCCATGCAGACTTGTAGGGCTGCCGCACGTCTCACCCTGATCGTCGCCAGCTTCGCCGCACAGGCACCCGCACAGTACCCATTGGGACACCGCGGGGGCCTCGCCATCGACATCGAATCCACGATCACCGCGGCCCTCGGCGGATCGGCACGCTGGACCAAGAGTTCCGGATGTGCGCGCGATCGGAGTGGCAACTACTGGGTCTCCGTCGGTCATGTTGACTGGAGTGCGGGAGCTGCCATTCCCGGCAAGCTCGTCAAGCTCGACGCACAGGGTGGCTTCGTCAGGGCAATCGACCAGCCACCGGGTGCACACTCGAGTTTCGGCTTGCGCGATCTGGCATACGACGGGCAAGACACCCTCTACGCCGGGCTGGAGAACCAGTACTCCGGGAACACTGTGTTCGCCTTCGACCTGGTGTCGGAGACCTTCGTCGCCACGCGCCGGTGGCGCGCACCGTTCATCCCTGGACAAGGCGACAACGTGGTACGCGGCCTTGCCCACGATCCCGCCGGGGACTCGGGACGCGGAAGTCTGTGGGCCTGCGACTTCGGCCCTGAACTGATCGAGTTCGATCGCACCGGCCGCGTGCTACGCACAGTGGTCATTCCTGGGACCAACCCGCTTCCGTACGGATTGGCCATCGACCCCGAGAATCGATCACTCTGGATGTTCTGTCTCGGCGACAGCACCCAGACCGCATCCTTCGTGGTCGGCATCGAGGTAGACATCGCCTCTGGTCGGCGAACCGGAGCGATGTTCCTCGGCGACGCATCCGTGCCACCGCTGGGAGGCATGGCAGGCGGATGCGAGTTCTACCTCAAGAACCAGGAGCCCACGCTCTTGCTCCTCGTGCAGGCCGACTCCGACAGGCTCTACGAGGTCGGTGGACGATTCCGCTACGCTCCGAGCTGCGGTGGCCGCATCGGCATGACCGGCGACGCTCCCTACGGCGGGAATGGCGCCTGGGCGCTCACCCTGCGCGGGACGCAGGCCAGTGCTGCCGCGCTGATGATCCACTACGTGGGAGCCCGCCAACCGCTCGGGCCACCCGTGTTCGCGGGCGGCTGCATGCTCGGACTCGCGCTCTCTCCCCCGATCTTCTTCCTGCCCGCGGTCGTGGTGGGTTCCGGAACAGCAGCGGCACCCCTGCCCATTCCCTCCGGTGTCGCCGCACCCTTGTACTTCCAATGGGTCGAGTTGGGAGCGCCTCCGGTCCTGCCGTTGCGCCTCTCCGATCCCGGAGCCACCTTCGTCGGCTACTGATTCCACTACTCGACCCATGCCACGATCCTCGCGCACACCCATCTCGTCCCCGCTCCCTCCGATCGCCTGTGCCATGGGACTCCTGTTCGCCGGTGGGAGCCACGCACCACTGCGGGCCCAAACCCTGGTGAAGGACATCAACCAGCAACCCGGTGCGCCGGATCCGGGTTCGACTCCCAGGTCGTTCACGCCGTTCAACTCTGCGCTCTACTTCGTTGCCGACGACGGTCGCACTGGCCGCGAATTGTGGCGCACAGACGGCACCTCTGCAGGGACCAGAATGGTGAAGGACCTCAGTGTCCTGAACTCTGCAGAGATCCGCGATCTGATGGTTTGGAACGGCGCCCTGTACTTCGTCGCGCGGAACGAGATCTTTGGCGACGAGTTGTGGAGCACCGATGGCACTGCAGAGGGAACCACGCTCGTGAAGGATGTCGAGCCGGGCACCAAAGGCTCGTTCCCGCGCTCCCTGGCCGTCTGGAATGGCAGACTCTGGTTCGGCACGGGCGGCAGCACGATCGGATCTCCACTCGCGATCTGGACGAGCGATGGCACTGCGGCCGGCACCTCGCCGATCAAGCAAGGGCTGCGCATGGTCAACGAATTCACGCTGGCCACGATTCCAGGCGCTCTCCTCTTCAACGCCGACGACGGCCTTAGCGGCAACGAACTCTGGGTCTCGGACGGCACGCCCGCGGGTACCACGCTCCTATTGGACCTGATGACGGGAACAGCTGGCTCCAATCCGCGGAGTTTCGCGGTGCTCAACGGCCGCCTCTGCTTCACGGCCGACACACCGGCGAGCGGCCCTGAGCAATGGATCACGGACGGAACCGTCGCCGGCACCAGGTTGTTGCGCGACGTCTACCCCGGCTACGTCGGCTGGCTCGGCGGCTTCATCCCCTTTCAAGGCACGACCTTCTTCGTGAAGAACGACGCGGCCACGGGAATCGAGGTGTGGAAGGGTGACGGGTCTCTGGCTGGCACCAGCTTGCTGAAGGACCTCCTGACTGGCGGACCTTCGACGAACTGGCCGGCAGATCTCCAGGTCATCGGTAATCGGCTCTTCTTCGTGGCACCAGTCGACAACTTCGGGCGCGAGGTAGTGGTGAGCGATGGCACCACGGCCGGCACGACAGTCCTCATCGACGTTTGGCCGGGAGGAGGCAACGCCGATCCATATGGCCTCACACGATTCGGCAACCGGTTGGTGTTCTCGGCCGACGATGGACTGCTCGGCCGTGACACGTACATCAGTGATGGCACCGCTGCCGGAACGATCCGCCTCGCTCTCGATCCGCTGAAGGGGTCCGGCACGGGCCACTGCCTCGAGTACAACGGCAAGCTCCTGCTGGCGGCCAAGGTCGGAGTCCTCGGGGAGGAGATGTGGACGAGTGATGGCACGGTGGCGGGCAGTTCCCTCGTGAAGGACATCGCGAAGCCCGTGACGTCGGTGTCCTCCACTCCCATCCTCCTCACGGAGGCCAACGGGTTGGTCTTCTTCGCTGCGAACGACGGCGTGAACGGCTCCCAACTCTGGGTGAGCGATGGTTCCGATGCCGGCACCGTGGTGCTGCCCGGGCCTGCCAATCCGGTCTTCCTCACGCCGGCCAACGGCAAGTTGTTCTGGACTGCCGGGGCTGGCGGACCGCTCTGGGTCACGGACGGCACGATCACCGGATCGCAGAAGTTGTTGGATTCGGTCACGACCCTGCTAGGGAGTTTCAATGGCCTTCTCTGGTTCACGGCCTTGGACCAGAACGCCGGGGTCGAGCTCTGGACCAGCGACGGATCGGTCGCTGGAACCATGCTCTTCAAGGACATCAACCCGACTGGTTCGATTGCGACCTCGAGCGGCTTCTTCAGGGTCGCCGGAGGGAAGGCCTACGTCTCCTTGGACGACGGGTCTCACGGCCGCGAACTCTGGGTGACGGACGGCTCGGTCGCAGGAACCCAACTCGTGCTGGATCTCCGGCCGGGCACGCTCGGATCCTCCCCCTCGGGACTGACCGACGTTGGAGGCCGCCTGTACTTCGCGGCGGATGACGGCGTGCACGGGCGCGAGCTCTGGATGACCGATGGTACGACTGCCGGCACGACCCTGGTGAAGGACATCCGCACCGGCGGCGCGGCGGGCTCGCCCACCTGGATGGCCAACCTCGGCGGGCGCCTGCTCCTGTCCGTGGACGACGGCGTCCAAGGACGGGAACTCTGGATCAGCGACGGCACGTCCGCCGGGACGACCCTGGTCAAGGACATCCGGCCCGGAAGCCAGGGCTCCGCGGCCACGCTCTTCGTGGTCGCCAACGACACGCTCTTCTTCGTCGCCAACGACGGCACCACCGGGACCGAGCTGTGGGCGAGCGACGGCACTGCCAACGGGACGCGACTGCTCCGTGACATCTACCCCGACGAGGGCGGTTCCACCCCCAGCAGCATGATCGCTGTCGGCTCCGGCACGCTGGTGGCCTTTGCGGCGACGGATCCGCAGCACAGCACAGAGGTCTGGGTCTCCGATGGCACCGCCGTGGGCACGAGGCGACTCACCGAGATCGCCCCTGGCACCTTGAACGCAGATCCGCGCTTCCTGCGGCGGGCAGGATCACGGATCTTCTTCGCGGCGAACGATCACGACACAGGCGTCGAACTCCATGCGGTCCCGGTTGGTTCGACGGACGGCACGCTGGTCGAGCTCTATGGCACCGGCTGCACCTCCGGTCGACTGGTCCCGCGCATCGGCTCGGAGGGCCTGCCCGTGCTCGGCACGCGCTCGTTCGCCGTCACCCTCGATCAGGTCATGCCCTACACGCCGGCAGCACTCTTGGTTTCCGATCGCCAGGGGGCGCGGCCACTGAGCGGTGCGTGCACTCTGCTCGTCGAACCGCCGCTGCTCTGGGTCGCCACGGACACAGGGTCCCTGGGCCGGGTCCGGATCGGGGTGGCAATCGCCCGCGAATCCGCACTCGTCGGGCTCCAGGCCTACCTCCAGTTCGCGGTGCTACAGCCTTGGCACCCGGGGGTGGATCCACTTGCACCTGACCTCAGCAGGGGCCTGCACGTACGGATCGGCAAGTAGCGGCCCAGCGCGATGCGCTTGGCGGAGTTCGGCTGCGGGCATCCCTGCCGGCACGCGGAACTCCGCGGTGTGCCTCGCCGGCCCAGTGCATGCAACGCGTACTCCCAGGCCTGGGCGACGGGCCTGCCACAGGTTCATGCGCGCACGAGGTTGAGCCTGGCGGCAGGGCTTCCCGCGACGCACCCCGAGCGGGCGCCGGCAATTCCTCTCCCGTCCGCCACGTTGGCAGGGCGCCATGCTGCACTACGTCTCCGGCGACATCCTCCTGAGTTCCGCCAGCCTGCTCGCCCACGGCGTCGCCCCCAACGACCACTTCAGCTCCGGACTGGCGCTGGCCCTCCGCGAGCGCTGGCCGGCGATGGTGAAGGACTTCCGCCATTGGTGCCACCAGCACAGCCCGCGCCCCGGGGACGTCTGGATCTGGAGTGGCCCCGGGATCCGGGTCGCGCACCTGCTCACCCAGGACGAGGCCAAGGACGCGCACTCGCATCCCGGCCGCGCCCGCAGCGATCACGTGAATCACGCGCTCCGCAACCTCGCTAGGGCGATCGAGCAGGAGCGGGTCGCGAGCCTCGCGCTGCCACGCATCGGGACCGGCGTGGGCGGGCTGGACTGGGAGGTCGTGAAGCCGCTGTTCGCGCACCACCTGGGGGGGCTGAAGATCCCGGTGTACGTCTACGAGAGCTACCGGCGCGGCGAGCGCGCCGCCGAACCACCCCGCTAGCGGGGCTCAGGCGCCGGCGAGCGCGCGGCGCACGTGGCCACCGGCCTGTTGGAGGAGTTCGCGGGCCCGTGCCGGCTCCACGCCGCGCAACGCGACGACGATCGCGGTCTTCACCTCTCCGGCGCAGCGCTGCAGGAGCTCCGCGGCCGCGGCCTCGGCGACGCCGGCGGCGTCGACCACGATCCGGCGGGCACGCAGGCGCAGCTTCTCGTTGCTCGCCTGCACGTCGACCATCAGGTTGCCGTAGGTCTTGCCGAGCGCCACCATCGCCCCGGTGCTGAGCATGTTGAGGACCAGCTTGGTCGCCGTCCCGGCCTTCAGCCGCGTGGAACCGCTCAACACCTCCGGTCCCACCACCACGGCGATCTCCAGGTCGGCGGCCTTGCCGACCGGCGAGTCGGCGTTGCACACCAGGGCCATCGTGCAGGCGCCCCTGGCCCGCGCGGCGGCGAGCACGCCGAGCACGTAGGGGGTGCGGCCGCTGGCCGCGATGCCCACCACCGCATCGGCGGGGCCCACGCCCACGGCCTCGACGTCCCTGGCGCCGAGCTCCACGCGGTCCTCGGCCCCTTCCACCGCCTTGAGGAACGCGCCCGCGCCGCCGGCGATCACGCCGACGACCTGCTCGGGGCGCGTCCCGAACGTGGGTGGACACTCGACCGCGTCGAGGATCCCCAACCGTCCCGAGGTGCCCGCGCCGAAGTAGAGCAGGCGCCCGCCGCGGCGCAGGCGCTCGGCGATCCACTCGATGGCCCGGGCGATGGCGGCCTCGGCTCGCGCCACGGCTTCGGGCACGCACCGGTCCTCGCGCGCCATCAGGCGCACCAGCTCGAGCGGAGCGAGCGTGTCCAGGCGTTCCGAGTCGGGATTGCGGGACTCGGTCGTGAGACGTTCGTGCATGGCGATTGCGGAGGGGGCGAGTATAGCTAGGGCCGCGTGGGCATCAGCGGCCTCGACTTCGGACTGATCGGCGCCTATCTGCTGGGCACCGTCCTCTTCGGCGTGTGGGTCGGCCGCGGCCAGCGCAGCGCCGGCGACTACATGCTCGGCAGCCGCGACCTGCCGGCCTGGGCGGTGCTGCTCTCGATCGTGGCCACCGAGACCAGCACGGTGACCTTCCTGAGCGCGCCCGGGGCCGCCTACGAGGGCAACCTCACCTTCCTGCAGCTCCCGCTCGGCTACATCCTCGGCCGCGTCGCCGTGGTGCTGGTCCTGATGCCGGGCTACTTCCGCGGCCAGTACTTCACCGCCTATCAGGTGCTGCAGGAGCGCTTCGGGGGGACCACCAAGCAGGTCGCATCGCTGCTCTTCCTGGTCACCCGCAGCCTCGCGGACGGCCTGCGCCTCACGCTCACGGCGATCGTGCTGCACCGCCTGACCGGCTGGGGCATGGTGCCCTCGATCCTGGCCATGGGGGCGGTGACGGTGGTCTACACCTACTTCGGCGGGATGAAGGCCGTGGTGTGGACCGATGTCTCGCAGTTCTTCGTGTACCTCGCGGGCGCCGTGGCCGCGTTCGCGGTGCTCCTGGGCAAGCTCCCCGGCGGCTGGCAGGAGCTGGTCGATTCCGCGGGCGAGGCCGGCAAGCTGCGGATGTTCGAGTTCGCGTTCGAGGCGGACCGCGCCTACGGATTCTGGGCCGGACTCGTCGGCGGCGCGTTCCTGTCGTTCGCCTCGCATGGCGCCGACCAGCTCATGGTGCAGCGCTACCTCTGCGCCCGCTCGCAGCGCGGGGCGGCGTGGGCACTGCTGCTCAGCGGCCCGGTGGTGTTCGTCCAGTTCACGCTCTTCCTCTTCCTCGGGCTCGGGCTCTACGCGTTCTACCGCGGTCAGCCGGCGCTGCCCGGCGACCAGGTGTTCGCGCGCTTCATCGTCGACCACCTGCGACAGCCGCCGGGCCTTCTGGGCCTCGTGGTCGGGGCGGTGTTCGCGGCGGCGCTCTCCACCCTCTCGAGTTCCCTGAACTCCTCGGCCACCACCGCGGTGAAGGACCTCTACCTGCCGTGGTTCCGCCCCGACGCCTCCGAGCGCGAGCAGCTCGTCCTCACCAAGACCCTCACCGCGCTCTTCGGCGGCGTGCAGATGCTGGTGGCGATCGCCGGCATCTACCAGGAACGCAGCATCCTGGACCGCGTGCTGGAGATCGCCGGATTCACCACGGGCCCGATCCTCGGCCTCTTCCTCCTCGGGCGGTGCACGACGCACGTCCGCCAGCCCGCCGCCCTCGCTGGCCTCCTGGTCGCCATCGCGACCCTGTGCACGGTGCGCTTCGTCCTGCCGGAGTGGACCGGCTGGCGCCTGGCATGGCCCTGGTACCCGGCCCTGGGCGCGTTCACGACCGTGGCCGCCGGACTGGCCGCCGCCACCCTTCGACCCCGCCACCCATGAGTGCCCTACCCCGACCCTCCGGAACCGGACCCCACAGGACGAGGCCGCCAGCCGGGATCGTCCATCTCCTTCCCGGAGCGCTCGCCGTGCTCCTGGCAACGGCCGCGCGCGCGCAGGAGGCCGCGCCGCGGGGCCAGCGCGACCCGGTCCGGCTCGGCGTCGACGTCCTCGAGCGCACCGGCTTCGAGGCCGTGCGCAACCGGCGTCTCGGCCTGATCACCAACCACACCGGCCGCAACTCGCTGGGCGAGCGCACGGTGGAGGTCCTGCGCCGGGCTCCGGGCGCCACGCTCGTGGCCCTGTTCTCGCCCGAGCACGGCCTGCAGGGACGCGTCGATGCCGTGGTGCAGGACGGCGTCGACGAAGCGACCGGCCTGCCGGTCTACAGCCTCTACGCCGACAAGGACCGCAAGCCCAAGCCGCACCAGCTGAAGGGCATCGACACCCTGGTGTTCGACATCCAGGACATCGGCACGCGCTTCTACACCTACATCTCGACCATGGGCCTCGCGATGGAGGCCGCGGCGGAGGCCAGGCTGCGCTTCGTCGTGCTCGACCGGCCCAATCCGATCGGCGGCGTGAAGGTGGAGGGTCCGCTGGCCGACGCCGACAAGGGTTCGTTCGTGGCCTATCACACGATTCCGATCCGCCACGGCATGACCGTGGGCGAGCTCGCGCGGATGTTCCAGCGCGAGCGCCAGCTGCGGCTCGACCTCACCGTCGTTCCCCTGCAGAACTGGGATCGCTCCCATCATCTCGACCAGGCCGGCGTGGAGTGGGTCCACCCCTCGCCCAACATGCGCTCGCTGCGCGCCGCGATCCTCTACCCGGGGATCGGCGTGCTGGAGATGACCAACCTGTCCGTCGGGCGCGGGACCCAGACGCCGTTCGAGCTGGTCGGCGCCCCCTGGATCGAGGCGCGCAGGCTGGCGCAGGAGCTGCGGCACCACTCCCTGCCCGGCGTGGCGATCGAGCCGGTCTGGTTCAAGCCGACGTACTCGCGCTTCGCCGGGCAGGAGTGCCAGGGGGTCCGCTTCGTGATCCTCGACCGCGAGCGGCTCGAGCCGGTGCGCCTGGGGCTCCACGTCGCCTGCGCGCTGCGCAAGCTGTACCCGGAGGCCTGGAAGATGGAGCGGTTGATGACCCTCCTCGCCGCGCAGGAGGTCCATGAATCCATCGCCGATGGCAGGACCGCCGACACGATCCTGGCCAGCTACCGGCGCGAGCTGGACGAGTTCCAGCGGCGCCGGTCGAGCTACCTGATGTACTGAGTCGCCCACCGCCGCCACGCGGCGGGCGATCCAGGAGCGCGCCAGCGCCTCGCCGCGGCGCGCACCCAACGGCCTCGAGGGCCGCCTGCAAGGGTCCCGGCGGGCCGGCGGCCGGGCGCCAACCGGGGATCGCACCGGCGGTTGCGTACGCATACAGATATTTCTTTGTCAATCGTTGACGTATCATCTGTCTTGGCCCACACTGTCCCCGTGCCCAAGACCCCCCAGCCCCCCGGGCGCCGCGCCGAGCCTGCCTCCGGCAGCGTGGCGGCGGCGATCCGCCAGACCAGGCCCTTCCGCTCGGCCGCCCAGGAAGCCGTAGTGGCGCTCCTGCTCACCGCGGAGGCCGTGCGCTGGCCGCTCCAGGACCTGCTCGGCCGCGAGCACGACCTCACCCTGCAGCAGTACAACGTCCTGCGCATCCTGCGCGGTGCTGAGCCCGGCGGCCTGCCCACCCTCGAGATCGCCGCGCGGATGATCGAACGCACCCCGGGGGTCACGCGCCTCCTCGACCGTCTCGAGGCCAAGGGGCTGGTGACGCGCGAACGCTCGGCCAGCGACCGCCGGCAGGTGTTCTGCCGGATCACCGTGGCCGGCGCGCACGCCCTGAAGGTCCTGGACCAGCCGGTCGACGCACTCGACGACGGTGTGATGGCCGGCCTCGATCCCGCGGAGCAGCGGACGCTGGTCCGGCTGCTCGACAAGGTGCGCCAGCACCTGCCGGCCGGCCGCTAGGTCCGGCCGGCGACGTTTCTTCTACCCTCACTCCACCGACCAACCCGTTGCATGGTGATACACATGACTGATCACGTATTGACAACTCAATCGTCTGCCTCGTCCCGCCTCCTGCCCCGCCTCCTGGCGACCAGCCAGGACCTCGCTCCGGTGTTCCTGCGCGCGGCGCTGGCTCCGGTGATGTTCGCGCATGGCGCGCAGAAGGCCCTCGGCTGGTTCGGCGGCTACGGCTGGTCCGGCAGCATGGGGTTCCTGACCGGAACCATCGGCCTGCCCGGCTTCGCCGCCGCCGGAGTGATCCTGCTCGAACTCATCGGGCCGGTGCTCCTCCTCGCGGGTCTGGGCACGCGTCCGGTGGCCCTGGGGTTCGCCGCAATCATGGCCGGCGCGATCGCCACGGTGCACGCGCCCTTCGGCTTCTTCATGAACTGGTCCGGCGCCCAGCAGGGGGAAGGCTACGAGTTCCACCTCCTGGCGATCGGCATCGCCCTGGCGCTGGTGGTCTCCGGCGGCGGCCGCTGGTCGGCCGACGGCAGGCTGCTGCGTGCCGCGGCCGCGCGCGAGCGAGGGCAGCCACACTGAGCCTCCCTCCGCCGCAACGCGGCAACCAGCCACCGATGACGCTCCCTTCCACCGCGCCGCCGCGGCAGGAGTCCAGCCTCGGCCGAGTCTCCTGCCGCGGCCCAAGAGCGCCACATTCCCGCCCCGAACCGTCGCACGCGCCGCGGCGGTAGCATGTGCACGGCTGCTCCGCGTGCCGGAGCGTGCCTCGCCACCCGCCGCATGCCCCCGTCCCGTCCCGCGTTCCGCCTGGGACTCGAGGTCGCGCTCGAGGACCCGCCCGAGGCGCTGCGCCACGCGCGCTTCGGCCTGCTCTGCAACCAGGCCTCACTCGACGCGGGCTTCCGCTGCGCGCATGCACTCCTGGGCGCGCGCTTCCCCGGACACCTGCGCGCCCTCTTCACGCCGCAGCACGGCCTGTTCGGCGAGGAGCAGGACAACATGATCGAGAGCCCGCACGGTCGCGATCCGGAGACCGGGATCCCCGTGCACAGCCTCTACGCGGCAACCCGCAAGCCGAGCGCCGAGCAGCTCAAGGGACTGGACCTCCTGGTCGTGGACCTGCAGGACGTGGGCACGCGCGTCTACACCTACGTCTGGACCCTCATGCTCTGCCTGGAGGCCTGCGCCGCTGCAGGCGTCGAGGTGCTGGTCCTCGACCGCCCGAACCCCATCGGCGGCCGACTGGTCGAGGGACCGCCGCTCTCGCCCGCGCTGCGCAGCTTCGTCGGTCTGCACCCGGTGCCGATGCGCCACGGCCTCACCCTGGGCGAGGCCGCCCGCCACATCAACCGCAGCGCCGGCCTCGGCGCACGCCTGCACGTCGTGCCGATGCAGGGTTGGCGGCGGGACCTCCTGTGGGGCGACCTGGGCCGGACCTGGGTGCCCACCTCCCCCAACCTGCCCCGGCACGAGGGCGCCCTGGTCTACCCCGGGCAGGTGCTGCTCGAGGGCACCAACGTGTCCGAAGGGCGCGGCACGACGACGCCCTTCGAGGTCTGCGGCGCGCCGTGGGTCGATCCGCATCGGCTGCTGCGGGAACTGGAGCCGGTCCTGGACGACGCGCTCGTGGTGCGGCCCTACCGCTTCCGTCCCACCTTCCACAAGTTCCATGGGGAGTCCTGCGGGGGGCTCTACCTGCACCCGCGCGAACCCCACGCCGTGCGCAGCTACCGGTTCTCGCTTGGGTTGCTCGCGGCCCTGCGCCGTCTCTGGCCCGAGCACTTCGCGTGGCGTCCGCCGCCGTACGAATACGAGGCGGTGCACGCGCCGATCGACATCCTGACCGGCGACCCCGGGGTGCGCAGCGCCGTGGACGCCGGCGCCGCACCGGCCGAGGTGGCCCGCCTCGGCGCGGCCGATGCCAAGGCGTGGTGGAGCGCCGTGGCCGAGGACCTGCTCTACCCTGCGTGAGCCGTGCGGCGGGGACGCCGGCGCACGGCGCTATCCTTCTCGCGCATGCGAACGGCCTGGTACCGAAGCCTCGGCGCCCTCCTCCTGGCCTCGACCCTGCCGGCCCAGGCGGCTCTCTTCCTGCGCGATGGCAACCTCGTGGCCTGGCCCCTGCCCGGCGCGCAGCCACGGCAGGTGCTCGAGGTGCTCCTCGCCGGGCCGCCGGAGGCGGGACTCGGCACCGCGATCCCCCCGGGCACGCGGCTCCTGGCCCTGGTCCAGGACGGCGCACGGGTCCGCCTCACCCTCGACCACTCCCTGCTGCGCCTCCTCGGCACGGACGCACTCGAGCACGCGCTCGAGCAGATCGCGAAGACTGCCCTCGACGCCACCGGCGCGCGCGCGGTGGAGATCCTGGTCCGCGACACCCTCGGCCGGGTGCGGCCGATCGACGAGTTCCAGGCGGCGCTCGAGCGGGTCCTGGCGCGCCGTGCCGGCGCGCAGCCGCCCCCCACTCCACCCCTCGCGCCCAGCGCATCGGCCGGGGCGCTGAGCGGCAGGACCATCTTCGTCTCGCCCGGGCATGGCTACTACTGGAGCGCCACGCTGAATCGATGGACCACGCAGCGCGGCACCATCGACGGGACGATCGAAGACCTGCACACCCACGAGATCTGCATGGACTTCGTGCTCCCCGCGCTCGAGAACCTGGGCGCCAGGGTGGTCGTGGCGCGCGAGCGCGGCCGCGCCCCCGACGAGCGCATCGTCAACGACGACCAGGGCGCCCCCGGCTACACGGAGACGGGCACCTGGGCCCAGGGGGCGGGCAGCGGCTGGTCGGGGAGCGGCTATCGCTACGCGTTCACGAGCCCGCTGCGCGACGCGGTGGCCACCTTCCAGGTCGCGGTGCCGCGTGACGGCCACTACGGCGTGCAGGCCTTCTGGAGCGCGGGAACGAACCGCGCCGCCGACGCCCGCTTCACGATCCACCACAGCGGCGGCAGCACCGAGGTCCGCGTCGACCAGACCCGCGACGACCGGCGCTGGGTCTGGCTGGGGGAGTACTGGTTCACGCAGGCGCAGGGCGCACGCGTGAGCCTCGACAACCAGGGCGCGGTCTCCGGGCGGGTCGTGGTCGCCGATGCCGTGCGGTTGGGCGCCGGAGCCGGCAGCATCCCGCGCGGCACGGGCACCAGCGGCCGGCCGCGCTGGCAGGAGGCCGCGCGCTACTGGACCCAGTACGTGGGCGCGCCGAGCTCGGTCTACGTGCGCGGCACCGGCTCCGACGACGGGGACGACGTGACCTGCCGGCCCGCCTACGCCGAGTGGCAGGGAGCCGACGCCTACCTCTCCCTGCACACCAACGCCGGCGGCGGTGCGGGCACCGAGACCTTCGTGTACAGCGGCGGCGCGACCGCCGGTTCCACCACGCTGCAGGGCCTGGTGCAGGGCAGGCTGATCCAGGACATCCGCGCCGAATACGACCCCGCCTGGGTGGACCGCGGCCTCAAGAGCGCCAACTTCGGCGAGGTGCGCGTCCTGAGCAGCATGCCTGGAGTGCTGGTGGAGCTCGCCTTCCACGACACGCCCGGCTCCCGCGACCTGAACGCGCTGCACGATCCGCGCTTCCGCTACGTCGCCGGCCGGGCCCTGGCGCGCGCCGTGATGCGCTACTTCGCGCCGGCCGCGCCGTTCGCACCCGAGGCGCCCGTGGGCCTGCGCGTGCAGCAGGACGGCCAGCGCGGACTGCGCGTGGCCTGGGAGCCCGTGGCCGGAGCCACCCTCTACGCCATCGAGACGGCGCCGGACGGCAAGGGCTTCCTCGAGGCCGCGCAGGTCGCGTCGACCAGCTGGTCGACGGGTCCGCTGCCCCCGGGCACGCTGCTCTCGTTCCGGGTCCGCGCCCTGAATGCCAGCGGACGATCGTTCCCCAGCGAGGTGCTCTGCGCGGGCACCGCGCACACCGGCGCCGCCGACCTGCTGCTGGTGAACGGGTTCGACCGCCTCGATCGCTACGTGAAGCCCGCCGCCAACACGCGCGACTACCTGAGCCGGCACGGCGAGGCGATCCGCAGGGCGGGGGAGTTCTCGTTGGCCTTCGACGCGGCGAGCAACGAGGCGCTGCTCCTCGGGCGCGTGGCGCTGGGTGGCTACCGCGCCGTCGACTGGGCGCTGGGCGAGGAGAGCACCCGCGACGAGACCTTCTCCGCCGCGGAACAGACCCTGGTCGCCGCGTACCTCGACCGGGGCGGCCGGCTGCTGGTCAGCGGCGCGGAGCTGGCCTGGGACCTGGACGCGAACGGCTCGGCGCAGGATCGCGCATTCCTCCACGGCGTCCTCGGCGTGCGCTACGTCGCGGACGATGCCGGCACGCGGACCTTCGCGGACGCGACGGGCGGGATCTTCCAGGGTCTCGGCCCCGGCGCGTTCGACGACGGCACGCAGGGCACCTACGACGTCGACTACCCCGACGTCCTGGCCCCCGCCGATGCCAGCGGCCGTGTGTGCCTCGTCTACACGCCGGCCGGCACCGGCGCGGGCATCGAGCGCGCGGCGGGCAACGCCCGCGTCGTGACGCTCGGCTTCCCGCTGGAGACCGTGGTGAACCACGACCTGCGCGCCCGCTTGATGGCCCGCGCGCTGCGCTTCCTGCTGGCGCCGCGGGCGCTGGAGGCCCCGGCCGAGGTCGCCCTCGGCAGCACCGCGCCGCTCGTCCTCCACGTGCCGGGCGAGGCCGGCAGGCCGTATGTGCTCCTCGCCTCGTTCGGACTCGGTCCGGGCATCGGACTCCCGGGCGGTGGCGTCCTGCCGCTGCAGCCCGACGGCCTGTTCTCGTTCAGCCTGCTGCCGGGCAACGGCGTGTTCCTCGGCTTCCAGGGTGCCCTGGACGGCCAGGGGCGCGCCAGCGCCGGCTTCTTCGCCCCCGCGCTGCCGCTCCTGCGGGGTGTGCCGTTCCATTTCTCGGGCTTCACGATCGCGTCGGCCAGCCCGCCCGTGGAGGGCGTGCTCCTGCCCTGGGCACGCGTCACGCCGCGCTGAACCTGCGCCGCGCGGCGCGCGGGCCCCGGCTGGGGAATCCCAACGGGCGTTCGACTCCGCCCGCCACGCGCTCCACACTGCGCCTCGGATGCGCGTCACCTCCTTCTTCACGATCCACTGCACCGACGTGTGGGTGAGCCACGCCTGTCTCGCGCTCGCCGAACACGTGACGGGCGATGGCCTCGAGGTGGACCTGGTGGTGCCTTCGGCGGAGCGCCGGGCTGTGCGCCCCTTCGTCCACAGCGTCGTGCCGTGGTGGCTGAATCGCCTGGCGTTCCGCGTGGACCGGATGCGGCCCTTCCTGCAGCGGCGCGCGGCACAGCGGTTCCGGCGCCTGCTGCGCGACGCCGACGCCGCCTGGCCGTGGACCGGTGTGCCGGTGCCCCTCTTCACCGAGATGCGGGCGCTGGGCAAGCCGATCGTCCTGGAGCGCATCAACTGCCACCGCGCCACCTCGCGTCGCATCCTCGACGAGGCGCGCCGGCGCGCGGGCCTCGTGGGCCCGAGCCAGATCAGCGAGGCGGACACGCACGAGGAGCAGCGCAAGATCGATCTTGCCGACTTCGTGTTCGCGCCCAGCCCGGCGGTGGCACGCTCCCTGCTCGACGCCGGGGTCGCGCCCGCCAAGATCCTGCGCACCAGCTACGGCTGGTCGCCGCGCAAGCTCGCTCCCCCGCCCCGGACCCCGGTCGACCGTGATCCGGTGTTCCTCTTCGTCGGCACCCTGAACCTGCGCAAGGGCATCCACCTGCTCCTCGCGGCCTGGGCGCGCGCGCAGGTGCGCGGCACCCTGGTGGTGTGCGGGGACGTGAAACCCGAGGTGGAGGCGCTGCTGGCACCGCATCGGGGGCGCAGCGACGTGCGCTTCGTCGGCTACAGCGACGACCTGCCCAGCCTGTACCGCGCCGCCGACGTCTTCGTGTTCTCGTCGCTGGAGGAGGGCAGCCCGCTGGTCAGCTACGAGGCCCTGGCGTTCGGGCTGGCGCCGATCCTGAGCCCGATGGGTGCGGGCGACGTGGCGCGCGACGGCATCGAAGCCCTGGTCGTGGATCCCTACGACCAGGACGGCTGGGTCGAGGCGATCCGCCGCGTGGCCAACGATGCGGACCTGCGTGCGCGTCTGGGGCGGGCCGCGGCCCTGCGTGCCCAGGAGTACACCTGGGACAAGGTCGGCTCCCGCCGGCGCGCGTTGTTCCGTGCGGCCCTCGCGGGCCGTGTCCCTGCGGCCGCCGGCACGTGACCGGCGGCCCGCGGCCTCACTCGCCGATCGCCGCGGCGACCAGGCAGCCCTTGGCCACCGAGATCAGCGCGTCCTCGGCGCGGAAGATGCGACCCACCGGGATCGGGAAGTCGATCTTGCTGAACTCGTCGCGGAACACCTCGATGAATCCGCCCACCAGCGAGGTGCCACCCGCGCAGGCGATGTCCACCGGGTCCTGGAAGCTCGGCATGTTCTGCCCGCCCTCGAACCGCGCCTTGATGTTCTGCAGCACGTAGCTGATCAGGTTGCGGTAGTAGATCGCGATCGCCTCCTCCTCGCGGTTCTTGGGGTCGCGGATGTCCACGCCCCGCTCCTTGAGGAAGGTCGCCTTGCTCTTCTTGGTGCCGAGCACGTGGGCGACGTTCTTGTCGATCCAGTCGCCGCCGCGCGCCACCGAGAACGACAGGCAGGGGATCGACTTGTAGGCGACGCAGGCATTCACCATGCCGCCGCCGAACGAGAGGCCGATGCCCGTGAAGTCCTGCTCCGCCAGCTCGGAGAAGATCACCGCGTGCGCCTCGTTGATCGAGCGCGCGTTGTAGCCCATCTTGGCGATCAGGCTCTGGAAGAGGCCCTCGTGGTAGACGACGTTGTTGTCGACGTCGATCGACGGGGCCGGCACGCAGAAGTAGCAGCTCTCGCCCTGCTGGCGCGGCTCACCCAGGATCTTGCTGATGATCAGCCGCATCATGGGCAGCGCGTCGGTCTCGTTCGGGCTGATCAGCCCGTCGGCCATCGGACGGCGCACTTCCTTCCCGAACACGTTGGCGAGCTCGAACGCGGCCTCGCCGATCACCACCAGCTTGTTGTTGTGCACCACGTAGGGCACCTTCAGCTTGGTGAGCATGTTCTTGGAATAGACGTCGCTGTTGATGTCGAGGAACGCGTTGCGCTCGACATTGACGGTGACGCTGCCATCCTCGTTGGTCACGGCCGCGGCCAGGTTGGCCGTACCGACGTCCAACCCCTTGCCGAGCGCGACGTCGGTCTGGTTCTTGTTGGACGTGGCCTGCGCGCCTGTGGGAGCGGACCGCCGGGCCTCCAGGTTCTCGTTGGTGTCGTGCATGTTCGTGTGCTCGTTCGTGCTCTCTCTTCCCCGTGCGGGACGGACCGCTCTCCGCGTGGATCAGCTTCCGCCCTTGAGTTTCTTCAGCTTGGCCAGGTTGCCGGCGATCCCGCCGGCGCTCTTCTGCTGCACCTGCATGGTGTCGAGGTTCGACTCCATCTTCTTGTCGTCGCCCTTGGCGAAGATCCGCGAGTAGTCGACGGCGTCGGCCTCGACTGCGCTGCTCACGCCCACCTTGCGACCGATCTTGTCGATGCGCTCCTCGAGCGTGCCGGCGAGCTTCGCGATCGCCGCGGCGAGGTTGCCGTCCTGGGCTTGGGCCTGGACCGGCTGCGTCGCCACCACCACCTGCGGCTGCGACATCGACGCCTTGAGCTGCGCCACCTCGGCCATGAGGGTCTGGATGAGCCGGCCCTGCGCGGGATCGTTGGCCGCCCCGGAGCCGCCCTGGGCCAGTTCGGCCTCGAGCTCGCGCACGCGCGCCTGCGCCGCCTCCAGCTCCGCGCGCACGCCATCGATCTCCTCGAGCGCCGCGCGCGCCTCGGCAGACTCCTTCTGGCGCTGTGCCAGCACCGTCTGGAACTCGCGCCGGCTCTCGTGGATCAGGCGATCCACTTCCTCCTGCGTCATCAGTCCCGAGCCCGCCACGGCGCGCTGCACCGCCTCGGCGATCATCTCGGCGATCTGTTCGGCCCGGATGACCCGGACCCGATCACGGCCCTTGTTCTTCAGCGAGTCGAGCGAGGTCGTGACGCTGCGCGCTTCCAGGGCGTGTCGGATGTCGACGATCGATTCCATGCGTCAGGGTCCGTGCGTCCGGGACACGTTGGTCCAGGCTTGCGGGTGTTTCGACGGCCCCCGATCTGGACTTGAGGCAGCCCCCGAACGCGGCCCAGCATGGGACTCGTGCGTTCCCCCGGGTGGCGGACCGGACCACCCTGGCGCCGCCCGCGGCCCCGCCGGATTCAGTATCCGACCGTCGCCGCGAGGCCGTTGCTCGTCACGAGCCCGGCCGGGTTCGCCGCCGGATCCAGGGCGTAGACCTGCACGAAGAACCGGCCGCCCGCGAGCCAGGGGCCGTTCGGGATGGCCATGCTCCAGTGGATGACGCCGATGGGATTGGCGGCTTGGAAGGCCAGCTCACCGCTCTGCAGCAGCTGGCAGCCGGTCATGCCCAGGTGGCTGAGGTCGTAGGGAAGCCGGACGGCACCGGCCTGGGAATCGGAGAGTCCCAGGGCCACGAAGACCGCCCGGCCCGGCGTCAGGGGCGCGGCGGTCACGGTCCAGAGCTGCCCGAGCCGCGGGCGCAGGCCCGACCACGCCTGCAGGTCCGGCGCGCCGGTGCTGCCCCGGCAGGAGGGGCCGAACGGGACGGACGTCGCCGGATGCGTGGGCCCCTCGATCCATCGGTACAGGTACGCCGCGGAGCGGATCACGCCGACCTGCCCGGACGGGCTGCTGTCGTGCAGCTGGTTGCCCTGGCCTTCGTCGAAGAGCAGCAGGAGGACCGTCTGCGCGTCGCTCTCCCAGCGCGTCGCCGGTGCGAACGCCTGCGTGTAGCGCGCCGCCGACGACACGCGCAGCTTCGCCATCGCGAAGCTGCCGCTGGTGTAGGCGAAGAGCGTGGGCGTCGTGGTGCCCACGATCGCGCAGGTCTGCCAGCAGGGACCCGGCCCCCCCATCAGCACGGGCGTCCCATCCACGAACACCGCGTACCGGTCGTCGGCGTGGCGCACGAAGGCGAGATGGTGCCACTGACCGTCGAAGGGGAACCGGTTCGGGTCGGTGACCGGGCCGGTGGACAACCATGGCGAGCCCGCGTAGCGCAGCGAGATGCTGCCGTCGCGCAGCACGAAGAGCGCCTTGTGCTCGGCCGAGGCCGCATAGCGCTGGAACACATGGAACTCGCACGGCGCCCCGGACTTCACCCAGGCCTCGATCGTGACCTCCTTCTGGGTGAGCATCGCCGGATGGTGGGGCAGCTCCACTGCATGGCCGGCGGAGTAGTTCTGGAACTCCACGGCCCAGGACTGCGCCGGGAGTGCGGATCCGAACAGGGCCGCCAGGACCAGCAGCCCGCGGATGTTTGGGCCCATGGGAACCTCCAAGGCCATGGTAGCGCGGAGCGGTGGAGTCGTGTCGCGCTGCGCCGATCCGTCCTCCAGCTCGCGCCAGCGGCGTCGGTGGTGTCTTCAGCCTGGTCGCCCCCGCCGCGTGACGGCGGGGAGAAACCGGGGCCCCGCCGCAGCGGCGTCGGATGGTGTACTTCGCGTCGTCGCCGCCGCCGCGTCGCGGCGGGGAGAAACCGGGGCCCCGCCGCAGCGGCGTCGGATGGTGTACTTCGC
>JADLFX010000034.1 GCA_020849665.1 Planctomycetota bacterium | reverse complement strand
GTTGAGCATGGGTTCATGGGGTGAACCTGGAGTTCGCCCCATGGACCCAGTGCCCAGGATGCAGCGATGGTGACGGGTGGGTTCAGGATCCTGCTGCACGAGGGAGGGTGCACACTCCCCCTGTCCAGACTCCACTGTGGACACAACACACAATCTTGGTGGCCAGGATCTTCCGATAGGAGGGGCATGCAGAGGGGCAGATTCGGCAGGATGGTCTCCCGGCCGCTGGCAGCACTACGCCGGCGCGTGCCCCGCTGGGCTCTGCCTCCGCTCGCACTCCTGACCGGCATGTCCGTGGTCCTCGCGGCGGGTGCACACCACGCCCACGTCGACCCGGTGCTGCGCACGCTCTACTTCGCGCTCTTCGCCGGCTTCTTCCTCCAGATCGGCGCACGCCACCCGAGCCTGCGCGTTCCGGCCTTGCGTTGGATCCAGATCGGCTTCTTCGTCCTGACCCTGGGACATGCCGCGGCCGCACTGATCCGCATCCACGGCCTGGAGCAGAGTCCCGTGCTCGCCGCGATCCTCACGGCGCTCGAACGTGGCGGCGTGTTCCTGCTGGGCTTCCTGCTGATCTCGTTCGGCATCGTCCTCTGGATCCCTGCGCTCGTGGAGAGCGGCCGGCTGATGCGCCGAAGCTACCACCGCACCCGGGGCGAACTGCGCACCTCGGAGCGGACGCTCCGTCGCATGGAGCAGCGCATGGTCGACGCCGACCGCCTGCACCTGTTGGGCGAGCTGGCGGCCGGAATCGCCCACGACCTTCGCAATCCGCTGGCCATCGTGAAGGGCGCTGCGGACGCCTTGGCCCAGCGCGAGCGACCTCGGCACGAAGTGCAGGAGCACGCCGAAGTGATCGCACGCAATGCCCAGCGCGCCGAGCGAACGATCGCGGCCCTCCTCGATCTGGCACGACCCGCCCATGTCCCGCTGGGACCAGTGAGCGTCGATGGCGTGTTCCGCGAAGTGCTCGCGCTGGTCGCCGTGGAAGCCAGGCGGAGAGGAGTGTCGTGCACGGCGCGGCCCGCGGGCGGGCTCGCCGTCCATGCCGAGGCCAGCCGTCTCGGTCAGGTGCTGCTCAACCTGGTCATGAATGCCCTGCAGGCCTCCACCCCGGGCACGGAACTCGTGCTGCGTGCCCGCCCGCAGCGGCTGCAGGACCGGAATTCGGTGGCGATCGGCATCGACGACCGCGGTCGCGGCATCGCACCCGACGAGCGCACGCTCCTCTTCACGCCCTTCTTCACCACCAAGAAGGACGGCATGGGGTTGGGTCTGCTGGCGAGCCGCCGCCTGGTCGAGATGCTGGGCGGGCGTCTCGGGCTCTACCCGCGCCACCGCGGAGGGGCCCGTGCCCTCGTGCTGTTGCCGGGGGCAGCGGTCCCCGGCAGGCCAGGCGCCACGAACCTGCCGCAGCTCGCCGGGAGTGCTTCATGAGCCACGGCACGGTGCTGGTGGTCGACGACGAGGCGGACCTGCGCTGGGTGGTGCGCAACCTCCTGCGCGATGCCGGCCTCGAGGTGTTGGAGGCCGGAGATGCCGACGGCGCGCTCGCGCTCGCACGCGACCACTCGCCCGACGTGGTGCTGAGCGACGTGCGGATGCCAGGACGCAGCGGCGTGGAACTCCTGGAGGAGCTCCGACGCCTCGACGGTGACCTCCCGGTGATCCTCTTCTCCGCGCTCGAGGAGATCGACACCGCGGTGCAGGCGATGAAGAAGGGCGCCTACGACTACCTGGCGAAGCCCTTCGACCCGCAACGTCTCGTCCTGACCGTGCAGCGCGCCGCGGAACAGCGCGGGTTGCGGCGCGAGGTGGATCGGCTGCGCGCCGAACGCGGCGGACCCCGCGCCTACTTCGGCGAATCCGCGGCGGCGCGCGAGCTGGAGCGGGTGGTCGAGCTGGTGGCCGCGCGGACGTCGCTTGCGGTCCTGGTCCTGGGCGAGTCGGGCACCGGCAAGGAGGTGGTGGCGCGCGAGATCCATCGGCGTTCGCCGCAGGCCGC
Source organism: Planctomycetota bacterium (assembly GCA_020849665.1). Taxonomy (GTDB): domain Bacteria; phylum Planctomycetota; class UBA1135; order UBA1135; family UBA2386; genus JADLFX01. The sequence continues at coordinate 102,487 of JADLFX010000034.1, read as the reverse complement.
AGGACCCTTCGTGGCGGTCGACTGCGGCGCGCTGCCCGAGCCGCTCATGGAGAGCCAGCTCTTCGGCCATCGCCGCGGGGCGTTCACCGGCGCCGACCAGGATCGCCCCGGCCTCTTCCGGATGGCCGAGGGCGGGACGCTCTTTCTCGACGAACTGGGCAACCTGCCACTGGCGCTGCAGGCGAAGCTGCTACGCACCCTGCAGGAACGGGCGGTGACGCCCGTGGGCGGCGGAGAGCCGATCCCGTTCCGTACCCGGCTGCTCTGCGCCACGAACCAGGACCTGCAGCGCGACGTCGAGGCAGGCCAATTCCGGATGGATCTCTACCACCGGGTGGCCGAGTTCGTGCTGCGCATCCCGCCCCTGCGCGAGCGTCCAGAGGACATCCGGGCGTTCGCGCTGCGCTTCCTGCGCGAGGCCAACGAGGAGATGGGCCGCGAGGTCCGTGAGCTCTCGCCCGAGGCGTTGGGCAGGCTGCAGGCTTCCCCCTGGCACGGCAACCTGCGCGAGTTGCGCAACGCGATCCGGCGCGCGGTGCTCATCTGCCCTGGCGCGACGCTCGAGACCGGCGAGTTCGCGCCTGCGGGCGAGGAGTCCAGCCCGACCCAAGGCAGCCAGCCGGTCCATGGAGAGTCCGGGAGCCTTGCCGAGCGGGTGCGCCGGCGGAGCGATCGGCTCGAGGCGGAGATCCTGCGGGACACGCTGGAGCGGTGCGGAGGCAACAAGGCCGCGGCGGCTCGGGCGCTGCAGATCGACTACACCACGCTGCATCGGAAGCTGAAGCGCCACGGACTCTGAGTCCGATCCTGGCCACCGAGATTTGTGGCCCACCACGGATGGGAGGCGCGAGGGCACGAGCGCCACCAGATCGAGTGTCCTCCACAATCTTGGTGGCCAGCAGCCTGAGGCCGATCCTGGCCACCGAGATTCGTGGCCCACCACGGATGGGAGGCGCGAGGGCATGAGCGCCACCAGATCGGGTGTCCTGCACAATCTTGGTGGCCAGCATCCGACCGACCACCATGGCACGGCTGCCATGGTGCTGGCGCCGGCGCCATGCGCCAGCGGACCCCGCTGCGATCCCGACTCGGGACATCCCCCTTGGCAAGGGGGCAGAGTTCCTGCGCCGCGGTTGGCAAGCGGCTTGCTCCAACGCTCCAGGGGACCTCTTCCCCAGGCTTCCTGGACAGCAGGACGGGCCGCGCTCGGAGCGCGGCCCGTCGCGTTTTCCGGCGGAGGTGTCCAGAGCCCGTTGCCTGGGAGGGCGCGGCTACTATCTCGGCCCATGTCCCGGCCCTGGACCCCGCGCAGGCTCGCCATGCTCGCCGTGCTGATGGCGGCCGGCTGCGGCCGGCGCGCGGAAGCGCCCTCGTCGCCCTGGCAAGCCCCGACCCTGCGCCACGACTACGGGTCTATCCCCCACGGGGAGACGCGCACCCACACCTTCGAGGTGCAGCTGCCGCCCGGCCGCAAGGGGATCCTCCCTCTGGGATTCCGCGGCGACTGCACGTGCACGGTCCACGAGTTCCGGATCCGGGATCGGACGGGGGCGACGCGCAGCGTGGGAATGCCCGGCGATCCTGCCTCGGTGGTGCAGGATGGCGAGACGCTGCTCCTCTTGCTCACCCTCGACACGGGGATGCGCGAGGCGGCCAACCTGCAGAAGACCACCAGCCAGGGGATGATCATCTGCGGGGAACGCGAGGAACCGGACGCCAACCGCGATCCGGTGCGGCCGCCGCTGCGCCACCTCCTGCCGGTGACGTTCACCTACGAGATCCGCGCGAGGGTCGCGGTGCTCCCGGTGGCCCACGTGAACTTCGGCCGTCTGCCTCGTTCCCGGGAGTTCAAGATGTCCCTGGAACTGCGCGGTGCCGAGCCGGCGGGATCGCCGAGGTTCGGCGCGGTGCGCGCCAACGACCGGCAGGTGGAGGCCCGGCTCGAACCCGGGGAGGGATGCACGTTGCTGCACGTCCACGTCCGCCCGACCCCCGGGGCCGCGGCCCAGGCGGCGCGCTACGAAGTGGAGATCGAGACCGACTTGACGCCGCCGTACGTCCTGCGCATCCCGGTGAGCGGCGAGTTCGTGTCCGACGTGCAGATCGAGCCGATGGACCGGATCTCGTTCGAGCGCTTCGACTTCACCCAGCCTGCCGAGCAGTTCGTGACGGTGATCGACCACGACCTGCGGCGTGAGGCGGGCTTCGTGGTGCACCGCATCCTCGACGATCAGGGTCGCCCCGCGGACCGGCACTTCCAGGCCAGACTCGAAGCCGTCAGCGGGGACCCACGCGCCTCGCGCCTGGTGCTTCGCTACCTGGGCGGCCTGGCCGGCCGCTTCTTCCGCGGGACGGTCACGCTCGTCAAGCCGGACGGGAAGGGACCGGCGGCCACGGTGGAGTACGTCGGATTCAACGCGCGCTCATGAAGCCCCTCCTCTTCGCCGCCATCTGCCTGGCCCTGCCCCACGCCTGCGTGCGCGACGACGCCCCGACGCCGGCGGACTCCGCTCCACGGACGGCGGACGCACGCGTCCGACTGCGCCTCTCCGGGGCGATGCTCGGCAACCTCGAACCATGCGGTTGCGCCAGCAACCAGCTCGGCGGACTCGCCCGGCGCGGCTTCAAGGTGCGCGAGGACCGGGACTACGACCTGCTCCTGGAGGGCGGCAATCTCACCGGCAGCGGCAGCCTGCTCGACATGGAGAAGACCTACTCCGCGCTGACGGTCTTCGACCTCCTCGAATACCGGGGTCTGGCGCTCGCCACCAACGACCTGCTGCTGCCCTTCGAGGACCTGATGCAGTACCTGTCGGGGTTCCGGGTGCCCGCGGTCGCCTCGGACCTCTCCCTGAAGGGCCCCGGCGAGTGGCCGGTCAAGCCGCACCTGGAGTTCCGCCTGGAGGGCGCCACGGTGCGGGTGGCCTCCCTGGCGATGGCCCTGCCCGAACTGGGGCCAGGCCAGGACAAGGCGGCGGCCGCGCGCGTCTCCGTGATCCAGCCGCAGACCGCCTGGCAGCGGGCCATGGCTGGGGCGGCGAAGGAGACCTTCAAGGTGCTCTTCGTGCACGCGCCGCCCGAGCAGATCCGCCCGCTCGCTCGCCTGGAGCCGCGCCCGGACCTGCTGGTCGGAATCACCGAAGCCGTGCCCGAGCCACCCCGTGAGGCGGAACGCGCGTCCGGTGTCCCGCTCGTGTTCCCGGGCTCCCGGGGCCGTCACCTGCTGGACGTGTGGCTGGCTCGGGGTCCCGAGGGCACCGTGGTCACCAGGTACCGCGACCTCCGTCTCGAGGGCTCGCAAACCGTGCCCGGGGCGATGGAGGACCACGCGGTTCGCGAGGTCCTCGCGGCGCATCGGCAGACGGTGGCCGAGTCAGGCGTGCTCGAGAAGATGGCCAATCTCCGACCGACCGCCACCGGCGCCAGCTACGCCGGCAGCGCCGCCTGCGCCGGCTGCCACACGACCGCCTACCAGATCTGGACCAAGACGCGGCACGGCATCGCCTGGAACACCCTCGAGAGCGCCGAGCGCGGCGAGCTCAAGGACAAGGCCGGGAAGCCACGATACGGCTGGCCCGTGACCAGGTACCCGGATTGCGTCGGCTGCCACACCGTGGGCTACGGCTGGAAGAGCGGCTTCGTCACTGCAAAGCAGACGCCGCATCTCACCCACGTCGGCTGCGAGTCCTGCCACGGTCCGGGCAGCGAGCACATCCTGGCCCGCACGGCGAAGCAGCCGGCCGAGAACGGCCGCATGGGCCGCGCCGACGTCGCATCCTGCCTCCACTGCCACAACAGCGAGCAGACCCCGGCCTTCGAGTACAAGCAGTACTGGCAGCGCATCGAGCACGGGCTGGAACCGAAGTGACTCTGAGCAATCTCGACGGTCGCGTCACGCCCGCGTAACACAGCCGCGACGCGCAACCGGCGAACGCCGCGGAGCCCGGGCGAGAGAGGCCGGCGGACTCGCATCCGGGGCCGGCCGCGCGTCGGCCGCGCGTCGGACGCGCGTCGGACGCGAGGAGGTGCAGGGTGCCGGTCCCGGACCTTGCGGCTGCGTCCCGGTCCACGAAGCGGGCCCTCGCGTGGGCGCTCCGGTGTGCGTGGCTCGATCTCGCGTCCCACGCCGGAACCGGGCGCGAGGCCTCGTGCGGTGCTCCGTGGCCGTGCCCAGGGTCCCTTCCGCGGTGGCCGGAGGCCGGGCCACGGCCGGTCCCTGGCTCACGGCACGACGATGCGAGCCACCTTGCGCTTGCCCGCCTGCACCAGCCACGAACCCGCGCGCAGCAGGTGCTTCACGTCGGTCACCGCCGCACCGTCGACGCGCACCCCGCCGCCCTCGATGAGGCGGCGCCCCTCGCTGGCGCTGGCGGCGATCCCGCTGGCACCCAGCGCGTTGGCCAACAGGATGCCGCCGTCCCGCAGCAGCTCCGCCCCGATGCGCACCTCGGGAACGGTGTCCGGCAGGCCCCCCCCGCGGAACACGCGCTGGAACTCCGCTTCCGCCGCGTCGGCAGCCGCCGCGCCGTGGTAGGCGGACACGACCGCCTTGGCCAGGGCGACCTTCGCCGCCCGGGGATGGCCGGTGAGCAGCGCCTGGATCTCGGCTTCTCCGTGGTCGGTGAGCAGGGTGAACCACTTGGCCATGGCCGCATCCGGGATGCTCATGGTCTTGCCGAACATCTCCGAGGCGGGCTCCAGGACAGCGATGTGGTTGCCCAGGGACTTCGACATCTTCTGCACCCCGTCGAGGCCCTCGAGGATCGGCACCGTGATGCACACCTGCGGGCGCTGCCCCTCGTGGCGCTGCAGCTCACGCCCGACGAGGAGATTGAAGAGCTGGTCGGTTCCGCCGAGCTCGACGTCGGCCTCGAGCTGTACCGAGTCCCAGCCCTGCATCAGCGGATAGAGGAACTCGTGCACGGCGATCGGCTCGCGACGGCGATAGCGCTCCTGGAAGGTGTCCCGTTCCAGGAGCTGGGCCACCGTGTACCGCGCCGCCAGCTTCACGGCGTCCATGAAACTCATCCGGTCGAACCACGCGCCGTTCTCGCGCTCCTCGATCCGGCTCACGTCGAGGACCCGGCCGACCTGCGCCTTGTAGGTGGCCTGGTGCGCCACGACCATCTCGCGGGTGAGCTGCGGGCGCGTCTTGTTGCGGCCGGTGGGGTCGCCCACCATGGCCGTGGCCGTCCCCCACAGGAGCACCGCGGTGTGGCCCAGGTCCTGGAAATCGCGCAGCTTGCGCAGCACGACGGTGTGCCCGATGTGGATGTCCGGCGAGGACGGATCGATGCCGAGCTTCACGCGCAGGGGCCGCCCCTTCGCCGCGCTCTCGGCGAGACGCTCGCGCAGGTCCCGTTCGTCCACCAGATCCACCAGACCGCGCCGGATGACCCGGAGCTGCTCGTCCACGGGGCGAAACGACATGCTCACGGAACTCCTTCAGAGCCGGCCTGGCGCCTTCGCAGCAGGGAACGCATCGCTATTCGCTCACGGGGCACTTCGGGTCCCACTCACCGGTCCTGGACGCGGCGCTGCCACCATTCGAGCCACGCGTCGCGCGCCCCCACCGGCAGCGTCTCGCCGCTGACCACCTGCAACGCCGCCGTGGCCAGGCGGACCTCACCCGAGTTACCCAGGCGCACCGTGCGGATCAACATCGACATCGCCTCTTCGCGCGCACCCTCGGGCAGGAAGCGGGCCGCCAGGTAGAGGTGGCGCGCGTGGGCCTCGGGCCCCAGTCGCAGCGCCTCGCGCAGGGTGACCATGGGCGCGCGCCGGACGGACTCGACGCCCTGCGGGTAGTACGTCGCCTCATGGCTGGCACAGAAGAAGCGCCGGTTGGGGACCACGCGCCCCCCCACGGTGACCCGGCCAGGCAGGGCCTCCACGCGGACGCGCACGGTGCGCATCGCGGCGCCGCTGGCGCCGATCTCCAGACGCAGCGGCAGGCGCAGGACGCCACCCTGCGCGCCATCCACGGCCTCGGTCGGTCGCAGCATCTGGCTGCTGCGTCCTACGGTGCGCCCGCCCTCCGGGTCCACGTCCAGCACCTCGATCTCGGCCAGGAACGTCGTGAAGGCCTCCTCACCCACGGCGCCCAGGCGCACGGGCCCGCTCCAGGCGTCGCCGCACTTCGCCACGTCGAGGACGAAGTGGTACTCCAGGTCCGCGCCCAAGGGCAGCACCTCGGCCCCCTGGCGCTCGACGCGGGCGTGCTGGGGCGCGCTGAGTTCGAACGCCAGCGCGCCGCACAGGTCGGCGAAGTGGCGCAGCGGCTCGCGCGCCCACTCCGGCGCGCCGGCGCGATCGCCGCTCGCGGCGAGGAGGCCGCGCAGCCCCTCGAGATCGCGCTGCAGGACGGCCTCGCGCATCTGCGCCACGACGCTCGAGTACCAGGCGTCGACCGGGTCGTCGCCCGTGCCCAGCGCCCCGGAGAGCGGGACCAGGACCGGCCGCGCCATGGGCACGGCCGGCCCATCCAGCGGTTCCCGCGTGCAGGCGGGGACCGCCAGGACCATCACGAGCGCGGGCAGCGCCGAGGCGCGGCTCACTCCTTGGGCTTCTCGCCCTCGGACTCGCTCTCGCCCTCGGCTCCGGCCTCCTCGGCCTTCTTGCGCTCGCGCTCGCTGACGCGCTGGCCGAGTCCCTTGAGCTTGTCGGCCAGCGAACCGAGCGCCGGCGGCGGCACCGGCTTGGCGGCGGGCTTGGCGGCTGCCTCGCCCTCCTCCACGTCGAAGTGCGCCTGGATCAGCGTGAGGCCGATCTTCCGCTCGTCGGGGTCGATCTTGATGATGCGGACCTCGACGCGCTGGCCGACCTTCACCACCTCCTCCGGGTTGTCGATCTTGTGATCGGCCAGCTCGGAGATGTGCAGCAGGCCTTCGAGGCCGGCTTCGAGCTCCACGAAGACCCCGAAGTTGGTGATCTTGGTGACCGTGCCCGGAACGCTGTCACCGATGTGGTAGCGCGCGGGGATGTCGCCCGACCACGGATCCTGCGAGAGCTGCTTCAGGCCCAGCGCGATGCGCTTCTTCTCCTGGTCGACGGAGAGCACCACGCACTCCAGCTCGTCGCCCTTCTTCACCATCTCGGACGGGTGGCTGATCTTCTTGGTCCACGACATGTCCGTGATGTGCAGCAGGCCGTCGATGCCCTCCTGCAGTTCGATGAACGCGCCGTAGTTGGTCAGGTTGCGCACCTTGCCACGGATGACGGTGCCCGGCGGGTACTGCTCCGCCACCATGGTCCACGGGTTCACCTCGGTCTGCTTCATGCCGAGGCTGATCTCCTGCTTCTCCTTGTTGACCTCCAGCACCACCACCTCGACGCGGTCGTTCACGTTCACGACCTCCTGCGGGTGATTGATGCGCTTGGTCCAGGACATCTCGGAGATGTGCACCAGGCCCTCGACGCCGTCCTCGAGCTTCACGAACGCTCCGTACGACATCAGGTTGGTGACCGTGCCGGTGATGCGCGAGCCCACCGGGTACTTGGTCTCGATGTTCTCCCACGGCGATGGGCTCTTCTGCTTCATGCCCAGCGCGATGCGCTCCCGCTCGCGGTCGACCTTGAGCACCTTCACCTCGATCTCCTGGTCGATCTTGACCATCTCGGAGGGATGGTTGATCCGGCCCCAGGACATGTCGGTGATGTGCAGGAGTCCATCGATGCCGCCCAGGTCCACGAACACGCCGAAGTCGGCGATGTTCTTCACGGTGCCCTTGCGCACCTGGCCCTCCTCGATCTCGGAGAGCAGCGCGGCCTTGAGCTTCTCGCGGTCTTCCTCGATGAGCTTGCGGCGCGAGATCACGATGTTCATGCGCTCCTCATCGATCTTGATGATGCGCGCATCGATCTCCCTGCCGATCCACTCGCCGATGTCGCCGGTGCGGCGGATGTTCACCTGGGACGCCGGCAGGAACACCGGCACGCCGATGTCCACGAGCAAGCCGCCCTTGATCTTGCGCTGGACGGTGCCCTTGACGACGTCGCCTTCCTTGTGGGTGCTGATCACGCGCTCCCAGCCGCGGATCCGGTCCGCCTTGCGCTTGCTGAGCGTGATGTGCCCTTCGGTGTCGTCGAGGTCCTCGATCAGGGCCTCGATCTCCAGTCCGGGGACGACCGTGGTGGGATCGTCGAACTCGCTGACCGGGATGCGACCCTCGGCCTTGTAGCGGACATCGACCACGACGGTCCCGTCCTCCAGCAGGCGAAGGACCTTGCCCTTCACGATCTGGTTGGGGGAGAGGTCGTTCACGGTCGCGACCATGGCCTGGTCCAACTGCTCCAGGCTGGCCACGCCCATGGCCTCGCCGGTGAGCCTCTCGAGCTCGGAAGGGTCGAGTGCGAACTTCTTGACTAGTTTCTTGCCGTGCATCAAACGGGTTCAGGTAGTGGGAAACAGACGGGTTGTGGGACTACGGACTTCGAGGACGGCCGGCTCCGGGCGGCGCGGCAAGCGCAGCACGGAGCAGGACCGCCGATCGCGCGGCCGGACCATCCGGCCGCCAACGACGTCGCGATCCCGTCCCCCGGAAACCGGTCCCAGATCCGGTCCGTGGGGACAGGGGATTCCTTATCGGTCTCCGTCGCCTTCGGACTCGGGTCGATCCTGAAGACCGATCCCGGCCAGCTCGGCGATCCGAACGCGCAGGCGCTCCAGGCCGCCAGCGGCCAGGATCTCCTCGGCGGCGAACGGCGCGCCGACCCGCACGCCGACCGCGCGCAGTGGGTTGGGGAAGCGCCGGTGCCGGGGCCAGGCGGCGAACGTGCCGCGGATCCCGGCCGGCACGACCGGGGCGCCGGTGCGCTTCACCAGGAGCTGCAGCCCGCGCTTGAACGGCGCCAGCCGGCCGTCGCGGGATCGCGTGCCCTCGGGAAACACCGTGACCAGCTCGCCGCGCTGCAGGTGCTCGATCAGCACCTCGAACACGCGGTGACTGGGCGCGTCGCGATCGATCAGGATCGTGCCGACGTTGCCCAGCCACCAGCTTGCAGGCCGCAGGTGCCCGAGGCTGGAACGGGCCAGGAACTGGCAGGGTCGGCGCGAGGCGAGGCCCAGGAGGGGCGGATCGAGGAAGCTCGCGTGGTTGGCGACCAGCAGCGCAGGACCGCTGGCCGGCACGTGCCCACTGCCCTCGAAGCGCGCCCGATGGGCCACCTTCATGTAGAGCCACGCGAGGGCGCGGCTCGGCCAGTAGACCACCGGGTTCATGCGCGATCCGCGTCCGCGGCACGCACGTGGCGCAGCAGGCCCTCGACCACCTCGGCGGCACTCTGCCCGGTGGTGTCGTAGTAGACCGCGTCCCGGGTGCGGGTGAGCGGTGCATCCTGCCGGGTGCTGTCCAAGCGGTCGCGCACGGCAAGCTCCTCGAGCACCTCCGGCAGCGAGACGTCGCGGCCGCCGCGCTCGAAGTCGCGCAGCCGGCGGCGAGCCCGCTCGTCCGGTTCGGCATCGAGGAAGAACTTCCAGCGCGCCTTGGGGAACACCACCGACGCCATGTCGCGACCATCGGCGACCACGGGGCCGCGCGCAGCCACCTGACGCTGCAGGGTGCGCATGCGTTCGCGCACCAACGGCACGGCCGACACCGCGGACACGCGCGACTCCACCTCGCGTGAACGCAAGTGGGAGGTCACGTCGCGACCGTTGAGGTGCACGTGGCCCCTCGCGTCGATGTCGAGATGGAGGCGTTCCAGGAGGACCGCCAGTTCCTCGGTGTGCGCGAGATCCACGAACTGGTGTTCGAGCAGGAACCAGGTCACGGCACGGTACATCGCGCCGGTGTCCAGGTAGGCGAACCCAAGGCGGCGCGCGAGTTCGCGCGCCACGGTGCTCTTGCCGGCTCCGGACGGGCCATCGATGGCGACCACGTCGCGGACCTCGGCGAGAGGATCGGGGAGGCCGGCCGGGTCGGTCATGCAGCGGGCACGATTACCCATCGCATGCTCCGGCCGCGAGCAAACGGCGGGGATCTGGTTGGAGACGGAGACGAACGTAGATTGGCAAAGAGCGGCAAGGCGGCGCTGCGGCGACACGGATGCGGCCCGGTGCGATGGCACCGGGGGCCCCAGTCACGCGGACGCGCCCCCCGGAGAAGCGTGGCACGATAGCCGGAAGCCGGTCCCCGCGGCAACCACGGTGCGGCCAGCCCATCCGGGCACCGGCCCGGGCGCTACGCCGGGGGGAACGCGCGCGGCGGAAAGTCCGGCACGGTCCGACCGGCCAGGTCGCGGTAGCGCAGCCGGCCGCCCTCCGCCTCCGCGTGGACTCCGCCGGCATCGAAGGCAGGCAGGATCAGGTAGGCGGCACCCGGTCGGAACTCCCCGCGCGCCGGACGGTGGATGTGCCCGAACACGAGCACCTCGGCGCCACTGGCGAACGCGGCCTCGAGCGCCGGCGCGACCGGATCGAAACGCCCCGGATCCCCGGACTGCACCGAGGCCATGCTCCTGGCCCGGATGCCTCCGGCGAGCCGCAGCGAGAGCGCGAGCGGCAGGGCCCGGGTCAAGGCCTGGGTGAACGGATGCCGCAGCAGGCGCTTGCTGCGCTGGTACGGCAGGTCGCGCCAGCAGAGCTCGTCCCCGTGCAACGCCAGGACGCGCCGGCCCTGCAGGCAGAAGTGCAGTCCGCCGGGCACGACGCGGCAGCCCGTGGCCCGCGCGAAGGGCGGGTCCAGCAGGAAGTCCCGATTGCCGTGCAGGACCGTGATCGACACCCCCGCCCGGGTGGCCGCGCCGAGCAGCTCCACCACGTGGCGCACCGTACCGTGGCCGAGCTGGCGGGAACCGACGTACACCTCGAGGAGGTCGCCCAGGATGAGCACGCGCGTGTGGTGCGGGTCACGGCGCGCCTGGGCCAGCAGCTCGGCGAAGTCGCGCAGCACCTGGCTCTCGCCCTCCGGCACATGCAGGTCCGAGACCAGGAGGGTGCGCGTGCGGTCGTCGTCGTGCGCGACCTCGATCGGGGTCCCCAAGACGCGCGTCACGGACCCCCGGCCTCCACCCGGAGGAAGAGACCGGTCCACGGATCGAACGGCAGCGAGTGGACGGTGGCGGCCGGATGCGCGGTGCCGCGCACCAGATCGCGCAGTCGCACCGGGGTGCGGAACGCCACCTGCACCTGGCGCGGACCCTCGGCGGCGAGGCGCCCGACGACATCCGGCCGGTCGGCCGCGTTGACACGCACGCAGAGCAGGCTCGAGCCGTCCCGGCCGCGCAGCTGCGTGCGCGCGATGCACGTCGGCAGCCCGGTCCCGCGCACGTCGACCGCGGGTTCCACTCCGGCCTCCTGCAACCAGCGGCGCAGGCGCCGCCGCATCTCCTGGGCCGGTCCGACCGAGCGCTCCTCGAGCCGCAGCGCCGCGTACTCGCACATGGCGAGGTTCAGGTACACGGCGCGGCCACGACCCACGGGGCTCTCGACCTGCACGTGCCCGCTGGCGACCGGCTCGGCCAGCTGTCCGCGCAGGCCCAGCTCCGCCACGGCGAGTCCCGATGGCAGGCGTGCGCGCTCGGCCGCCCGACCCTCGCGCACCGCGTAGGCAGAGCGCTCCTCGGGGCGGGCCACGATCCCGAACATCGCGTCGAGCGCAGGGCGCCTGCGCCGCACCAGGTGCTGGTCGTAGATCCCGGTGCCGTGGTCCGCCACGACCAGGCCGCCGCCGTCCGCGAACCGGCGGACCGCCTGGGCACCCCGGTCGGAGAGCGCGAGGAGGGCGGGAAGGATCAGGACCTTCGGCGGCTCCGCGTCCAGGCGGCCGGCCAGCTCGTCCTCGATCACGAAGCGCGGCGTGATGCCAAGGTCCTCGCAGCAGCGCAGCCACGAGAGTCGGGCCGCCATCGCCGTGGAGTTGCCGTCCTGGTACGAGGACCTGCGGTTCACCCACCGCGCTCCGTCCGGGGCGGCGTCGAACACCCAGTGCGCCCGCACACTGGCATGCGACTCGACGATCCACACTGGATCGTGCCGCACGGTGGCACCCGCGCATGCGCTCAGGGCAGGGTCCAGTTCGCGCAACGCCTCGGCAAGGGCCTTGCCGTGCGCGCTGGCCTGGCCGTCTTCGCCCAGGACCTCGCGCGAGCTCCACACGACCACGCCGTCCGCGCCCCGCGCCGCGAGTTCCGCGAGGCGCGCGCGGAGGACGCCGCCCGGCTGCCCCTGCGAAGGCGGGAAGAGCGTGGCGACCACCCGCGCGCGCGGCGCCTGCAGGGAGCCGGCCAGCGCGGCGGCCCCGCCCAGGTCGTAGATCTCCAGGAACGAGAGCCCGGGCACGAGCAGGGCCGGATCGTGGCCGCCGTACGGCGCGGGCGGCTGCAGGCCCGTCAGCCCGACCGGCACGTCCGGCAGGAGGAGCCGGCACGCGCGCACCAGCTCCTGCACGAGGCCCGCGAACTCCCGATCCATGAACTCGCGGTGCTCGCTCCAGGGCCGGAGGTTCTGCGGCAGGTTCGCGCCGCCGGTCCGCTCGTCCAGCAGGGTGTCGAACGTGAACGGCTGCACCTCGTCCCAGCGCAGGTAGCGCGTGTCCCACGCCAGGTTGAGGCGGCCGAGGTCCCCGTGCCTGGCCCGCAGGAACGTGTGGAACGCGGCCAGCGACGCCGGTGCATGGCAGAGGTCCAGCGGGTTGCGGTGCCGGGTCGTGCTCGCCTCATCGGCGAGGGCCACGGCCCAGGGCCGCGCGCCCCGCAGCGCGGCGATGGATCGCTCGAGCTGCTCGCGCGCGACGCCGCGCACCGCGGGATCGCTGAGCACGGCGGGCCGGACCAGGGTCTTCGGGTCGCGCACTGCGAGGTAGCGGGCGCGCACGGCCTCGAACTCGGCGTCGCGCAGCTCGAGCACGCCCTTCCCGCACGCCTGGTCGAGGTAGAAGGACGCTCCGGCCTCGACCCACGGGCGCGGGTCTTCGCCCCGCGCGACGCTCACGCCGGTCAGCCCGAGCGTCCGCAGCAGCGGCACCAGCCGTTCGGGCGGCGGCGCGTCGTCGTGGCGCCAGAGCAGCCGCTGGAACGCGCTGCCCGCGGCCGGCGCGGATTCCTGCGGGAGCGCGAGCGACAGCACCGCACAGCACGCGAACGTGAGCACGGCCCGCCCTCACTCGATTCCGTAGTCGCGCAGCTTCTCCCAGAGCACCTTGCGGCTGATGCCCAGGACCGACGCCGCCTTGGTGCGGTGTCCGCCCACCGCGGCGAGCACCTTCTTGATGTGTTCCCGCTCGGCATCGACCAGGACCTCGCGCAGCGAGATCAGGTCCATCGCCGGTTCCAGGGCGGCACGGCGGCTCTTGTCGACCGGCAGGAGGTGCTCCTTGCGCAGGACGCGCGCCGGGCCGGCCATGGCGATCGCCTGCGCCACGTGGTTCTCGAGTTCGCGCACGTTGCCCGGCCATGGGTACTGGCACATGGCCTCCATCACGTCGGTCTTGACCGTGTACTGGCGGCCGGCCCCCACGCGTTCGACGAAGTGCTGCACCAGGATCGGGATGTCGCCATCGCGCTGGCGGAGCGGCGGCAGGTTCACGGGCACGACGTTCAGCCGGTAGAAGAGGTCTTCCCGGAACTTGCCCTGCTTCACCAGTTGCAGGAGGGGCACCTTCGTGGCGGAGACGACGCGGAAGTCGACCTGCAGGGTCTGCTCGCCGCCGACGCGCTCGAACTGCCGCTCCTGCAGGACGCGCAGCAGCTTCACCTGCACGGAGAGCGGCATGTCGTCGATGTCGTCGAAGAAGAGCGTGCCGCCGTGGGCCAGCTCGAAGCGCCCCTTGCGCAGGCGCTGGGCGTCGGTGAACGCCCCGCGCTCGTGGCCGAAGAGCTCCGACTCGAGCAGCGTCTCGGGCAGCGCGCCGCAGGAGATCGCCACGAACGGACCCTCCCTGCGCCGCGAGAGGAGGTGGATGGCACGCGCCACGCACTCCTTGCCGGTACCGCTCTCCCCCTGGATGAGCACCGAGGCCTCGGTCGGGGCGACGGTGCGCACCACGCGCACGACGTCCTGCATCGCCCGGCTCTGCGCCACGACCCCGGGCAGTCCGGCGTCGCCCTGCAGCGCCTCCTTGAGCTTGCGGTTCTCGTCCAGCAGCGCGCGATACTTCGCCAGCCGGCCGAGCCGCTCCAGCACCGTCTCGTTCAGGAACGGCTTCTGGATGTAGTCGTCCGCGCCCTGGCGCATCGCGCCCACGGCATCCTCGACCGTGGCGTAGGCCGTCATCACGATCACCTCGGTGTCGGGCCTCGCCTCCTTGGCGGCCTTGAGGACCTCGAGGCCGTCGGCCCCCGGCAGCCGCACGTCGGTGATCACCACGTCGAAGACCTGGTTGCGAAGGATGTGCACGGCCTCCTTGCCGTCGGCCGTGTGCAGCACCTCGTGCCCTGCCTGGCGCAGGTCGTCTCCCAGGGTGACCGCGATCGTCTCCTCGTCCTCCACCAGCAGGACCTTCATCGGACGCCGCCCCCCGGGCCGCCCGAACCCGTGCCGGACCCGCCCCGGAAGCCAGCGACGCGGTTCCCGCCGGCCTCCTGGGCCTGCTGGAGCGCGGCCTCGGCCTGGCTGAGGATGGTGTCGAAGAAGAGCATGGACTCGTCCTCGCAGGCGGCCACGCCCATGCTCAGGGTGAGGGGGACGCGGGCGCCCAGGCCCTCCACGACGACCTCTGCGAAGAGACCGCGGATGCGCTCCGCCACCGCCATGGCCTGCTCGTGGGTCGTGTGTGGCAGGACCACGAGGAGGCGGTCGTCCCCGCTCCAGCCCGACTGATCCGCCGCCCGGGTCTTCTCGCGCACCACCCTGGCCATCTCGGAGCGCACCAGGTCGCGGAATTCGACCCCGTGGATGTCGGTCAGCGAGGCCATGCGGTCCGTCTGCGCCACGATGCAGGCCACCGGGAATCCGTACCGCCGTGCCCGAGCGAACTCGGTCTTCATCAGGTGATGGATCTGCGCGGGGCTGAACAGCGGCCCCGAATGCGCACCCGCTCCTGCCGTGAACCGGGCGCCCCCCGGGCGTGGGCCGCTGCCCGGTCCCTTTCTGAACCCAGCGTTCGCCATCGGGAGCGATCTTCCGGCACACCGCGCAGCGCGGAAAGCACCACGCTGCGGCGTAGAAAAAAAAAGGCCTGAGCGGGTCAGCGCTCAGGCCTGAATCGGGAGGGGCTATGGAATGGAGAGGGCGGTTAGGGAGGGGGATTTAGTCTCCACCCCACAGCCGTCCCGGGGTGTCTCGAATCGTCGCGTCCTCGACCAGCCTGCAAGGAACACCGCGTCAGCGGTGGGCAACTCCTAGTAGGCCCGGAAGGGGCAGCGGCAAAGATCGGTGAGCGTTCCGGCCGTCGGCCGGTGCGCTCAACGGCCGAGAAGTATGCACGGCTTTCCCCAACTTTCAACACCCCCTCCACAGAAGTTCCGGCGATGAGCCTGGGGCGCGCGGCCAGGCCGGGATCACGCCCTTCGCCGGGCCGCCGCGAGCGCATTCCGCCCCGCGTCCGATGGCCCCTCGACGCCGATTCCGGGGCGCGCGGCCAAGGACCGCCCCCATCGGGCGAAGCCTGATCGCAACCCAGGCTGGCCCCGGTGGGAACGAGAGCGCGCGGGCCTCTCCTGGGCCGATCGCGGTTCCCTCCGGGGTGGGCAGGAGGCGCACCGAACCGGGCCGGCACCAGAGCCGGATCCTGGCCACCAAGATTTGGTACCCCCTTTCCCGAGGGGGGCGGCGGGTGGCGGGCTCCCAAGGGATCGTGGTTCCTCAAATGTGGGTGGCCAGGATCGCGAGTCGGGTCGCGCAGGTTCGGCCAGGTCGTCGCGCGATCCATCATCCCCACGCGCGGCTCCCTTCACCCTCACGTCCGCCGTCCGTCCTGCGCGTGCCGCGGGCGCGCGCGGGTGCGGCGACGGCGTACGCGGGGCGTGCGCAGGCACATGGCGTGCCATGGTCGGCTCCCCGGGCGAAGATCGACCTCCGGCCGTTGCTATACTCCCTCGCCTTCCCGCGCCGCCGACCGGCGCCTGCGAACGCCGTACCACAGATGCGCCTGGGTCTCTCCCAACACCTTCGAGCCGAGCAGCGACTGGTCCAGTCGCCGCAGATGATCCAGGCGATGCAGATCCTGCAGTGCCCGCTGATCGAGCTGAAGGACGTGATCGACCAGGAGCTGCAGGAGAACGTCTTCCTGGAGGTGGCCGAACCCGGCGCCCAGGAGGGCCAGGCGGCCGAGGACGGCGCCCCCTCCGACCCCCGGGAGGCCGAGGTTTCGACCGACCGGATGCGGATCCTGGAGGAGGAGATCAACCAGCTCGAGCGGCGCTCGGAACCGATCAGCCGGGGCCCGCGCATGGCCGGCTCCGACGAGGACGACGGCAAGCTGGAGGCCCTCTACAACACCCCCGAGCCCGGTATCTCGCTGCCAGACCACCTCCTGAGCCAGGTGCGGATGGGCGAGATCCGCCCGGAGCTCTACCGGGTGGTCGAGCACGTCATCTACTCGCTCGACGAAGACGGCCGCCTCGCGACCGGCGCCGAACAGATCGCCACCGAGCTGCTGGTACCCATCCCCCTGGCGGAGGAGGCGATCGCCCTGGTGCGCGGGCTGGAGCCCGCAGGGGTGGGAGCCGCCGACCTGCGCGAGTGCCTGCTCCTGCAGCTCGACCGCATGAGCTACGTCCGGCCGCTCACCCGCCGGCTCGTGGAGGCCCACCTCGACGACCTGGCCGTCAACAAGCTGCCGAAGATCGCGAAGGAGACCGGCGCCTCGATCGACGAGATCAAGGAGAGCTGGGAGTTCATCAAGCACCAGCTCGATCCCCACCCGGGACGGGAGTTCGCCGAGGAGCGCAACGCGTCCGTCATCCCGGACGTGGTGGTCGAGGAGGTCGACGGGCGCTTCGAGGTGCGCACCGAGCGCGGCTCCCTGCCCGACCTGGGCATCTCGCCCGTGTACCGCAACCTCCTCAAGGAGGCGCGCAGCGACCCCAAGGTCTACGAGTACCTGCGCCGCAAGATCGACTCCGCCAAGTGGTTCATCGAGGCGGTGCACCAGCGCCAGAACACCATCCAGCGGATCGCCAACGAGGTGGTGCAACGCCAGGCCGAGTTCCTGCGCCGGGGCGTGCAGCAGCTCCGCCCCATGAAGATGCAGGACGTGGCCGATGCGGTCGGCGTCCACATCTCGACCGTGAGCCGGGCGATCTCCGGCAAGTACATCCAGACGCCGCAGGGGATCTTCGACATGAAGCGCTTCTTCTCCGGCGGCACCGTGAGCGACCAGGGCGACCTGGTCAGCCAGCAGGCGGTGAAGGACACGCTCAAGTCGATCGTCGAGCAGGAGGACAAGCACGCCCCGCTCTCCGACGATCAGCTGGTCGACGCACTGGACAAGCGCGGCCTGCACATCGCGCGCCGCACCGTCACCAAGTACCGCAAGGCCCTGGGCATCGAGTCCTCCAGCCGGCGCAAGGTCTTCTAACCCACCGGCTGCGGACCCACCGGCACCGAAGCCACCTGGGTCCGGCCGACTTCCCCTCACACTCTGTTCCGCAACTCTCCGCACATGGCAATCAAGGTCACCGAAGCCAAGAAGGGCATGGTCATCAACTACGAGGGCGAGCTCTACCAGATCATGAAGTACGAGCACGTCACTCCCGGCAACTGGCGCGCGATCAATCACCTCACGCTCAAGAACCTGCGCAGCGGCCGGCAGAAGGAGGTGCGCATGAACAGTGGCGAGATGATCGAGCCGGTGTTCCTGGAGCGGAAGGAGTGCCAGTACCTGTACCGCGACTCCACCGGCCACGTGTTCATGGACACC
Organism: Planctomycetota bacterium; assembly: GCA_020849665.1. Classification (GTDB taxonomy): domain Bacteria; phylum Planctomycetota; class UBA1135; order UBA1135; family UBA2386; genus JADLFX01. The sequence continues at coordinate 84,686 of JADLFX010000034.1, read as the reverse complement.
GACAACTACGAACAGTTCACGCTGCCGGCGGATCTCCTGGCCGACTCGATGTCGTACATCACCGAGAACAGCACCGTGGGCGTGGTGTTCAACGGCACCGAACCGATCACCGTGGAGCTGCCCTCGACCGTGGTCCTGGAGATCGCGGAGGCCGAGGAGGCCGTGAAGGGCAACTCGGTGAGCAACCTGACCAAGAGCGCGAAGCTGATCACCGGCCTGGCGCTCAAGGTCCCCTTCCACATCAAGAAGGGCGACATGGTCAAGGTCTCGACCGAGACCGGGGAGTTCATGGGCCGGGCCAACGAGTGATCCTGCCGCTCGGCGCGCGGCGCGGCCGCAGGCCGTCGCGCCGGCTCGGGCGGGTCGTGGCGCGCCACGCGCGCTAGAGCCGCAGGCGCGCGAGCACCTCGGCCCGGGTGAGGCCGCGCTCCCGGACCAGGCGCAGCACCTCGTCCTCCTCGGGCCGCCGCACCAGCCTCCCCGAGGGCAGGCGCGCCACCTTGCAGCGCACCGCACCGAACTCGCTGGCCACCGTCTCCTGCCAGCGCTCCAGCACGACGCGCCGGGCCGTGTGCACGCGCACGCCCAGGGACGTCGACTCCTCCAGGAGGAAGCGGGTCACCGCGTCGCGCGCCGCCATCGCGCAGAGCGCCGTCACCAGATGCCCGGGGCGTCCCTTCTTCATCACCACCGGGGTGACGAATGCATCCAGCGCGCCCCGCTCCAGCGCCCCCGCCACGAGGAAGGCCAGGAGCTCGCCCGTGGCGGTGTCGAGCTGGCACACGATCTCCTGCACGTCGGTCTCGGCACCTGGGTCGCGCAGATCGCCCAGGGTGCAGCGCAGGACGTTGGGAACGTCTGCGTCGTCGCGGGTGCCGGCCCCATGGCCGGTGCGCTCCGGCACCCAGGTGCACCTGGGCTCGAATTCGTGCACCAGCACCTTGAGCAGCGCCGCGCCCGTGGGCGTGGTGCGTTCCCCCTCGAGGCCGCCGGTGCGGATGGGGACGCCAGCCAGGAGTTCCAGCGTGGCCGGCGCCGGAACCGGCAGCGTGCCGTGCGCGCAGCGCACAGTGCCGCTGCCCACCGTCACGGCCGAGGCGAAGACCCGCTCCACGCCGAGGTGGTGCAGGCCGAGCACGGCGCACACCACGTCGACCACGGTGTCCTCCCCGCCCACCTCGTGGAAGTGCACCTCGTCGACCGAGCAGGCGTGGACCTTGGCCTCGGCCTCCGCGAGGCGGCGGAACACCGCCTCGCAACGTTCCCGCACGGCGGCCGGCACCGCCGAGCGCGCGAGGATCTCCAACAGATCCACGAGCCGCCGGTGCACGGGTTGCCTGCCGGGCGGCACGACCGGATGGCCATGGCGCTGCTCCCCCGCCGGCGGCCGCACCCGCCGCACCCGGAACGGAACCGCCGCGCGCGGGGGTTCGCCGGACGGCACGGTCACCTGGAAGTGCGTGGCCGCCAGCCCGGCGCGGCGCACGGAGCGCGCGGCGACCGAGACCCCGGGGAGGCGGAGGCTTGCCACCGCGGCCTCGAGATCCCGCAGCGGGAGCCCCAGGTCGAGCAGCGATGCGACCCACATGTCCCCGGCCACGCCGGCGGCACAGTCGAACCAGGCAATCCGCATCCGTATCCGATCCTCGTCACGGGAACGGTCTTTGCACCGCCCCATCCCCGGGCCAGCTTCGCAGCCCGGAACGGCTAGTCTATTCCGGTCGCGAGGCGGAAGTCCCCCTGCCACAGCAGGATCCGTGGTCCTCCGCACCCAGCCGATGTCCCCCCTACCCTGGAGAGCGCGCGCTTTCGCACGCCTGTCCCGCGCCGCCGTGGCGCTGGCCGGGACGGGGGCGGCACTCCTGGCGCAGGCTGCGGACCCGATTCCGACCGATCCGGCGGTGCAGACCCTCCGGCGTCTGGTCCAGCACCCCCACCCGGTCGTCCGGGGCGAGGCCGGCCTCCTCCTCGCGCAGCAACGCGACCCCCGCGACCTGGACGAACTGCTCGCCCTGGCCCGCAGCGGGTCCCGCGAGGCCCGCCATCGCGGCATCCTGGCCCTCGGGATCTCGGGGATCGCCGGCACCGAGGGCCTCCTCAGCGTCCGCGCCGAGGACGCCGACGACGAGACCGAGCGCCAGATCGCCGCGTTCGCGCTGGGACTCCTGCCCGAGGAGCGCACGGTGTCCGCGCTGAGCCGCCTGCTGCAGAGCGCGCGCGGGGGCGGCCACAAGAGCCACAGGGAGATCGTGCTCGCCCTGCTGGCGGGGCTCGCGCATCACCCGAACCCCACCCGCGTCACCCCCCTGCGCGAACTCCTGCACGACCCCGCCAACAAGGATCCGGAGCTGCTCACCGCGCTGATCCACGCACTGGCGCGCACCCCGGACGGGCTGCGCGCGTCCGACGTCGAACAGGTCCTCGACCGCAAGGAGGCCGCCGCGCGGATCGGCATCCTGAACCTGCTGGGCAGCGCCGCGCTGCGCCCCGGCGAGTCGACGTGGAAGCGCGTCGAATCCCTGGCCACGCACGAGGCCGACCCCGCGCAGCGGGCCGCGGCCCTCGAGGCGCTGACGCGCTGCCGCCGCACGGCATCGTTGGAGCAGGCCGTGCGCGCGATCCGCTCCTCGCATCCTGCCGAGGTCGAGGCCGCCGCCAACGCGCTCTCGCGGCTCGGCGGGACGACCATGCGCGAGTTGCTCGAGACCATGGCACGCCGCGCCCGCAAGCCGTTGCGTGAGGCGATCGTCGCGGGGGATCGCGGCACGCCGAGCCCGGAGTTCGCTCGCGAACTGGAGGCGGCCGCGGCCGATCCCGAGCTGCCCCTGCGTCTGCGCGCCGATGCCGCCCTCCTCGCCGCGCGCCAGGATCCCACGCGCATGACCGCGCGCCTGCGCGACCTCTTCCTGGAGACCGAGGAGGCGGACACGGCGGTGGCCCTCGCCCGCAGCCTGCAGGCGCGCAACTCCCTGGGGGATCTGGTCGAGCGCGTGCGCGCGCCCGGGTCCGCGAACGACGTCCGGAAGCGGCTGGTGCGGCTGCACGCGTTGCTGGTCGTGCGCCACGAATCGGCCATGCCGATCGTCCTGGCCGAACTGGACGCCACGACGCGCGCGCCGGACCACATGGCCACGGTGCTGCGCGTGTGGCGCAAGTCGGTCCTCGGCGTGCCCGATCCGATGCTGCAGGGCCTGCTTCCGCCCGCCCTGCACGCGCTCGATCCCTGAGCCGCCGGCGCTAGAGGATCGACTTCCCGAACGCCGAGCAGATCAGATCGACCGCCACCTCGCCGGACTGGTTGCGCACGTCCAGGACGGGATTCAGCTCCGTCACCTCGCAGCTGGTCATCCGACCGGAATCGGCCACCATCTCCATGATCAGGTTGCCCTCGCGCCAGGAGATCCCGCCGCGCACGCTGGTGCCGGTGCCAGGCACGTCCTGGGGATCCATCGCGTCGAGATCGAAGGACAGGTGGAATCCCTCGGTGCCGTCGCTGACCAGCTCGATGGCCTCGCGGAGGATCGCGCGCATGCCGCGCTCATCGATGTCCCGCATCGTGTACACGCGCACCCCCGAGCCCCGCACGATCTGCTTCTCCGCGGCGTCGATGCTGCGCAGGCCGATGACCGCGACGTGCCGGGGCGCCACCTTGGGCGAGAACCCGCCCATCTGCACCAGCGTCTCGTGGCCCAGGCCCAGGATCGCGGCGAGCGGCATGCCGTGCACGTTGCCCGAAGGCGAGCTCTCCGGCGTGTTCATGTCCGCGTGCGCGTCGACCCAGATCAAGCCCACGGCTCCGCCGTGTTCGCGGTGGTGCTCGGCCACGCCGGCGACGGTGCCCATGGCGATGCTGTGATCACCGCCGAGGACCAGCGGGACCTCGCCTTGCTCGAGGGTGCGGCGCACGCGCAGCCGCAGGCGATTGCACACGTGGTAGATCTCGCCCAGGTACTTGGCGCGCGGGTCGCCGGGATCCCTGGCCTCCGGAGCCGGGACCGCGACGTCGCCGTCGTCGGTGACCGTGTAGCCGAGATCGCGCAGGCGGTCGCCGACCCCGGCGATGCGGATCGCCGAGGGCCCCATGTCCACGCCGCGGCGGCCCGCCCCGAGGTCCATCGGCACGCCCACCACGCGCACGCGGGTGCTGCCCGAGACGAAGCTCACGCGCTGCCCCCCGTGACCACCTCGACCGCCGCACCCGGTGAGCAGCCGAGCGCCGCGTCCGCGCGCCCGCAGCAGAGCGCGATCTCGACCAGGTCGTAGCTGTTCACGAGGGCCAGCACCTCGCCGGCCGGCGCGTCGGAGTAGGTCCTGCGGAGCGGCGCGAAGCGCCCTGCCACCCTGAGGCCGGTGACCTTGCGCGCTGCCGCCTCGGCGGCCGACAGGCTGGTGACCAGGTTGCCGTAGTGATCCACGAAGAGGACCTTATGGGCGGGCCCCTCGTGGCGGGCAAGCACCTGGAAGCGCGCGGCGCGCGGGCCGATGGCCGGAAACCCCACCTTGCGCCCGCTGAGCATCCCGGCGATCGGTCCGAACACGTCCCGGCCGTGGAAGGTGGCCGAGCAAGGGATGCCGCGCAGATGGGCCATGTCGACCTCCCGGGCGTCGGCGTCGTGGCCGGGTCCCGGGAGGGCCGCGCTCAGGAGGCCGTTGTCGGGCCCGATCCAGTAGCACTCGTGCGCGCAGACCGCGAGCGCCTTGCGTTCGCCGCCCACGCCTGGATCGACCACCGCGACGTGCACGGTGCCGGGTGGGAAGCGCTGCACCATGGCCCGCACGAAGAGCGCGCCCACGGCGACGTCCTGCGGCGGCACGCCGTGGCAGACGTCGAGCACTTCGGCGCGCGGATTCTGGCGCTTGACCATGCCCTTCACGATCCCCACGTAGGGATCGCGCAGACCGAAGTCCGTGAGCAGGGTAACGAGTCCGTTCGGAGGCGGCAGTTCCATGGCGGGTCGGCGGCGCGAGTCTAGGGACAGGATCGCCACCTCGCGAAACCAGGCGGACATCCATTCGCGAACGGCTCGCCGGCGTGAGGTCCGGGCTCCATCCGTCCCTGGACCGCCCTCCGGCCAACCGTGGCGGGCGGGCGGGAGCGGCCGGGTTCGCCGGCGAGCCCCGCACCGGGCCCGAGCCCGCGCCGGCGCGGCAGGTTGGCAGGAATTGTCGCACTGGGAGAACATTCTCCCCCTCATCCCCCACCGAGGCCGCCGCAGGCGGCAGCACACATGCCACGGGTCGTCCTCCCGGTTCTCCTGCCGGTGCTCCTGCTGGCGCCGGCCGTCCACGCCCAGACCGCGCCGAGCACCCAGCCGCAGAAGGTGGGCGCCGAGTTCACGACCGAGCGCCTGGAACAGCTGGTGGCGCCGATCGCCCTCTACCCCGACGCGCTGCTGGCCCAGGTCCTCATGGCCTCCACCTACCCGCTCGAGATCGTCGAGGCGGCGCGCTGGCTGCAGAAGCAGCCCAAGCTCCCCCCCGACCAGCTCGAGGCCGCGCTGAAGGACGTGGAGTGGGATCCGAGCGTCAAGTCGCTCTGCGCGTTCCCCGGCGTCCTCGCGCGCCTGAACGACAACCTGCAGTGGACCCAGGACCTCGGCGACGCCTTCCTCGCGCAGAAGGCGAAGCTCATGGACATCGTGCAATGGATGCGGCGCAAGGCCCTCGAGGCGGGCCACCTGAAGTCGAGCCCGGAGCAGAAGGTCACCGAGCAGGAGGACAAGATCATCGTGATCGAGTCCACCGAGCCGGACGTGATCTACGTCCCCACCTACTACCCGAGCGCGGTGTACGGCGGCTGGGGCTACCCCACGTACCACTACCCGCCGATCTACGCGCCGCCGCCGCCCGGCTCGCTCTTCTTCAGCTTCACGGCCGGGATGTTCTGGGGCGCCGCGATCTGGGGTGGCTGCCACTGGGGCTGGGGCCACACCGACATCGACATCGACGTCGACCGCTACAACAACTTCGCCCGCAACACCGATCACATCGCGCACCACAACCAGATCCAGGGCAAGGCCGGATCCCGCGACGCGTGGCGTCACGATCCCCAGCACCGCAAGGGGGTGAACTACCGCGACAGCAGGGTCGCGCAGCAGTACGGCGGCACACCGGGCAGCAGCCGTGTCACGCGCGACCAGGCGCGCGGCTACGCCGACCGCTCGCCGCAGCGGCCCACGGCGGGCGCGCGCGACGTGGGCGCCCAGCGTCCAGCGGCTGGCGGGGCCGCCCGCCCGCAGCCGGCGCAGCGTCCGAGCGCCGGGACGGGCGTCCGACCGGCGCCTGCCCCCCAACCCTCGGGCACGCGCACCAGTGGCCAGGCGAGCGGCTCGTTCAGCGGAGCACGCAACCCGGGCCTCGATCGCGCAAGCAGCGCACGCGGCAGCGCCTCTCGCGGCTCGAGCGGGGCGCGCGGCGGCGGGGCGCGCGGCGGCGGAGGCCGGGGTCGCTGAACCCGGGAGGAGCCCCATGAACACCAAGGAACCATCGCTCACCATCACCCTCCCCCTCCTGGCGCTGCTGGCGGCGGGCTGTGCGTCGGCCGATCCGGTGACCTTCGCCTCGCCCGACGAGGCGGTGCGTGCCCTGCTGGACGCCAGCGACGATCCCGACCTCGCGGATCGCCTCCTCGGCCCCGGGGGATTCGACATGCTCCGCTCCGGCGACGAGGTGGCCGATCGGGAGGACATCGAGGCCGTACGCGAACTGATCCGCCAGAAGGTCGCATTCGCCGACGCAGGAACCGGGCGCAAGGTGGCACTCCTCGGCAGCGACGGCTGGGAGCTGCCCATCCCCCTGGTCGCCCAGGAGGGGCGCTGGGCCTTCGACGTGGAGGCCGGCAGGGACGAGATCCTGAGCCGTCGCATCGGCCGCAACGAGCTGTCGACGATCGAGACGCTGCGCGCCCTGGTGGACGCGCAGCGCGAGTACGCGGCCGAATCGCGCGATGGCCAGCCACCGGCGTTCGCGCGCAGGCTCTGGAGCAGCGCGGGCAGGCACGACGGGCTCTACTGGCCCGCCGCCGAGGGTTCGCAGCAGAGCCCGATGGGCCCGTGGGTCGCGGAGGCGTTCCGGGAAGGCTACGCCCGTCCGGACTCCCGGCAGGCACCCTACCACGGCTACTACTTCCGCATGCTGACCGGGCAGGGTGCGAGCGCGCCGGGCGGCGCACGCAGCTACCTCGATGCGAGCGGGCGGATGACTGGAGGCTTCGCCGTCCTCGCCTGGCCTGCATCGCACGGCAACTCAGGCGTGATGACCTTCCTGGTCAACGCGCAGGGGATCGTGTTCCAGAAGGACCTGGGGCCGGACACCGAGCAGCTGGCTGCAGCCGTCACGGTCTACGACCCCGACCTGTCCTGGACGCCCACGCGCGATTGAACCCCGGCTGCGCGCCCGCGCCCATGGACGCCCGCGGCCGTGGGCGAACCACGGCCGTGCCGCAGGAGCCTAGCGCACCGGAACCAGGAAGCCGTCCACGGATGGCATTGCCCCTGCGGCAGTCCCTGACACGAAGAGGAAGCGCAGCTGCAGATAGCGCTTGCCCGCGGCCATCCAGCTGATGGTCGACCAGGGCGTGGGGTTGGCGCCCTGCGCCGTGTCCGCGCCCCGGTACTCGATGCCGATCGACGCGCCGGCCGGCACGCTCGATGCGACGATCGCGGGGTCGTAGTTCGGGGCGGGGAGGCCGGAGTCCATCCAGGGAGTGAGGGCCGCGCTGCGCCGCTGCGCGAACTCCAGCTGGATCTCGTGGAGCGAGTTGTCGCCGCGCTGCGCCGTGGTCACGGCGAACGGGTCGAGAGGCGCGCCGGCAGCGCCCGCGGCGTACACACGCGAGTTGGGATCGGGCGAGCTCATCACCATCAGGTGGACCTGCTGGCCGTTCACCCCCCGCGTGCGCGAATCCGGCACCATGCGGAAGTCCAGGAGCAGGCTGTCGAACCCGTTGTAGAAGAACGCGTCGCGGTTCATCGGGTACGGCATGAACCCGTCCGCCCGCCGGTCGGACGCGCGGATCGCGTACTGGCCGTCGTGCACCACCGTCGGCACCTCCAGCGGCTTCACGTTGGCGGCGAATTGCGGACCGAGACCCGAGTTCGGGTACATGGGCAGGGCCGACCAGGGATCGATCGTGTAGTCGGGTACGACCGTCGAATGCGAGACGCTGAGCTGCAGGCGCCCGTACACGTCGTCGGAGACCGCACCGAAGGGCAGCCAGCGGATCGCCACGAGTTCCTCGGGCAGCCCGTTCGCTCCCAGGTCTGCAGCCCGATACACCATCTGGATGCGCACGCCGTGCGGAGCCAGGGGTCCGGACACCGGCTGCCCGAAGGGCACCCCGCCCGCGGGCAGGACACGCTGCACACGTGTCGTCCCGGGCATGGCCTGGAGGCGTCCGCGCACCTGCCGATCGAAGGTGCCCGTGTAGCCCTCGAGCACGGGATCGAGCAGGTCACCGACAATCCCACGCGGCTGCCGTCGGACGATCGTCGACTCGCCGTCCGACACGCGCAGCCCGGAGGGCGCCGCCGGATCGACCACCACCGCCTGGAGGTAGAAGGTCGACCCGCCGGCGACGCTGGCGGGCACCGGGATCGCGCGCTGGACCAGGCCCAGCGGCCCCAGGACTCCGGAGTCGAAGGCCGTGCAGGCCGGGGTGAGCCCGAGGAAGAGGGTCTGACCGAGGGCCCGCACGGGGCCGCCGTCGGCATCGGCCAGGAGGACGTACGGCTGGTTGGGCGCCCCGAGGACCGCGAGGTCGAGGCGACCGCCGGGGAGCACGGCAGGGGTGGCCCGGAACTCCGGGGCCTGGGCTGGAAGGAGGGCGGCGAGCGCCACGAGCAGGAGGGCGTGGGAGCGAGCGCGGATCATGCGAACCTCATGGGACCGACAGGGATGCGATCTCGGTCCCGATGCAATCCGCGGGCCGGCCACTTCGGGACCTGGGCCGGCCCGGGGAGTGGACCTTGTGTCACTGCCGCGGAACGGTTGGCCTGCGGCCGGGCAGGATGCCCCCCGCGGGCTCGTGCGGCGGCTGGGTGCCGTGGGACCGCTGCGGGTCGCAGTAGGAGCTCAGTGCCCTCCGGTCACCGGAGTGCCCAGGATTCCGTAGAGCTCGCGCCGCTTCTGCTCCATGAGCTCCCTGGTGTCGGCCTCCAGGCACATGCGGAGGAGCGGCTCGGTGTTCGAGGGGCGCACGTTCACCCACCAGTCCGGATAGGTCACGGTGACGCCGTCGAGGTGGTCGATCCTGGCGTCCGGGTAGGCCTGCTCGACGCGCCGCATCCGCGCGTTCTTGTCCTCGACCTTGAAGTTGATCTCGCCGGTGCCGAAGTAGCGGCGCAGCGGGTCGGCGGCCTGCTTGAGCGACTTGCCCTCCTTCGACAGCTGGTTCAGGACCAGGATCGCCGCCAGCACGCCGCAGTCGGTGAAGTAGTTCTCCGCGAAGTAGAAGTGCCCGGACAGCTCGCCGCCGCCGATGCAGTCCTCGCGGCGCATGGTCTCCTTCATGAACGAATGTCCGACCCGCTCGCGCACCGGCCGGCCGCCCAGCTTGCGGATCTCCTCGGGCACCACCTTGGACGAGCGCAGGTCGTAGATCACGCCCTTGCCCGGATGCCGCTCCAGGAACCCGCGCGCGAGGATCACGGTGATCAGGTCGGCCAGCACGGTGCGCCCGTCCTCGTCCACGAATGCGCAGCGGTCGGCGTCGCCGTCGAACGCCAGGCCCAGGGCGGCCTTGTGCTCGCGCACGACCGCACGCAACGGGTCGAGGTTGGGCTCGTGCAGCGGATTGGCCTCGTGGTTGGGGAAGGTGCCGTCGAGCTCCTGGTAGAGCGGGATCACCTTCAGCTGCGGAATCGCGGCGAACACCGCGGGCGCCTCGTACGCGCCCATGCCGTTGGCGTAGTCCACGGCGATGGTCATCGGCCGGATGCCCTTGGCGAACGCCGCGATGTGCCGGACGAAGTCGTCCTTCACGTTCACCTGGTCGCGCTTGCCGCGGCGCGCCGCCTTGGGGAGCTCCGGGCCGGTGGCCAGCTTCTCGATGTCCCGGATGCCGTAGTCGGACGAGAGGGGCCGCGCCTCGGCCCGGCAGAGCTTGAAGCCGATGTACTGCTTCGGATTGTGCGACGCGGTCACGTTCAGCCCACCGTCGCACGGCAGCTTGCCGATCGCGTAGTAGGCGCACGGTGTGGACGCCAGTCCGATGTCGAGCACGTCGCAGCCCTGATCCAGGATGCCGTCGACGACCGCGTCCTGGATCTCGGGCGCCATGGTGCGCATGTCCCGCCCGACCACCAGGCGCTTCGCGCCCAGGAACTTCGCGAAGGCCGCGCCGATCCGGTAGGCGATCGTGCGGTCGATCTGGTCGGGGTACGTGCCGCGGATGTCGTAGGCCTTGTAGATGCTCACGGGGGACTCGCTCGACGTTCGGGAATGGCGCAGTGTGCCGGCCTCGGCGGACGGGTTCCACGAGCCAGTGGCGGGAGGCCGGCGGCCGTCAGCGCTCCGCGGCGAAGAAGCCGCACACGGCGGCGCGACAGCGCTCGACGTCCTCGTCGACGAGGTCGCGATGCGTGACGAAGCGCACCCTCCCCCTGCCCACCACGAGGGCGAGGACGCCGCGGGCGCGGAGGTGGGCGACGAGCTCGGCGGGATCGTGCCGCGTCAGCTCCACGATCAGGATGTTGGTCTCGACCCTGGCCGGGTCGACCTGCACCCCCGGCAGGACCGCGAACGCCTCGGCCAGGGCGCGTGCCCGCGCGTGGTCGCGAGCCAGCTGGCCGGGGCCCTCGCGCAGCGCGATCCGGCCGGCCGCCGCGATCACCCCGGCCTGCCGCATGCCGCCGCCGAACGCCTTGCGGGCCCGCCGGGCCGCGCGCACGAACTCCGCGCTGCCGGCCAGCAGCGAGCCGACCGGCGCGCCCAACCCCTTGCTGAGGCAGAGGCTCACCGAGTCGACGCCGCGGACCAGGTCCGCCGGCGCGACGGCGGCGGCCACGGCCGCATTCACCAGCCGGGCCCCGTCCACGTGCACGAGCAGGCCGAGCTGGCGCGCCTTTGCCACGAGGGCCGTCATGCGCCCGGGCGAGAGCACGCGCCCGCCGGCCATGTTGTGGGTGTTCTCGACCACGAGCAGCCGCGAGCGCGGGAAGTGCGGATCGTCGGCCCGCACCAGGCCGGGCAGGTCGTCGGGCTCGAGGAATCCGTCGTCCTTCGGCTGGGTGCGCGCCTGCACGCCCGAGAGCCGCGCCGCGCCCCCGCCCTCGTAGAAGTAGACGTGGCTCCTGGCCTCGCAGATCAGCTCGTCGCCGGGCCGGCAGTGCACGTGCACGGCGACCTGGTTGGCCATCGTGCCCGAGGGCATGAAGAGCGCCGCCGGCATGCCCAGGAACGCGGCGCCCTCGCGTTCCAGCTGCGCCACCGTCGGATCCTCGCCGAACACGTCGTCGCCCACCTCCGCGCCGGCCATCGCCTCGCGCATCGCCGCGGTGGGCCGCGTGACGGTGTCGCTGCGGAAGTCGGCGAAGCCGCTCATCCCTGACCGGGGAACGCAGCGCGGATCCGCTCGACCGCGAGCTTCAGGTTGTCCATCGAGTTGGCGTAGCTGAGGCGGAGGAAGCCCTCGCCATGTTCACCGAACGCGGTGCCCGAGAGCGTGGCCACGCCGGCCTCGTTGAGCAGCCGGTTCTGCACCTCCGCCGAGCTGAGACCCGTGCCACGGATCTCGGGGAACGCATAGAACGCGCCGTGCGGCCGCACGCAGCGGAACCCGGGGATCCGGTTCAACTCGGCGATCAGGTAGTCGCGCCGGCGGCGGAACTCGGCGCACATGTGCTCGACCGCGTCCTGCGGACCCTCGAGCGCCTCCACGCCTGCCAGCTGCGTGAAGCTGGCCGTGCACGAGGCGCAGTTCACCTGCAGCTGGGCGCAGGCCTTCACCAGGTCCCGGTGCATCACGCCGTAGCCCAGGCGCCAGCCGGTCATCGCGTAGGTCTTGGAGAACCCGTCCAGCACGATCACGCGATCGGACACCTCGGGATAGGAGAGCGGCGAGGAGTGCTCCCCCTCGTAGAGCAGGCGCGAGTAGATCTCGTCGCTGAGCACGTGCAGGTTCTTGTGCTCGTGCAGCAGCTCCACCACGGCCTCGGTGTCGGCCCGGGTCATGGCGTTGCCGCACGGGTTGCCCGGGGAGTTGGTGATCAGGAGGCGGGTCTTGTCGTTGACGATCTTCCGCACCTCGCGGAAGTCGAGGCGGAAGTCGTTCTCGGGGTGCAGGCGCGCCGGCACCGGCCTGGCGCCGGTGTAGCGGATCATGCTCTCGTAGATCGGGAAGCCGGGATTGGGATACACGGCCTCGTCGCCCTGCTGCAGCAGGGCGAGCATCAGGTAGAACATCACCGGCTTGCCGCCCGGGGTGACCAGGACCTGCTCGGCGGAGACCTGGGTCCGCCGGGTGCGCGCGACGTAGCGCGCCACGGCCTCGCGCAGCTGCGGCAGCCCGGGCGCGGGTCCGTAGTGCGTCTGGCCGCTGCGCAGCGCGCGGATGCCGGCGTCGATCACGTTGGCCGGCGTGTCGAAGTCCGGCTCCCCGATCTCCAGGTGGATGATGTGGCGGCCCTGGGCGGCCAGGGCCTTGGCACGGGCCAGCACCTCGAAGGCCGTCTCCGTGCCGAGACGGTTCATGCGTTCCGCGAGCTTGGTCATGGGATCCGGGATCCCGCCCGGCCATCGGGCGGACGTTGCATCTTGCCGCGCTGGAATGCGTTGCGCCATGGTCCGCAGACGCACGCCGGAGCCCTGCGCGGCACGGCGGCGCCCGTGGCCGTTGGCATCGCACGCATGCGCTTCTCGTTTCGCCGCCGTAACCGGACGGGTGCCGGATCCCCGCCACCAGCCTTGCCCGGGCCCGGCACGGTGTGTGCCATGACGGACCGCATGACGTTCCGGACCCTGGCCCTCCTTTCCGCCCTGCTCATCCCGGCATGCGGGCGGGCTCCCGACGTGACCCTCTACGTGGCGCTGGACCAGGAGCACAGCGAGCGCCTGGTGAAGCTCTTCGAGGAACGCAGCGGCCTGAAGGTGAACGCCCGCTTCGACACCGAGGCGAACAAGACCGTGGGGCTGGCGAACGCGCTCTTCGAGGAGCGCGCCCGCCCGCGCGCCGATGTGTTCTGGAACAACGAACTCGCGCACACCGTGCGCCTGGCCGACTCGGGGCTGCTCGCGCCGTACCGCTCGCCGTCCGCGCAGGAGGTGCCCGACCGCTTCCGCGATCCCAAGGACCGGTGGACCGCGTTCGCCGCGCGCGCCCGGGTGCTGATCGTCAACACGCAGCTGGTGCCGGAAGCCGCCCAGCACCCCAAGAGCTACCGCGACCTCCTCGACCCGCGCTGGAAGGGCCGCTGCGGCGTGGCCCGCCCGCTCACCGGCACCACGCTCACCCACTTCGCGGCCCTGGCGCAGGCGTTGGGCGGTCAGGAGTTCCAGGCCTTCCTCGCCGGCCTGAAGGCCAACGACGTGGAGCTGCTGCAGAGCAACGGCGCGACCATGCGCGCGGTCGCCGAGGGACGGCTGGCGTTCGCGTTCACGGACACCGACGACTTCCACGTGGCCAAGACCAAGGGCCATCCCGTGGCCGTGGTGTTCCCCGACCAGGGCGAGGGCGGCCTCGGCACGATGCTGATCCCGAACTCCGTGGGCCTGATCGCGAACGGGCCGAAGCCGGACAACGCCCGCAAGCTCGTCGACTTCATCCTCTCGACCGAGGTGGAGGCGCTCCTGGCCGCGTCGAAGGCGGCGCAGATCCCGGTGCGCAGCGGGGTGAAGGGGCCCGAGGGACTCCCCGCCACCGCGACCCTGAAGTGGATGGACTGGGACGCGGGCAAGGTGGCCACGTCCCTCGACGCGTTCGCCAAGGCCATGCACGAGCGGTTCGGCAAGTGAGCGCGCGGCTCAGCTCCGGACTCGTGCGCCGCGCCGCCACGGCCGCCACCCGGCGGGCGGCCGGAATCAGGCACCGGCAACCCGCGCCGCCGCGGCGCTGACCCATGACCCGCGTGCCCCTGGTCGTGGCCGGGCTCTTCCTGCTCGCCTTCGGCATCGCGCCGATCCTGGCGATGTACGCCGGCACGCTCTGGACGGAGCAGGGTGTCTCGCTGGCCGCCTGGCGCGGGCTGCTCGCCAGCGAGGCCGACCGCACCCAGATGTTCCGCTCGCTGCAGCTCGGCCTGTCCGCGACGGGCGTCGCGGCGCTCCTGGGGGGTGGCCACGCCTGGCTGACCGTGCGCACCGATCTGCCCGGCGCGCGCTGGCTCGCGCCTCTGGGGATCGCCCCGCTGGCGATGCCGCCGATCCTCCTGGCCATGGGCTACGCCGACTGGCTGCCGGCCACCGGGTTCTGGCCCTGCGCATTCCTGCTCGGCGTCAGCTACGCGCCGTTCGTGGCGGTGCTCTTCGCCCGCGGCCTGCGCGCGATCGACGGTCGCCTCGCCGAGGCCGCGCTCCTGCACCGCGGCCGCTGCGCGGCCGAGCGGCTGGTCGCGCGCCTCGCGCTGCCCGAGCTGTGCGCGGGCGCGCTCTTCGCATTCCTCTTCGTGCTGGCCGAGCACGGCGTGCCGGAGTTCCTCAGCGTCAAGGGCAAGAACTGGCTCACCTACGCCGAGGGGATCTTCTTCCGCTGGAACCTGCGCGCGCAGCTCGGCGCGGACTCGGCGGCCACCAACGCCGTCGTCGCCTCGCTGCCCCTGGTGCTGGTGCTCGGCCTCGCGCTCTTCCTGGGGCTGCGCCAGCGCGCGCGCACCACGCTGCGCGGCGACCTCGTGGCGCTCCCGGTGTTCGCGCTCGGACGATGGCGCTGGCCGGCCCTGCTGCTGCCGCTCCTCTATCTGGGACTCGGCGTGCTGATGCCGGTCGTGGTGATGGCTCGCTGGGCCGCGGGCTCGACCCAGCGCAACGTGCCGATGAGCGTCGACACCTTCGTGCAGAGTGCGCGCAACGCCGTGCAGCAGGCCGGCGACGATCTGCTCGCCACGCTCGCGATGGCCGCCGCCACCGCCCTGGTCCTGGCCGTCGTGGCCTTGCCCCTCGCGCGCGCCGCCGCACGCCGCGCCGCCTGGCTGGACCTGCTGGCCGCCGTGCCGCTCACCGTGCCAGCGGTCCTGCTGGGGATCGGCCTCGTGCGCCTCTACAACCGACCGCTCACCGGCGGGTTCTACGACGGTCCGGCCATGGTGGTGTGCGGCTACGCCGCGCGCTTCCTGCCCTTCGCCGTGCTCGGACTCTCCAGCCTCTGCCGCCGCATCCCGCGCGAGGTCGAGGAGGCGGGGTGGTTGACCGGCCGCGCGCCGCTGGCGCGCGCCGCGTGGCTGCACGTGCCGCTGCTGCTGCCGGGGCTCTGGGCCGTGGCTTGCCTCGGCTTCGTCCTCGGCCTGCGCGAGCTGGACCTCGCCGTGGTCCTGCCCGAGGGCAACAGCACGATCGTGCGGCGCCTCTCGAACGTGGTGCACTTCGGCGGCGAGGACGTCGGCGGCGCCCTCGCGTTGATGCTCCTCCTGCTCGGTGCCCTGCCGGCGCTGCTGACCATCCTGCTCACCGGCCGTTCGCTGAGGTCCCTCTCGTGAAGCGCGTCGCCATCACGCAGCTGGAGGTGGCGCGCGGCACGTTCCGCCTCGGCCCCCTCGACCTCGAACTGGCCAGCGGCTCACGCACCGCGCTGGTCGGCCCCTCCGGCTCGGGCAAGACCACGCTGCTGCGGGCGCTCGCCGGGCTCGAGCCGGTGCGCGCCGGGACGATCGCATTCGACCAGACTCCGGTGTCGCGGCCGGGGATGCTCCTCGCCCCGGACCGGCGCCGCATCGGATTCGTGTTCCAGAGCGGCGCTTTGTGGCCGCACCTCGACGCGCTGCGCCACCTGCGCTTCGCCGCACCCCAGCTGCACCGGGACCGCGCCCGCGCCCTGCTGGCCGAGGTCGGCCTCGGCGGCAAGGAGCATCGGCGCCCCGGAGAACTCTCCGGCGGCGAGCAGCAGCGCCTCGCCCTGGCGCGCGCGCTGGCGGGGGCGCCGGAGCTCCTGCTCCTCGACGAGCCGCTCCATTCCCTCGACGTGCACCTGCGCGACGAACTCGCGCTGCTCATCCGCCGGGTCGCCGACGCCCGGGGGCTCACGCTGGTGGTGGTGACGCACGACCGCGCCGAAGCGCTCGCCCTGGCCGATCGCGTGGTGGTGCTGCGCGACGGGCAGGTCGTCGAGGCGGGCGCGATCCTGGACGTGCTGCGGACGCCGCGGACCGCGTGGACGGCGTCGTTCCTCGCCCAGGCGGCCTGCCTGCTCGTGGACGAGGCTGCGGACCCGCCGCGCACGGCCTTCGGCCCGATCGCACGTCCCCTGGGTGCGGAGGGCCGCCGCGCGCTGGTCCTCCTCCCCGGTGACGTCGTCCTCGCGCCCGACGGATCGGGTCCTGAGGCTCTGGTACGCCAGGTGGAGCCCGCTCCGAACGGAGTGATCCTCGGCGTCGAACTGGACGGGCGCCTGCTGCGTGTGGCCGCGGCCGAACCGGTACCCGCCGGCACCCGCGTCCATCTGGGCCTGCGCTCCGCGCCGCGGGTTCTGCCCTTCTCTCCCGAGACGGCTTCGCCCAAGAGGGAGCCATGAGTCCTGCCGTGCGCATCGGCCTCGCGATCGCCGTGTTGGGGGCAGTGGGCGTGGCCGCGGTCTGGCTCGCGCGCCCGGGACCGCACGCCGGCGGGGGCGGCACCGAGTCGCGCCGGCACTGGATCTCCTCGCGGCAGTGCCAGGAGTGCCACGCCGAGGTGTGGGACGAATGGCACGGCTCCCACCACCAGATCTCCTACCTGAACCCCGAGGTGCGCAAGCTGAGCGACGAGTTCCGGGTCAAGGAGTGCCAGGCCTGCCACCTGCCCCGGCCGATCTTCGAGACCGGGATCGGCAACCGCACGCTGCCCCGCATCACGCGTCCGGACGAGGGCGTGGACTGCCTCACCTGCCATCTGGCTCCCGACGGCCAGATCCTCGCGCGCCGCGCCCGGCCCGACGTGCCCTGCGCACCGCGTGCCGACGCCAGGGCGAGCGCCGTCGAGGCCTGCGAGACCTGCCACAACCAGCACGGCACGACCGACCAGTGGCGGGCGAGCGAGTGGGCGCGGAAGGGCACGACCTGCAACGACTGCCACATGCCGGAGGTGCAGCGCCGGCACGGCGGCAAGGGCCGCGAACACGTGTTCCACGGCGCGCACGACGCCGCCATGCTGCGCAAGGCCGGCACCTTCCGGGCCGAGGTGCACGACGGCGAGCTGCGCATGACGCTCACCAACACGGGGGCGGGACACAACTTCCCCACCGAGGAACGCCACCGCGCCGTGGACATCGTCTACCGGTTCGTGCCGCGGGACGGCGCGCCGCCGGCGGAGTGGACGCGTGCCTGGCGCTTCCGCCAGCCCTATCGCGACGAGCCAGGCGAGAACACGCAGCTGCCGGCGGGTGCGAGCAAGGAGGTCCGCGTGGCGATCCCTCCGGGCACGGCACGCGTGCAGGCACGACTCTGGTACCGCCTGACGCCCTTCTCGGTCGATGGCGATCCGGGGAGCACCCTCCTGGACGAGAAGGAGATCCCCCTGCCGTGAAGCGCGCGATGGTGTTCGCCGTCCTCCTGCCCGCCGCCGCCTGTGGGCGGCAGGGCGAACCGGCGCCTCCGCCGCTGCCACCGCTGCAGCTCCGCCCCGCGACCCCCGAGCTGCAGCGGCTCGCCGCAGCCGCGTCGCCGGCCGCAGCAGAGGCCCAGATGCGGGAGTGGCGCGACCTGATCGCCGCGGCCTACGGATCCGGCGAGGTGGACCAGCGCCTGCGCGGCCGCGCAAAGCTCACCCTGGAGGAGGATGCCGCCGCCACGCCGGCACTCGAGGCGGCCCTGGCGGATCCGGATCCCTCGATCCGCGCGCTCGCGGCGTTCGAGCTGGGCCGGCGCGGCCAGCGCGCGAGCCTGGTCCCCTTGCTGCGCCAGTTCCGCTACGAGCGGGATCCCGCGGCGCTGGTGTGGATCACGGACGCCCTGGCCCGCCTGGGCTGCCACGCCGGCCTGCCGATGATGGCGTGGCTCTTCGGCCAGGAAGCTGTCGCCGAGAGCGCCGGCCAGAACGCGGTCCGCATCCTGCGGGACGCCGGCCGGGATCCCGGCGCGAGTCCGTCGTGGGAGATCCTGCGGCAGGGCCTCGACGCGCTGCATCGCCACTGGCGCGACCAGGGCGTGGCCGCAGGCACCGCCGCGCCGGCGCCAGACCCCCAGCTCACGGCGCGCATGGCCCGGCTGCTCCTGGACCTCAAGGGCTTCCAGCTCCGTCCGGTCGACGAGGCCTGCCATGCACTGGCCCGCCTGGGAGTGGCGCCACTCCCACTCCTGCGCCACGCCGTGCAGGCCGAGGAGGACTACATCCGCGACCACGGCCTGGAGATCGTGCGCGACCTGGGCCGCCCGGCCCGCGAGCTGGCCAAGGACCTGCTGGCGCTGCTCGCGCATCCCCGCTCGCGCCTCGGGGCGATGCGCGCACTCGGCGAGGTGGGCGTACGCGAGGCGCTGCCGCACCTGCTCGCGGCACTGCGCGATCCGGACCCGGAGGTGCGCACCACGGCCGCGGGCGCCCTCGGGCCGCTGGGCGACCCGGACGCCGTCGCAGCCCTGGCACCGTGGCTCGAGGATGCCGGCCGCACCGCGGACGAGCGCGTGTACGCGGCCTACAGCCTGGCCCTGCTGGAGAAGGGCGGGCGCGGCCTCGCCTACCTGCAGGCCCGCCAGAACGCCGCCGACTACCACGCACCGACCATCCAGGAGCTCCTGGACAAGATCGCGGCCGCGACGCGCTGACGGCTAGCGGAGCTCCGCCACGCGCACCGGGATCGGCTCCGGGCGTGCCTCGAGGTCCTCGACCACGAAGGTCCCCTCGAAGCGCCGGCCGGTACCCGTGCGCACGTGCAGCGTGAGGACGCCCGCGGGCAGGGAGGGGTAGAAGGCGTGCGGGCGACCCGGCGTGACCGCGAAGTCCCAGTCGCGCAGCACCACGCTGCCGTCGCTGCGGCGCACCTCCGCCACCGCATGGCGCTCCGCCCCCCACCCTTGGGGCTCGGGCACCGGGAAAGCCAGCGTGCGGCGCACGCCCGGCTCCAGGAACACCGTGCGTTCGGAGTGCGCAGCCTCCCCCACGATGACGGTCTCGGGACGCTCCACGTTGTCCACGAAGCCGGTGCCCCAGGCCCCCACCTCGTAGGTTCCGGGCTGCACCTCGATCCGCAGCGTCGGGGCGGCCGGGTCGATGGCACCCAGGTGCACCCGCACGCCCGATTCCGGTTCCCGCACCTCGCAGGTGAGACCCGCGATCGGCCCGCCATCGCGGCGCGCGAAGCGCAGCGTGAGCCGCACCCGCGCCGGCAGCACGAGCGTCCCGAGGTCGCGCCGTTGCGCGGACTCCACCGCGAAGGGGCCGAAGCGCACCGCGGCCGTCTGCCACGCCACGAGCAGCCAGTAGCGGCCCGCCGGCAGGTCCTGGAATCCGAAGCGGCCCTCCGCATCCGCCTGCGCCGCCCAGCCGCCATAGGCGCTGCCTTCGCGGTACAGGCTGAGCCGCGGCGCGGGACCGCCGCTCTCGCCGCCCAACGCGAGCCGGCCCGCGAGCGCGGAGCGAGGCAGGAGGGCATCGGGCACCCGCACCGTCACCTCGTCCCCGCCCGCGACCAGGGGCGGTGCCACGAGGTCCGGGACCGGAGCGCCCCTGGGCGGCGCATCCACGCGCAGCTGCCACTGCATGCCCGCCTCACCCGGGATGCGAAAGCGCCCCTCCGCGTCCGTGGTCGTGCGGCCGCCGCCGAGCTCCCAGCACTCCGGCGCCTCCGCCTGCACCCCCCACCCGGCCAGCGGTGTGCCCGCCGCATCGACCAGCCTGCCACGCCCTTCCGCCATGCGGGGAAGGACCAGGTCCAGGCGCAGCTTCGGACCCGCCAGCAGCACGCTGTGCTCGGGGACCTCGCGCAGCCTGCCCTGGCCCGGCTCGGCGCGAACGGCGAGCGGCACGCCGCACGGCAGACCCTCGATGCGGTAGCGACCCGCGGCATCGCACCAGGCGCGGCCCAGCCGGCGCGCCGCCGGCCCCGCGTGCGCCACGGTCACGAGGGCCCGCGCGACGGGCGCGCCCGTGGGGTCGCGCACCAGGCCGAAGCAGGCACCCGCCGGCAAGAGCACAGGGGCCAGCCGGTTCGCGCCCGGACGCAACCAGGCGCGCTCCTCCAGCGGCACGCAGCCGGGGGCGGACACGCGCACCTCGACCTCGCCCTCCGCCATCGGCGCGAGCACGCACGTCCCCGATGCATCGGTGGTCGCCACGAGCGCCGAGAACGTGATCTCCGCGCCGCCGTCGCCGCGGCGCGGCAGCGTTCGCCCACCCTGGACGGCCTGCACCTCGACCCGCGCCCCTGCCAGCCCCACGCCGGCCGGACCGGTGACCGTGACGTGCAGGAGGGCGGTTGCGGGCGCGAGGGTCAGGGTGACCGAGCGCTCGCCGCGGGCCTCCGGGATGGTGCGCAGGAGCACCATGGGCGAGATCCCGTGCACGAAGTGGCGGGCTGCCAGCAGCCCCGATTCCGGCAGGTGCTCCAGTCGCGCCTGGCCCTGCGCATCGACCGCGCCGATCCGGCGGGCCAGCGAGCTGCCGTCGGGCTGGCACGAGAGCCAGAGCTCGGCGCCTGGCACCCATGCACCCGCCGCGTCCACCACGACGACGCGTACCGGCGCCAGTGTCGCCACCGCGACCTCCAGCCGTGTCGTGGCGTCCGGCTCCACCACGAGCATGCGGCTGCCTGCCATCGGCGCCTCCACGACCACCTCGCACTCGCCGGCCACTACGCCCGCGAAGCGCGCGATCCCCGCGGCGTCGGTGAGCGCCGCGGCAAGGCAGCCTTCGCCGGCGCCGGCGGGTCGCACCCGCACCTCGCGGCCGACCAGCGCCACGCCGCCGCGCTGCGCCACGACGGTGACCTCCAACGCACCCGTCTCCTCCCACACCGGCGCGAGGCCGGCCGGTTCGCGGTCCGGGCCGCTGGTCAACTCCTGGCGCCCGGGCACGCGGTGCGCGGCCTCCGGGGCCGCGGCCGCGGCCAGGGTCGACGCGCCGGCGCCGGGCTCCGGCGCGGGAACGGGGCCCGCCGCCGGCGTGGCGGCGTCCCAGAGCCAGTACGCGGAGAGCGCCGCGACGAGTACACCGCCGGCAAGCAACGCCTTGTGCATGGTGAAGAGGACTCCGCTCCACAGAGCCACCAGGGGCGCAGGGGCGAGCGGCGCGACCGCGCTGGCACGCGCGCACACGACCGCGCGCATCGCCTGCAGCCCCGCGCCACCGTCGGCCGGCACCACCGCACCGAGGGCGAACCCGCCGGGCAGCACGCGGCGCAGAGCCTCGAGTCCGCGCAGCAGCTGCATGCGCACGGTGCCCGCCTTGCGCCGCAATTCCACGGCGATCTCGTGCGGATCGAGTCCGCGCTGCAGGTGGAGTGCGAGCACCCGGGCGTAGGGTTCGCCGAGCCGGTCGATCGCCGCGCGGGTCTGCGCCTGCAGGTCGCGGACGTGCGCCTCTTCGCTGGGATCGGCCCCGCCCTCCGGCCGCGGCGGCAGGCCACGGGCGGCGGTGGCGGCGCGCCGCCGCGCGTTGCGCGCGTGGTGCGTGAGGATCCCCACCAGCCAGGGGAAGAGGGGACGGCGCGGATCGAAGTCCCGGGCACGCTCGATCGCGGTGAGGAAGGTGGACTG
Source organism: Planctomycetota bacterium (assembly GCA_020849665.1). Classification (GTDB taxonomy): domain Bacteria; phylum Planctomycetota; class UBA1135; order UBA1135; family UBA2386; genus JADLFX01. The sequence goes on along the minus strand of JADLFX010000034.1, from coordinate 62,877 downwards.
CACCAGGTCCTCGGCCTCGGCCCTGTGCACCACGAGGTGCAGGGCCACGCGCAGGAGTGCCGGTGCCGTGCGATCGAAGACGTCGCCCAGAGCCTCCACCTCGCCATGGCGGGCGTAGCGTTCGAAGAGCCGGGCTTCCTCATGGGTCGCCATCGCAAGGCCATTGTCGCGTGGCCCGGGAGGCGTCACACGCCGCGCGCGAACCCGCGGCCCGAGGCGGCACCGGCTTGACGGCCACGCCCGACCCGGGTGTCCTGCCTGGAACTCTCTCCCTCTCCCTCTCTCTCCAGCGCTCCCATGCTCCGTACCCACCCCTGCGCGGCGGCGGCCGTCCTGGCCGCAGGCTGCCTCCTGCCTGCCCAAACCTCCCAGAACACGACGCTCCTGAGTCGGACCGACGTGGGCGTGACCTACGCGGCGGTGTGGGGCTACACCGCTCCCGACTACCGCGAGTACGCGATCCTCGGCGAGCGGACGGCGACCGTGATCTACGACGTCACCGACCCGACCGCGCCGGCGCAGGTCGGCTCGTTCGCGGCCCCGGCCAGCGACTGGCGGGAGATGACCAGCTACCGGCACCACGTCTACTCGGTGAGCGAGCACCACTCGGGCGTGCGCGTGATCGACTTGAGCAATCCGGCCGCTCCCGTGGACCGCGGCTACAAGCACACCACCCTGTGGGCGAACGCCCACTCGATCCACTGCGATCCCGACACCGGCCGCATCTACGTGAACGGCTCCAGCAGCGGGATGCACGTCCTGGACGCAGCGGCCGATCCGGTCAACCTTCCGGCACTCGGCCGCTGGGCCTCGCCCTACGTGCACGACTGCTACGTGCGGCGCGGGCGCGGCTACCTCGCCGAGGTGTACAACAGCAGGCTGCGGATCGTGAACGCGAGCAACGCCGCCGCGCTCACCACGCTGAGCCAGATCGCCAGCCCGCAACCCTACACCCACAACGCCTGGGTCTCCGACGACGACCGCCTCCTGCTGGTCACGCACGAGGACGCCAACGGCTACGTGAAGGCCTACGACGTGACCAATCCAGCGGCGCCCGTGCCCCTCGCCAACTACGCGTCGCCCGGGCACATCCTGCACAACGTCTACGGCATCGGCCGGACGGGGTACGTCGCCGCGTACACCGACGGCTTCCACATGATCGACCTCTCGACGCCGGGGACCAGCCTGCGCCGGATCGCGTACTACGACACGTCGACCGTGCCGGGAAACAACTACGACGGCGTGTGGGGCGTCTACCCGTGGGCGGACTCGGGCGTGATCTATGCCTCCGACATCAGCAACGGCCTCTACTGCCTGCGCGTGGACGCCGGGCACGTGAACCGCTACGGCCTGCCCACCGCCGGCGGCAGCCGGGTGCCGCGCCTGCACACCGAGGGCAGCGCGGTGTACGTCGGCGCGAGCGCCCTGCGCGCCCGCGTCACCGGACTGGCCGCCAACGCACCCTGGCTGCTCCTGCTCTCGCCCGCCCAGGGCACCCAGCAGGTGCTCGGGACCACGGTGCACGTGGCCCTCGCGGGAGCGATGGCGATCTCGGGTACCGCCGACGCGCAGGGCAACGCCGACGTGCCCCTCCCGATTCCCGGTCAGCCTGGCCTCGCCGGAGCCAGGGTCTACGCGCAGGTGTTCGCCGCGGACGGCGCCGCGCCGCAGGGCGTCAGTGCGTCGCGCGGCCACTGGTTCGGGATCGCGCCCTGAATCCGCGCCGGCCGGCCCCTTCCCGGCAACGCACGGAAGAGTCCGATGGCAAGGGACCCGCTCGGGGGGTGGCTTGACGCTCACGGTCGCTGCCAGTCGAGTAGGCATCTCCTGCCCAGGTCCCTGACCCTGAGGTTCTCTCTCCCCATGCACCGCATGCTCTCCCTGGTCGCACTCTGTGCGGCCGCTGCCGCCATCCCGGCGGACGCCCAGAACGTCACACTCCTCTCCAGCAAGAAGCGCACGCTCGGCAATCCCACCACCACCGCGTACGCCGGTGTATGGGGTTACACCGACCCGGTCACCTACCGCGAGTATGCGTTGGTCGGGGAACGGACCTCGACCTGGATCGTCGACTGCACCAACCCGAGCGCCCCGGTGGAGGTTGCGGCGTTCGCCGCGCCCAGCAGCACCTGGCGCGAGATCACCGGCTACAAGCAGTACGTGTACTCGGTGAGCGAGAACCACTCGGGGATCCGGGTCCTCGACCTCACCAATCCGGCCGTCCCGGTGGACGCGGGCTATGTCCTGCAGGCGAACTTCAGCAGGACCCACTCGATCAGCGTCGACCCGGGCACGGGTCGGGTCTACGCCAACGGCACGCCGGTGGGCATGGTCGTGCTGGATGCGGCGGCCAACCCCCTCAGTCCCTCGGTCCTGGGCACCCGCGCCACTCCCTACGTGCACGACAGCTACTGGCGGCGCGGCAAGGGCTACCTCGCCGAGATCAACAACGGCCGCCTCACGATCGTCAACAGCGCCAACCCGGCGAGTCTGACCACCATCTCCTCGACGGTGACTCCCGGCGCCTTCACCCACAATGCCTGGGTCACGGAAGACGACCGCCTGATGCTGACCACCGACGAGAACTCCGCCGGCTACCTGAAGGCGTATGACATCACCAACCCCGCCGCGCCGGCGCCGCTCGCGTCGTACCTGGTGAGCACGGCGATCGTGCACAACGTGTTCGGGATCGGCCGCGTCGCCTACGTCGCGCACTACACCGACGGGCTCCACGTCCTGGACGTGAGCCGGGCCGCCACCCAGATCGACCTGCTGGGCCGCTACGACACCTCGGCCAACGCCACGCGGAGCTACAACGGCGCGTGGGGCGCCTATCCCTGGACCGACTCCGGCGTGGTCTACGCCAGCGACATGCAGAACGGGCTCTTCTGCCTGCAGGTCGACGTCGGCCACCTGAACCGCTACGGCCTGCCCACCGCGGGCGCCGGCGGCGCGGTGCCCCGCGCCAGCTTCGACGGCGCGCCGCCGCGCGTGAACGCGAACGCGTGCCGGCTGGAGATGACCGGCCTGCCCGCGAACGGGTCGTGGCTGATGATCTTCTCGGGCGGGCAGGGCAACCTGCAGGTCGCGGGCATCACGGTGCACGTCGACCTCAGCAACGTCGTCCTGATCAACGGCAGCGCCGATGCGAACGGGAAGGCCGCGCTCCCCCTGCCGATCCCCAACCAGGCGGGACTGGCCAACCAGAAGCTCTACGCACAGATCGTCGCGGTCGGCGCCGGCGGCCAGATCTCGGCTTCGCGCGGCATGTGGTTCGGGATCGCCCCCTGAGGCGCCCTGCCGCTGCGGCCGGACGCGGTTGCCTCGCGCACCCGCGTCCCTGACCCGCGCGCCCGCCGGTGCGTCGCATGCGCGGCGCGCCGGCGCCCGCGCAACGCGTGCACCTGCCTGCCGCGCCGCTACCGTGCGCGGACCGAGTCCGGCCTCGCGCCCCGGGGGACGGCACCGCACGCATGCCTCTCGCCCGCCTCAGGATCCATGCCGCGCTGACCCACCCGTTCGCGTGCGTCCCGTTCCTCTACTTCCACTTCCGGGCCCACGGCGTCGGCCTCGCGGAGTACGCGCAGAGCGTCACGATCTACTACCTGGCGACCATGTTCGCCGACGTGCCCACGGGGCTGCTGGCGGACCGCTTCGGCCGCCGGCAGGCCCTGGTCGTCGGTGAACTGGTCCTCGCCGCCGGCTTCGGCCTCTTCGCGCTCGGGACCGAGTTCACCACCTTCTGCCTCGGCCAGGCGGTGGTCGGCCTCGGGCAGGCGATCCTCTCCGGCCCGCCCACGGCCCTGCTCTACGCGACCCTGGCCGCCGACGGCCGGGAACGGGAGTTCCTCGGCGAGGAATCGCGCATGCACGCCCTGCGTCTCGCCGGAACCGCGCTGGCCTTCCTGCTCGGCGGGGTGGTCGTGTGGTGCCTGGGCATCGTGGCGGCGATCGGCCTGAGCATCGGACTGCACCTGCTCTCGGCGGCCGTGGCCGCGACGTTGCGCGAGCCGGCGATGCCCGCCACGGGCGCGCGGCACCCACTCCTGACGGCAGCGGTGCGCGACCTGCTGCAGCCCCAGGTGCTGTGGATCGGGGCGTACTACTGCGTCGTGTTCTGGCTGCTGCGCTACTGCTTCCACACCTACCAGCCGTATCTGGAAGCCGCCCAGGAGATGCACCCGCTCCTCGTGGGCACGCTCTTCGCGCTCCTCAACCTGGCGGCGGCCCCATGCAGCCGCCTCGCGCCCTGGCTGGTCCGCAGGCTCGGGTTCGTCGCCGTCCTGTGGATGATGCCGCTGCTCCTCTCCGGCTCCCTGGCGCTGCTCAGCCTGCACGTGAACCTGCTGGCCCTGCCGCTCCTGTTCCTGCACCAGGTGCCCTTCGGCCTGCACTGGGCCCTGGTCCAGGACTTCACCCAGCGCCGGATCCGCCAGGAGGTGCGCGCCACGGTGCTCTCCCTGGTCTCGTTCCTCGGGCGCGGCGTGTTCGCGGCGACCTTCCCGCTCCTCGGCGCCCTGCACCAGAGCCACGGCATCTCGGCCGCCTACCTCGCGGCAGCCTGTGCCGGCACCGTGGCGACGATCCTGGTGCTCGCGCGCGCCCCCCGCGACTCCTGAGCTGGCCCGCCGGGGATCACGGCGAGCCGCGGCCGAGGATCAGCGCCCCAGGTCCACGAACACGCCGCCGTTGTGCGCGGCGAGGTCCTTGAGGAACTCCTTCTGGAACTCGCCGATGGCGATCGTGTGGATGACCATCTTGTAGCTCCGGTTCAGCTCCGTGATCGCCTTCAGGATCTCGCCGGTGTCCACGAGCTTGCCCGTGCTGGGTCGGCCGTCGCTGAGGAAGTACACGGTGTCCAGCCGGTTGCGGGCGGCGACGCTCTGCCCGCCCGTGCTCGGACCGCTCGGCGCCTTGTCGGGATCCACGCCGAACGCGCTCAGCAGCGCCGTGTAGGTGTTGGTCTTGCCGGCCCCGATGTTGGCGGAGGCGGTCAGGCCCGCCTGGGCCAGCTCCTGCGACTCCTTGCCGCCCAGCGGCTTCAGCCGCCGGACCCACGAGCGGGCGGCGTCCTTGTTGATCACGTTGGCCGGCACCAGCGTCTTCTTCCAGGGATGCAGCTCGGTGGCGAACGCCACGATGTTGAAGTTCGAGTTCGGCTGCAGAGAGTCGATCGCACGCAGCAGCTCGGTGCGGACGATCGCGAACTTGGAGTAGTCGTCGTAGCCCTGGAACTTCTCGCGTTCCACCACGAGGTCTTCCATCGAGCCGGAGATGTCGATGATGAAGAGGATCTGCGTGGACGTGGTCTGGATCTGCGCGAACTGCGCGGCCCCCGGCGCGGGTGTCCGGCCGTAGCGCTTGTCGCTCACCGCCTTGGCCTGTGCCGCCTTCTCGAGCTCCTCGTCGGTCGGGATGCGCCAGCCCAGCGACTTCAGCTTGGCGACCTGCTGCTCCCACGCGGCGGTGTCGAAGCCGAACTCCAGGGCCGTGATCCGCTCCAGGGCCACGCCGGCATCCTGCTGCAGGCGTCCGCCCTTCTTCATGATCGCGATGAGGGGGTCGATGGCGCTCTGCACCCGGATCTTCGCCACGGCCTGGATCGCCGACGCCTGCACCTGCCAGGTCGCGTCGTCGAGCAAGGGGACGAGGGCCTCGCCCAGTTCCTTCACGCGCAGGCTCCCGGTGGTGTCGACCGCGGCGACCCGGACCATCGGGTCGGCGTGGGCCAGCAGCGCCGCCAGGGCCTCGCGGGTGTCCACGTCGGTGCTCGTGCCGAGCACCTGCAGGGCGCGCGCCACCTGGTGCTTGGTGGCCGCATCCACGTTCTTGTCGGACGCGAAGGCCCGGAGCAGCGGCAGCGCCTCCTTCACCTTGGCACGCGCGAAGACCTCGACCAGGTTGGCGCGCCGCGCGGCGTTCTTCTCCTTGGGCAGTTCGGCCAGGAACGGCGCGAAGGTGCGCGGGTCGCTGTACGTGCCCAGCACCTCGAGGACGGCCTCGCGCACCTCGGGCACACGGTGCTCGAGGAGCCGCACGAGCTCCTGGGCCGCATCCACGGTCTCCTGGCCTTTCAGCGCGAACACCGCCTCCCGCTGCTGAGCGACCTCCCGGTAGGTGGGGAAGTACTTGCGGAACTCCTTCAGGGCCTCGAGCTTCGCCTCGTCGTCCTGGGCGGCGAGGAAGCCGCCGCCGAGCAGGGTGGCCAGGAGCAGGAAGAGGGCCCGCAGGGGCCGGCAGGGGTTCGCACGCATCGCGGCCCCAGCATAGCGGCGCCCCTGCCGGCGTGCGGGCCACGTCCCGGCGGGAGGATCGTGCCGGGGTCGTGCCCGGTCTGCGCTCAGCGCCCGTCCGGGCGGGCGGCTTCCTCGGCCGGCATCTTCAGCTTGGACTTGGGGGCGTCCTTGTCCCCGCCCTTCTTGCTCTTCTCCTCGGAGCGCTCGAGCATCCGCCGCTCCACGAGCTTCTGCAGCCAGCCATCGTCCTCCTCGGGGAACGCGAGGTTGGCCTGCCCCACGTTGCCGATCTCCTCGATCTCGTGGCGCGGGATCAGCACGCGGTTGCTCTGGATGTCCACGATCACGTGGTCGTCCTGCACGGAGCCGAGGATGCTGCCGACGATGCGGTTGCGGTTGGTGAGCCGCACGAACCCCTTGCTGGCGGAACGGAGCTCGTTGAACTCCGCGGTCCCCAGCGGGACCAGACGCGACAGGTCGCCCATCGCCAGCGTGACCTCGCCCTTCTCCAGGCGCAGCGTGATGCTGGCGTCGTCGATCCGCTTGACGGTGCCCAGGAAGAACGCGTTGTTGCGCATCTGCGCGAACGCCTGGCTGCCGGCCATCAGGCCCGAGACGATCGGCGCCTGCCGTTCCATCGTGACGCGCTCGCGACCGGACATGGCCACGTCGTCGCTGAGCGGCAGCGGTTCTCCGGCCTGCTCGGGAGTCAGGACCACGACCCCGGGGGTGTCCGTCGTCGGTGTCGGGCTGGGATCCGGCTGGCGCACCTGCGTGCGGCCGGCCCCTGCGCGCCGCCCGGCGAGCCGCAGCTGCCCCAGACCGCGCACCATGCGCGCCAGCGCCTGCCCGGTCGCCACGGTTGCCGGATTCGGCCGCTGGTCCGGCGGGGTCGTATCCGTGCCCTGGCCGGGCCCGGGTTCCCCCTGGTCCGGCTGCCTGGCGGTCTCGCCGGTGCCCTGGTTGGACGGGGGCTTGGGCGACCAGTCGACCTTCGGCTCCGGGCGCTTCAGCTCGGCGCGCTGACTGACCTCGGGGGTCTCGCCGAGGCCGACCATTTCCGGGGCGAGGAAGTAGACGCCTGCTCCGCCGCCCAGCACCACGAGGGCGGCGGCCGCCGCCACGAACCTGCGGAACCGGTGCACGCGCCCGGCCTCGGGCACCGCACCCACCGTCTCCAGCTGCGGCTCCGCCTCGACCACCTCGTCGAAGGTCGGCTCGGGCTCCTCGGCGACGGACTCGTCCACCGCTTCGTCGGCGGGCGCACTCTCGCCTTCCGCCTCGTCCTCGAGCCCGGCCTCGGGCAGGGGGGCCCAGTCGTCCGCGGGCGCGGCCTCGCCGCCGTCGGCGAACTCGACCGACTCGCCGGCCTGCGCATCCTCCGCCGATTCCTCGCCAGCGCTGGCCGCGACCGGCTCCTCGGCCGCGCCGGTGTCCTCGCGCAGGCGGAGTTCCTCGCCCTCGGCGCTGATCTCCTGGTCCGCGGCGGGCTCGTCGGACTCCAGCGACTCGCCGGGCGCACCGGTCTCGGCTGCGCCGTCCTCGTCTTCCACCGCGAAGTCACCCTCGCTCAGCTCGATCTCGTGCACGTCGTCCGGGCCCGGCTCCGGCGCGGCGCCGGGACGTTCCTCGCCGCCGGTCTCGATGCCGATGTCCTCGGCGCTCATGGCGCCTCCGGCCCACGAGGACTTGCCCTTCTCGTTGAACGGCGGGCCTTCGTTGGCGAAGCCCGTGCCACTGCCCTGCGTCGGCTCGAAGAGGACGCCGTCCTCCTCGGCGCTGGTGTCGCCACGGGGCGTTCCCGCAGGAGCGCCCGTCCGGCCCGGGGTTCGTGCGTTGGCATCGCCGCCCTCCGCTTCGTCAAGGACGAAGAGATCGTCGTCGTCGAAACGCAGTTCGTCGTCGCGGTCGTGGCTCGGTTCGGTCATGTCCTTCTCCCTGCCGGATCGGTGCCCCTTCGCTATCGGCTGCCTGGGCAGGGCAGGTTGATCGCGGCTCGCGCGGCCGGGTTCCCCGGCCCTGGTGGCGCGGCTCGTGCCGAGCCCGCACCCCTGCCGGCGGGCGTTCCACTCCGGCGCCCGCAACGAGACGGCCCGTGCCCGCGTCTCGTTCCGGGACGGGAGCACCGCGCACCCGGTCCGGTCGGGTGTCGGGCCGCCGCACTCGGCCGCTCAGCCGCCGCCGGCAGCGCCGAGTTCGGCGGAGATCTCCTGCGCCAGGGGCGAGGACGCGAGCAGGATGCGCACACCGCCGCGCAGTCGGGTCATGCCGAGCGCGTCCACGTGCTCCAGGAGCGGGATGAGGTACTTGCGCGACGTCCCGATGCCGTCCCGGAGCTCGGGGATGTCGAGTTCGCCCCCGTGGCGCACGCAGTTGGCGTGGATCAGCCGCAACACCCTGGCCACCGTGGTCCCCGCGTAGAAATGCTCGCCCACGGCCTCCACCAGGCCCTCGTCGATGGCACGCGGCACCAGCCCTTGCACCGAGGTCTCGGCGAGGTGCAGGGCCTGGGCGAGCTCGCCGAGGGTGGGCGGCCGGAATCCGGCGGTCTCGCAGGCCTTCACCAGCCGGTTCAGGTTGGCCTGCTCGGCCTGCGGCAGCGGCTTGAGCCGGTCCAGGAAGAGCAGGCGGCCGTTCCCGGTGGAGCGGATCCGGCCTTCCTTGTGCAGCTCGTCGAGCACCAGTGCCAGCAGGGACGCCGGCAGGGTCCGGCTCGGCTGCAGCGCCGAGCGCGCGATCGAGGCCTGCAGCGGCCGGTCGCGCAGCATGCGCTCCACCGCGGCGAAGAGCTCGGCGCGGCCATGGGCGAGCGTCGGCCGCGGGAACACCCGGGCCTGCCGCGCGTGCACGAAGAGCTCGCCGTCGGCGCCGGCCAGCTGCAGCACCTGCGTGGTGTCGAGTCCGAGGCTGCCGGCCAGCTCCGCAAGGGTCCGGCCGGCTCCGCCCGCCTGCACCACTTCCTCGCGCAACCGCCCGGCCACGTCGCCCGCGGCCGCGCGCAGGCGCGCCAGCTCTGCCGCCAACGCGGCGCGGCGGTATCGCCCCGGCACCTGCTCCACACAGCGCAGCACCCGACCGCCGCCGAGGGTGAGCACGGGAGTCTGCAGGCGCAACAGGAACGGATCGCCGGCCACGCAGCACACCGGCTCGGCGAGTTCGACGCGCGCCACCACTTCGCTGCCGGGTTCGGCCCGGTCACGGTCGAGCAGGAGCACCTCGCCCTGCATCTCCACCGTCCCGCAATGGAAGCGCACCGACATGCGGTGCTGCAGGGGCCGTGCCCGCGGTGGCACCCGCAGGGCCAGGTCCACCACCCGTCCGGCCACGTAGCGCCCCGGCTCGGCCGCGACCATGCCACGGTGCAGGCCCTGCTCCTTCGCGTCGGGCACGGAGAGTGCCGTGCTGTGCCCGGCCACGGCACGCTGGATCGGGCCGCCGTAGGCCTGGATCGCACGCACCTTGGCGCGCGTGCCGCCTGGCAGGAACTCGACCTCCTCGCCCAGGCCGATCGACCCGGACACCGGAATGCCGGTCACGACCGTGCCGATGCCCTTGAGCACGAACACGCGCTGGATGGCCATCCGGAATGCCCCGTCGTGCGAGCGCGCCGGCGTGGCCATCGCGATCGCGCCCAGCCGGGCCCGGAACGTCTCCATCCCCTCGCCGGTGACGGTGCTCACGCGCACGATGTCGAAGCCCTCCAGCGAGGTTCCCTTGAGGTGCTCGCGCACGTCGGCCTCGGCCATGGCGGCGGTCTCCGCATCCACCATGTCGATCTTGGTGAGCGCCACGAGCCCGCGGCGCACGCCCAGCAGGTCGAGGATGTCGATGTGCTCGATGGTCTGCGGCATCACGCCGTCGTCGGCCGCGACCACGAGCATGGCCAGGTCGAGCGCCGTGCAGCCCGCCACCATGTTGCGGACGAAGCGCTCGTGGCCCGGCACGTCGACGATGCCCATCCACCGGCCATCGGCCAGCGCCAGCGGCGCGAAGCCCAGGTCGATGGTCATGCCGCGCTCCTTCTCCTCCTTGAGCCGGTCCGGGTCGACTCCGGTGAGCGCGCGCACGAGGCTGCTCTTGCCGTGGTCGATGTGGCCGGCGGTGCCCGCCACCACCGCGTGGATCACCCGGTTGTTGTCGCGTCCAGCCATGCGTCCCGCCCGGCCCGCGGCCCAGAGGTCAGTGCGCGAGGTAGAGGATGCGCTGGCAGGAGCCGCACACCACGACCGCCGACTTGCCCATCAGGCGCGCGACGTCGTTGACCGGCACGTTGGTGTAGCAGCCCTGGCAGATCTGGCCCTCGACCGCGCATACCGCGAGGCTGTCCCGGTGCTGGAAGAGGCGCTCGTAGCGCGCCAGAAGTTCCTTCGGCAGATCCTTGGTCAGGTCCTGGCGTCCCGCGCGCACCTTCGCGATGTCCGCCTCGCGCTCGCTCTTGAGCCGCTCCGCCTCCTTCTGGAACTCGCGGAAGGTCTTCTCCTCCTCGGCGAGCAGGCGCGACGCCTGATCGATGCCCGCGCGCAGCTTGTCGAGGTTCTCCATGCCCTGCAGGCCCGCCTCCTCCAGCTGCCCGCGCTCCTTCTTCACCGCCTCGATCTGGAACAGGATCGCCTGGTACTCCGCGTTGTTCTTCACGGTGTTGAGGCGCGTGTCGAGCTTCTTCACCTCGTCGTCGGCGGCCTGGATCGCCTTCTCGTTGCGGCGCGCCTCCAGCTCCGCCGCCAGCAGCTCGCCGCGCCGCGTCTCGTAGGTCTTGCGCAGGTCGGCGATCTTCTTCTCGCGGCGAGCGGTCTCGGCGAGCACGGAGTCGAGGTCGCGGCGCAGGCTGGCGACCTTCTGGTCGACGTTCTGGACCGCTAGGAGCTTCTGGACGTCCGGATGCAAGGGGGGCTGGGGTGGGGCGGAAGCCGCGGAGTCTAGCGGGGCTCCGAGCACGGGCAAGAGCGCCGCCAACCCGGACGCGGCCGCCGCTCAGCCTTCCTGCGACCCGTCCAGGAAGCCGGAGAGCCGCCGCGCCCGCACCGGATGCTGCAGCTTGCGCACCGCCTTGGCCTCGATCTGGCGCACGCGCTCGCGCGTCACACGGAAGATCCGGCCCACCTCCTCCAGGGTGTAGGTGTAGCCGTCACCGATGCCGTAGCGCAGCTTGATGATCTCGCGCTCGCGGAACGTCAACGTGCTCAGCACGTTCTCGATCCGCTCCTTGAGCATCTCCCGGCTGGCGGCGAACACCGGCGACTCGACGCTCTCGTCCTCGATGAAATCGCCGAAGTACGAGTCGTCGGACTCGCCGATCGGACGATCGAGGGAGATCGGGTGCTTGCTGATCTTCATCACCCGCTTGGCCTCCTCGACGGAGACCTGGGCGGCCTCGGCCACCTCCTCGATCGAAGGCTCGCGACCCTTGGCCTGGAGCAGCTTCTTCGAGACGTTGCGCAGCTTGCTCATCGTCTCGATCATGTGCACCGGGATGCGGATGGTGCGGGCCTGGTCTGCGATCGAGCGCGTGATCGCCTGACGGATCCACCACGTGGCGTAGGTGGAGAACTTGTAGCCGCGCCGGTACTCGTACTTCTCGACCGCCTTCATCAGGCCGGTGTTGCCCTCCTGGATCAGGTCCAGGAACGAGAGTCCGCGGTTGCGGTACTTCTTGGCGATCGACACCACGAGACGCAGGTTGCCGGACGAGAGCTTGCGCTTCGCGTCCTCGTAGTTGGCGTAGGCCTTGCGCACCAGCGCGAGGCGCCGGTCCAGTCGTTCGAGGGTCTCGAGGCCTTCGACCTGCAGGTCGACCAGCCGCACACGGATGTCGGCGGCCGCAGGATTCTTGATCTGCGCGCCGCGGTAGGTGGCCAGCTTGCGCTCAAGGCGGCGCATGTCGTTGAGGCGGCTCTCGATGAGGTCGATCATCGGCCGCACCTTCTTGCCCTGGAGATTGAGCTCCTCGATCAGGATGACCGCCTTGCGCTTGCGCGAGACGATGCGCTTGCGCAGGTGCTGGGACTCGTCGCGGCCGACGCTGTTCTGCGTGAGCCGCCGGAAGTCGGACTTGGCGGCCTCGTACATCTTGCGCAGCGTGGCGATGTTGCCGGGCAGGCGATTGGAGAGGTCGGCCTTGCCGATCTCGGGATCCTGCTGGTTGACCTTGAGCGTGCGGTCGAACGCCAGTTCGCCGCGCACGACGTCCTCGAGGATCTCGATGGCGTTCGCGAGACCGAAGCCAGAACTCAGCGTCTCCTTGCGGAACTGCTTGCGGGTCAGCTCGATCTTCCGCGCCAGGCTGATCTCCTCCTCGCGCGTCAGCAGCGGGATCTCACCCATCTGGGTGAGGTACATCCGCACGGGGTCGTCGATCTTCTCCGAGGTCTCCGCGAGAGGCGCCGACAACTCGGTCTCTGCGATCTCCTCGACCGGCTCCGGTGGCAGGCCGAAGTCCTCGGCGTCGAGCTCGGGAATCTCGATCTCGCCGCCGGCCTCCTCCTCACCCTCGCCCTCCTTGCCCTTCTTCTTGCCCGCTTCCTTGGCAGGCTTGCGCCCCTGCCCGTCGACCGCGTCGACGATCTCGATCCCGGCCTCCTCGATCATCGCCATCGCAGACTCGACCTTCTCCGGTGACGAAGCGTCCTCGGGCAGGACCCGATTCAGCTCCGCAAGCGTGACTTGACCGGTCTTGCGCGCGTTCTTGATCAGGTCCTTGATGATCGACTCGAGCTTCTGCATGCGAATGTGGGGGCTGGAACGTCTACGAGGGGAGACCGGGTCCGCCGGGGGACGGACCCGTGGCTGCCGCCCGAAAGGGGCGGGGATGGTAACGGATCGGGGTTCAGGGGGCTTCCATCCGAGGGGGGGGTGCCTCGGATTCGGACCGTAGGGCTCTCAGGTAGGCTTGCAGGAGTTCCGTCTCCAGGGCTGGATCTCCCTTGGAGCGCGCATCTAGCATCAGTCTACGTAGCCGTTGCGCCTCCTGACGGGAGGAATGTCGCTGGCGACCCTGCCGGAGCAGGCCCAGGAAGGCCGCGGGGTCGCGGATCGCCGCGGACTGCTCGACGGCATGGTCCAGAACCAGCCGCCACTGCGGGCGTTCCGCCAGCCACAGATACATCCGTTTCAGGGCTCCGGCCCGGTCGATTCCGCCCTCCAGGGAGAGGCGGACGACCTCGTGCAGCACCTCCCTGACCCCCCCGGTCTGGACCTCGGCCGCCAGGATCTCGGCTTCGCCGCCCAGCTTCGCCACGAGGTCGGGCCCCGCGAGGAAGCAGGAGAGCAGCTCCAAATCTGCCTTGCCAATGGGGTTGCGCAGCACTTCGCGCAGGAGCTGGGCCCCGGCGGCGGGCTCGGAAGCCTGGGTTGGAGCGGCTCCCGCGGCCTCCGCTCCAGGACCCTGCGGGCGGGCCGCCGACCGGGCCCTTGCCTTGGCCTTCTGGCGGACGACCTGGCCGAGGGAGGCTTCGGATACGCCCAGGTGGCTGGCCATGCGCGCCAGCAACGCCTGACGGCGCACCGGGCTTTCGACCTGGATCAGCAGGGCGGCGCATTCCTCCCCGACCCGCTGGATGTTCACGTCGAGGGAGAGGTCCAGGGACTGGCGCAGCAGGCGGAACCACATCGTGAGCCCATCCTCCGCCTGGGCCACGATCTGCTCGAGGCGGGCCGTGCGCTCCGCCACGACCTCGGGGGCCACGCCGGGGATGGGCGCCACCATGTCGGCAGGGTCGAACCCCTCGTCGAGGAGGGCGATCGAGAGGGGCAGCTCCGTGGTGACCAGTTCGCGGAACGCCCGGTCTGCCGCCTGCCGGCCGGCGCGGTCGCCGTCGAAGAGCAGCACCACGCCGTCGGTCGCATAGCGCTGCAGGAGCCGGGCATGGTCCGGCGTGAGCGCGGTGCCCAGCGTGGCCACCGCCCCGGCGATGCCGGCCATCTGCGCGGCGATCACGTCGGTGTAGCCCTCCATCACCACGATGCGCCGCGTCCCCGCCAGCTTGGCCCTCCGCAGCCCGAACAGGATCCGGCGCTTGTTGAAGAGCGGCGATTCGGGCGAGTTCAGGTACTTCGGCGGCGGGCGATCGTCGTCGCGACGCACCTGGTCCTGCCCGGGGAGTACGCGTCCGCCGAAGCCGACCACGCGGCCGCGCTCGTCCTCGATCGGGAAGATCACGCGGCCGAGGAAGGGCTCGTGCTGGCCGCCGCGCGACAGGAGCCCCGCCGCCTGGAGGACCTCCAGGGGCAGCCCTTCGCCACGGGCGAAGGCGAGCAGGCGCCCCGGCTCCATCGGATGGGCACCCAGGCCGTAGGCCTCGATGGCGCCCTCCAATCCGCGCCCGATGAGGTACCTGCGCGCGGCCTCGCCCTGCGACTGGAGCAGGGTGCCGTGGAAGAACCCGCGCACCGCGGCGAGCGCCTCGTACGCGTCCTGGCGCTGCTTCGCGCCCCCTCCCTCGCTGCGGCCCTTGCCGAACACACCCTCCAGGGGAATCCCGGCACGCTCGGCGAGGTACTCGAAGGCCTCGCGGAAGCTCATCCCCTCACGCTCCATCACGAAGGTGAACGCATCCCCCGAACGCCCGCAGCCGAAGCACTTGAAGTGCTGGCTGTCCGGGAACACCGTGAACGACGGCGTCTTCTCCTGGTGGAAGGGGCAGAGCGCGACGAGGTTGCGGCCCGCGCGCTTCAACGGCACGTAGCCCTCGACCAACGCCACGAGCTCGTTGGCCTCCTTGACGCGCAGCTTGGTCTCCTCGAAGCGGTCCATCCACCCCCTCCTGCCTGGGTCCATCCGGGATCGCGCACCGCGGACGCGCCGCCGCGGACCGAGGGGACCGCCGCGCGGGCCGCGGCCCTGCCGGACCGGGGAACCGCGGGAGACTAGCCCCCGCCCCCTGGCTGTCCAGTGGGCCGAGGCAGGCGCCGGAAGAGCGCGAGCAGTTCCGCCGCGGTCAGAACCTCGGGGCGCGCGGCGAGCAAGGCAGGCTCGAGATCGGCGGGACAGCGCTCGCCGAGGATCGACCGCAGCATCTTGCGGCGCCCCGCGAAGAGGCCGCGCACGAATGCGGCGAAGGCAAGGCGTTCGGTTCGCGGCAGCTGCGCGAACTCCGCGTCCGCGCGCCGGCGGAGGCGCAGCAGCGCGGAGTCGACCTTCGGGCGCGGTCGGAACACCTCCCGCCCGACCTTGCGCTCCATCTCCACGTCGTACACCGAGGCCACCAGGGCGCTCAGGGCGCCGTAGGTGCGCGAGCCGGGGGCGGCCCGGAGGCGGTCCCCGAGTTCCCTCTGCACCAGGAGCACGGCGGTGGCGGGCGGATCGTCGAGGAGCGCGAGGCGCGCCAGGAAGGGCCCGCTGATCGAATACGGCAGGTTGGCCGCCAGCAGGAACCGTCCCCCTGCCGCGGCCGCGCGCGCCCCGGCCAAGGCCGCGAGCACGGCGGGATGGAACCGCTCGTCCTCGCCCGCGAGGACGTCGGCGTGCACCAGTTCGACCCGCGTCGCCGCGGCGCCGGGCCACGCGCGCAGGTCCTCGGCCAGCAGTGCATGCAACCGCGGGTCGAGTTCCACGGCCACCACGCGCGCACCGGTCGCAGCCAGCTCGCGGGTGAGGAATCCGAGGCCGGCCCCCACCTCCAGGACGACGTCGCCCGGACCGGCCCCCACCGCGGCGGCGATGGCGCGGTGCAGCGTGGGGTCGAGCAGGAAGTTCTGGCCCCGCTCGCGGCTCGGGTGGAATCCCGCCGCAGCCATCCGCTCCAGCCAGCTCCGGAACGGCTCGCGCTCGCCGCTCACGCGTCGAGATCCTCTTGGAGGATGGCCAGCAGCGGACCCGGCCCGGCCATCCCGGGCACCACCCGCAGGAACGCCCGCCGGAGCACCTGGCGCACCTCGCCCCGGCGCAGGAAGCGCCGCAGCGCCGCCTCCTCAGCCGCGGTCGGGGCCAGCCGCTCGCTCAGCAGGGCCCGCACGAGTCCCTCGGGGTCGGCGGCCACGCGCACGCCGGTGGTCCCGCCGCGTTCGCCGGGCAGACGCGGCCATACCAGCGGGAATGCGTCCACGTCCACGCGCGTGAACGGATCGAAGAGTCCGACCGCAAGGTAGTGTGCACCGACGACGAGGTGCCACACGTGCTCCCGGTCCGCGGCCACGTACCACAGCGCCGGGAGCGGCATCTCGGCGGGCGCGAGCACCACCAGCGCGGGATGGCTCCTGGCCTGCAGCAGGCCCAGACCCTCGAGCGCCTGCCCCAGGTCGACGCTCCCGGTCCACTCGGCGACGTTGCCGATCAGGTCGTAGGGGCCGCCCGACTGGCGCCCCGACTCGAAGGTGCCGACGGGTGTCGCCCGCCCCAGGCCGAGGTCGCCGGTGTTGGACCACGTGGCGAGCGGACGGTCGCCCCAGGGATAGCGGTACTGCCCGCCACCGGTCGCCGCATGCCGCCACTCGTCCTGGCGCGGCAGCCGCCCGAAGCGCCAGCCCGCGTACGCACGCGCCGCCTCCAGGTCGAGTCCGGTGGCCGGGAGACGGCCCGCGTCGCGATCCACGGGGGGGCGCACCGGGAGGCCGCGCGCGCGCGCCTGCTCGGCGTGGAACGCCTCGAGATCGGCCACCGAGGTCTCGAACCGGTCCAGGAAGAAGGGCCCGCCCGCCTCGGCCGGGCGCGGCAGGAGGATCAGGTCGCGGAAGATCCCATAGCGCTCGGCGCGCGGCAGGAGTCCGGCATCGCTCGCATCCGGAGCGCACGCCGCGAGCAGCGATGCGACGAAGAGCGCGCCGCCGGCGTGCGGAGCCACTCGCGAGGCCACGCCCCACCGGGTGCGCGGCGCGTCGGCGCCGGGAGTGCCGCGGTTGCGCCGGGGGCGCGAGGCCTGGCACGCGCCCGCTCGCCCAGCGCCGCGCCACATCCCGTCAGCCGTTCTTGAGCATGAGGATCTCGACGCGCCGGTTCTGACGCTTGGCCTCGGGCGAGGCACCCTCGACCTTGGGGCGGTGCTCGCCGTACCCGGCGATCGAGATCTGGTCGGCGGGCAGGCCGCTCTGCACCAGGAACGCGGCCACCGAGAGCGAGCGCTCTGCCGAGAGGTGCAGGTTGTCGCGCCAGCCGCTGTGCTTGATCGGGTCGGTGTCCGTGTGGCCGTCGACGCGGATCCTGCGCCCCGCGGACTTCAGGCTGGCGATGAGGCCGCCCAACGCGGTGCGGCCCTTGCTGGTCAGCTCGGCGCGCCCGGGTTCGAAGAGCAGCTCGCCCTGCACGTCGTAGGCGATCCCCTCCGCGGTCTCGCGCACCGTGATGCCGTCGCCGACGTTCTGTCCGAGCCGCGCCAGGAGCTCGTCGAGCTCGCGCCGCTTCTTCTCGACGTCGCCGGCCTCGACCGCGCGCTTCTGCAGCGCGTCGACCTCGCGCTTGAGTCGGCCGTTCTCGTCCTCCAGCTCCTTCTGGTAGCGCTTGAGGTCGTCGATCTGGGTCTGCAGCGCAGAGTTGGCCGCCGACTTGCGGCCGTACTCGTCGGTGCTCACGCACGCCGGCAGGCAGGCCAGCAGGGCACCGATCCACAGCGCGTTGCTCCTGGACACCATCATCCCCTCCTCGTCGATCGTGGGTTGCGGATTCAAGTTGCGGGATGCGGCAGCATCCAGCTGCCGCACTCCGCCCGCCGCCGGAAACACCGCCCAGGCGCGCGTTCGGAGTGACGAGGATTTACCCACGCGCCCTGGAAAAAACGAGGGCGCCGGCCAAAAGCCGGCGCGCGCGGGGGAGCGGCGGGACCCGCGACGGGGTCCGCGGCCGCGACTACTTGGCGAAGAGGCCGGTCAGCCCGCCAGGGGGCGTGCCGGAGGCGATCGAGTAGGTCACCAGGAAGCCGTAGATCATCACCAGGCTGCACACGATCGCGGCGGCGATCGCCCAGGCCGGCTCACCCTTCTCCTGGGCGGCGATCCGCGGCGCGGCGCGCCGGGCCGGCGCGCTGGCGGCGACCTTGGCCACCCGCGATTCCTCCTGCGGGACGTCGGTCTCCTCCAGCAGCGTGTCCTCGGCAGACAACTCCTCGGTGACCATGCCCGTGTCGTCCTCGAGCGACTCGGCGAATGCGACGCTCTCGCCGGTGCGCTTCTGGGCGAGCGCTTCCACGTCCTCGCGCTTGAACTTGATCGAGGCGCCGTCACGGAATGCGCGGATGTCGCCCTCGGAGATGAGCTTCTTCAGCTCCTCGCTCTGCAGCTGCAGCTCGCGAAGCGCCTTCTCGAAGCTGACGAAGTCGTCCTTGTTCTCGGTCACGGTCGGGAGTCCTCCAGGGAATGGCTCCGCTGTGGGGAGCGAGGGTTCTCTGGTTCGGGGGGGATGGGGGAACGGAGAGGTAACGCAGGAAGGATAGCCCAGGCAAGGCTCACTTGTCGCCGCTGCGCCCCGGCGGCTGGGAACCGTCCTTCCCAGGGCCGGCACCCGGCGCCGGCGCGCCGCGGCCCGGCTCGTCCGGGCGGATCCGCTCGGCCGGCGCCGCACCTGCCGCCGGGCCCTCGAAGCGCTTGCGCAGCTCGTCGTAGGGGTACTCGGAGTCGTCGTTGTACCCGACGAGCTGGAGGTCGAGATCGATGCGCCGGGCACCCACGAGGATCAGGCGGCGGCTGTTGGGGCTGCCGCCGCGCGCCTCGTACACCGCCATCTGCCGGCTGACGGTGTCGATCACGTAGAGCACCGAGGTGCCGACGCCGTAGCTGCCGGTCACCGCGATCACGCCGTTGCTCGACGCCGACGACGCGGAGTCGCTGGGGTACACGAGGGTCTCCTTCGGGGCTGGCGCGGGGCGCGGCGGGTTCGCACCTCCGCTGCCGCCGCCGGACCCGCCTCCCGGACCGCGGCCCTGCGCAGCCAGGGTGTCCGGTGTGGCCGAGCTGCGTCCCAGGAGGAACGCGCCGGCGAGCAGAGTCAGCAGGCCGAGGACCAGGACCGTCTGTGGGGCTCGTTGCATTGCTAGGCAGGCCGCTTGGGCCAGGGGAGAAGGGGCGGGAGGATACCAGAGAGCGCGGGTCAAGGTTGCCGGCCGGCACCGGCGGCCGGCAGGCGGATCCAGACCCGGAAGCCCTTGCCCGGCTCCGAGTCCACCTCCATCTCCCCGCCGTGATTGCGCACGATGGAGTACGAGATGAAGAGTCCGAGGCCGGTCGCGTCCGGCCGGCGCTTGTTCGAGAAGAACGGATCCATCACGCGCGCCAGGGTCTCGCGGTCGCAACCCGGCCCGTTGTCCTCGACCAGGATCTCGATCCGCTCCCCGGCCGGCCGGGCGCGGACCGCGATCCAGCGCGGTTCGGTCTGACCCTCGAGCACGTCCAGGGAATTCAGGAAGAGGTTCAGCAGGACCTGCTGGATCTCGCCGGGGTTGCCGTGCAGTTCGGGGAGATCGGCGGGGATCTCGATGCGGTACTCCACCCGGTGGCGCGAGCTGCGGTGTTCGACCAGCGCGCGTGCCAGGTCCACCGCCTCCCGCAGGGGGAACCGGCGCGCCTCCACCCGCCGCGGCGAGAAGTCGAGCACCTTGCGCGCGGTGCGACCGACACGCTCCAGCCCGTCCTGCACCAGCCGCAGGTACGTGCGCTGCCGCTCGGTCAGGCCTTCGGCCTCGGCCAGACGGTGCACGGCGTTGAGCATGCCGCCGATGGGGTTGTTGATCTCGTGCGCGATTCCGGCCGCGAGCGTGCCCATGGCGGCCAGCCGCGAGGAGGCCAGCAGCGCCCGTTCCTTGCGTGCCGCCTCCTCGGTGGCCCGCCGCACCTCGCGCGACAGCTCGTCGGTGTAGCCCTCGACCCGCGCGGCCATGGCGTTGAACGCGTCCACGAATCCGTCCAGCTCGCTGGCGCCCGGCACGTGCGGCACGGTCACCCCGCGCTGGCCGCTGCCGACCCGGCCGGCCGCGGCGCCCAGCGCGTGGAGCGGCCGCAGCACGGCGCGGCCGATGGACCAGTACGCCAGGAGCAGGACCAGGAGCGTGCTCACCAGGACCGGCACCGCGAACACCGCGAACGGCAGCGGCGGCAGGACCGGCAGGAGGGGGACGTACCAGGCGCCGCCCGCGACCTCGCTCCCGGCCAGGATCGGGACGCAGTAGCCGCCGCCGGCCGCCACGGTGGTGCGCGCGTCGATCGACTCCTGGATCCCGCCGAGCACATCGCGCAGCGGGAAGGTGTCGCCGTCGCGGTGCGACGAGCCCATCGGGTTGAGATGCACGTAGCCTGGTTCGCTCGCCGCGAGCCCGTTGGTGATCAGGAGGTCGCGGAACACCGGCCGGAAGGTCTCCGGAGCCAGGCCCAGCAGGCGGCGCACGCGCTGTTCGGGCTCCAGCACCTCGGCCGAGTACGCGTCGCGCAGCACGGACTGGAATGTGTCCTGGTAGAGCCTGGTGTGTTCCTCCAGCCACGCGCGCTGCACCGAGTACGACGTCGCCTGGACCACGGCGAGCACTCCCAGATTGAGGAGCACCACCACCAGGAGCAGCCGCACCCGCAGCGACATGGCGCTAGCGGCCGATGGTGTCCATCAGCTTGAGCAGCGGGGTGAACAGGGCGAGCACGATCAGCGCCACCACCACGGCGAGGAGCACGAGGATGATCGGTTCGATCACCTTGAACGCCACGTCCACGGCGCGGTCCACCTCGGTCTCGTAGCGGTCGGCGATCTTGCCGAGCATGCGGTCCAGCTCGCCGGTCTGTTCGCCCACGTCGACCATGTTCACCACCACGTCGTCGAACATCCCGGACTCGCCCATCGGCACGGCGATGCCGGCGCCCTCGCGGATGCTGGCGTGGATGCTCCGCACCGCGGATCCCAGGTGCACGTTGGGCATGGCGCCCTCGACGATCTCCAGGGCCTCCAGGTGCGGCACGCCGCTCTGGATCAGGGTGCCGAAGGTGCGGCTGAAGCGCGCCACGAGCGAACGATGCAGCAGCGAGCCGAACACGGGGAAGTGCAGGAATGCGGCATCCACCACCCTGCGCCACGCCGGCAGCCTGGCCAGGAGGACCTTGTTGAGGACCGCAACCCCGACCAGCGCGAGCGCGTAGGCCCACCACCAGCCCTGGAGGTGGTCGGCGAGGCCCAGGACGAAGCGCGTGATGCCGGGCAGGGCCTCCACGCTGCCGTACTGCTTGACGAAGATCTCCTTGAACTTCGGGATCACGAACACGAACACCAGCGCCAGCACCGACAGCGCCACGATCATGATCACGACCGGGTAGGCCAGCGCCCCCTTCACCTTGGAACGGATCGCCTCGGACTTCTCGAGGAACCCGGCCAGGCGGTTCAGGATCTCGTCCTGCACGCCGCCGGCCTCGCCGGCGCGCACCATGTTGGTGTACAGGCGCGAGAACACCCGCGGGTGCTTGGCCATCGCCTCGGACAGCGCGGTGCCTGCCTCCACGTCGTCGAGGATCTGCGTCACCACGCGCTTCATCGCGCCCTGCGGCATCTGCCCGGACAGGATGCGCAGGCACTTGGCGATCGGGATGCCGGCGTCCAGGAGCACCGCGAGCTGGCCGGTGAACTCCGCCAGGACCCGGGAGGTGACGCGCTGGCCGCCGAAGATGGGCGTGCGTTCGGTGGCCGTCGCGACCGCTCCCCCCGGGGCGGCCATGGGCTTGCTGGGGGCGGAGGTCTTGCGCTGGAGTTTCTTGGGCATTGCGGGGTCGGCGCAGCGGTTCGCGGGGCTCAGCGCAGGATAGCTCCGCCCAAGCGGCCGAGATAGGCCACGAGATCCACGTCCGCGAACGCCTTGGCGGCGGCGGCGGCGAGCACCAACAGGCAGGGCACGATCACCATCCAGGGCCAGCGCGGGGCACCCAGAGGCGTCGCGTTGGCGACCCGCACCGCGGGCAGCGGGGGTTCGTCGCCGCTCAGCCCGGGATCGGAGGCTTCGCCCGTGGCCGCGACGGCACGCACGTTGACCACCAGGGCGGTGGCGTTGTCGGGGGCGCCGCGCCGGTTGGCCTCGGCCACCAGTGCCTCCGCGGCATCGCGCGGCGTGCGCCGCCGCAGGAGGTCGAGCAGCACGGCCTCCGGTACCAGGCTCCACACGCCGTCGCTCAGCAGCACGAACGTGTCGCCGGCCTCGACCGCGAACTCGCTCACGTCGACCTCCTCGTGGTCGCGCCCGGCACCGATCACCCGCGTGAGCTGCGGCTCCCCCGGACTCACCACGTGGTCCACGGTGAGCTGGCGGAGGCGGCCGTTGCGATGCAGCAGGCAGCGCGAATCGCCCACGTGCCCGAGCACCGCCCGCCCGCCCAGCACCTGCAGGCAGGTGAGCGTGGTGCCCATGTCGCGCAGGGCGGGCCGCACCCGCCCGCGCTCGTACACCGACCGGCACGCCGCCCCGTACGCCGCGCGCAGGCGCGCGGCGGGAGGCTCGGTGCCAGCGTCGGCGATCAAGGCGCCGGCCAGGGCGCGGACGGCGCAGCGGCTGGCCTCCGCCCCACCGGCCGCGCCGCCCATCCCGTCGGCCACGACGAAGAGCGACCCGATGCGGGAGCGCAGTTCGGGCTCGTGCGGGTCGAGGACCAGGAAGTCGTCCTCGTTGTGGCTCCGGAGGCGGCCCGTGTGGCTGGCGGCGCCGAGGGCGTAGGCGGCGTCGAGCTTCACTGCCCCTCCTCCCGCAGCGCCACCGTCACCGAGGCCACGCCGCCCGCCTGGGTCTGCACCAGGACCTGCAGGTGGCGTCCGGACAGCGGCGCATCCCAGGTCGCCTCGTGGCGCAGCACTCGCCCCTCGAGCAGCGTCGCCG
Organism: Planctomycetota bacterium; assembly: GCA_020849665.1. Lineage (GTDB taxonomy): Bacteria > Planctomycetota > UBA1135 > UBA1135 > UBA2386 > JADLFX01. Next base: position 39,890 of record JADLFX010000034.1, on the reverse strand, counting down.
AGTGCAGCAGGCGCCGTTCGAACTCGGCGGCCTCGGCGCCGCGGAGCGGGACGCGGTCCAGCCGCAGGCGCACGATGCTGACCGGCTCGCGGCTGTCGATCCGCACCAGCACCCCGCGCCCCTCGCGCCGCACCTCGATCGCGGCCGCGGCGCGCTCGCGCAGCCGCTCGCCCACCTCCAGGGACTTGAGCTGGCGGGCCAGCGCGAGCATCAGGCGGCGCGTGGTCAGCTCGCGCACGATCACCGCCACGCCCTCCGGGTCGTCGGCGGCCCAGAACGGCGGCACGACGATCGACGAGAGCAGACTCCACACGTGGCCGCGTTCGACCAGCGACAGGTCCACCGGTCCGGCGGCCAGGACGCGGTCGTCGACGGTGCGACCGCTCTGCACCTCGCGCAGCGACACGCGCAACGTGGCCCGCGACTCGTACGTGTGGTCCGGGATCAGGAACCCGAGCCCCAGCAGGAACCAGGTCGAGATGGTCAACGGCCACTGTTCGTTGATGCCGCCCTGTTCGATCGGGCCGTCCTGCAACCGTTCCAGGAGCAGCACGTAGTCGTGGCCGCCCTCGCGCGCCTCCCGCAGCAGTTCCTGCGCCGGGAGGTCGCCCAGGGTCGGACTCTCCGCCATGGCGGCGAGGTGTGCCCGCGCATCGGCCCCGCGCTGGTCCTGCTCGAGGCGTACGAACACCCTGCCGCGCCGCAGCGCCTCGGTCACGCTGGCGAGCGGGAACGCCTCGGCTGGATCGATCGGATAGGTGCTCTGCAGGGGCGTCTCGGGTGCGCCGCCCAGGCCGCGGGTCACGAACCCTCCCCCGCTCACCAGGACGGAGTAGGGCAGCGGGTCCGCGGCGGCCAGCGAGGCCGGGTCGGCCACGGTGGCGGACCGGCATCCGGCCGCCGCGGCGGCGAGCAGGAGCAGCGCGGACCGGGACACGCGGCGGCTCATCGCGCCCTCGTCCGGGTCACGAACTCCGCGCCGCCGGCGAGCCGGAATCCCACCTCGAAGAGGCGCGGATCGTCCTCGCCCGGCACCAGTCCGGTGCCGTCGCGGCGCAGGATCGCCACCACCACCACCCCCTCGCCGCGTCCACGCCGGCCGGCCATCCACTCCAGATCGCCGACGCCGCGCACGACGCCGAGTTGCACCAGCGCCGCCGGCTGATCGGCGAACGCCACGCGCGAGCGCGCGAACGCCAGCGCACGTTCGAGGTGCTGGCTGTGGTCCTCCAGCCAGGCGCGCAGGAGCGCCGCGTCGCGCATGTCGGCCAGGTAGGGCAGGTCCAGGGCCCACTCGCGCAGGCCTGCATCCAGCGCCAGCACTTCGTCGCCCAGCTCGGTCGCGGCGGCGTCGCCCAGCGCGCGCGAGCGGCCGGCGGTCGGCAGGGTCGCACCGGAGGCGGCCACCGGAGCCTGCGCGCCGGGCCGCGACGCCTGGCGCTGCGTGCCGGCCGCCTCCGCGGCCCCCGCGGCGAGCGCGGCGCGCTCGAGTTCCACGCCCGTCGGCAGACGCAGGAGTTCGGGGTCGCCCGCGACCATCCACCCCAGCACGCGGGTGATGGCGTGGGCCTGGAAGAAGTCGACGCCGCCCACCGAGGCCTCTGGCGCGAGCCGGACCGCCTCGCGCCAGCCGGCCAGGTTCCCGCGCCACGGGGCCGGCAGCAGTTCGCCGGCACTCAGCCGCGCGATGCCGCGCGGGTCCGCCGCATGGACCAGGATCGCGCGGTCGCCGAGACCCTGGCCCCGCGCACGTACGAACTCCAGCACGGCGTCGTACTGGGCGCGCGTGAACTCGGCGGCCTGCAGGTAGCAGTCCTCCACGTTGCGCACGGTCCATGCGGGCTGGCCCGTGGGCCGCGCACGATCCCGCACGGCCGGGGGCGTCTGCTCCGGCCACGGCCGTCCCTCCGCCGGCCGTGGAATCGGCACCATGCGGATGGCAGCGAGCGCCGGCGGCAGGCCTGCCGGATCGCCCGGCTCCGTCACCTCGGCCAGCTGCACCGCGCGCAGCGCCGAGCGGATCGGCGCCAGGACGATCCGCCCCAGCTCGAACACGCCCGCGGGCGTACGCAGCGTGGCGGACACCCGCGTCTCGCCCGCGGCCAGGAACGAGAGTGCGGTGCGGTCGCTCCAGCCCGCGGCCAGGGCCAGGCGGTCGAAGGGGAGGGAGAAGCCCAGCACGGTCGCATCCCCCTCGCGGCGCAGGCGCAGCGGCCGCAGCGGCGCGGCGTCGAGGTGCAGGGTGATCGCCTCACGGTCGCGATGCGGGTCGCCGTCCTCGAATGGATAGGGCACGCGGATCGAGAGCGATGCGGGCTTGCCGAACTCCACGCGCACGACGCTCTGCAGCGCCACGGCCGGCTCCGCGGCGTGGTGGAAGCGGGCGATCTCCACGCGGCCCTCGCCGGCGCGCTCGCCGCGCAGGATCCGCACCGGCCGGCCCAGGACGTCGCGCACCTCGAGGGCGATCACGTTGAGGCCCTCGCGCGGACGGAAGCCGGCGAGGATCGCGCCATCCTCCCGCAGCACTTCCGAGAGGGGCTCGGCCACGGCCCGCGTGCCGTCGCCGATCCACGCGTGGCCGCGCAGCAGGCCGGGCTGACCGGCTTCGAGGCGCCAGCCCCGGCCCTGCACCAGCCGCTGCTCGCCGGCCCGCCACTCCAGCAGGCCGGCCTGCTCGACCTCGTTGCGGAAGCGTGCCGCGCCCGCATCCGGCACGCGCAGCAGGAGGCGCTGCGGCAGCACCTCGAGCAGGCGCGTCACGGTCTCGACCTCGCCCGGCTCACTCTCCCCCAGCTCCACCTGCATCTCGTACGACCCTGCTTCCAGCTCCGGCAGCGGCACCAGGGTCCGGCCACCCTGCACCTCGCGCACGCGGATCGGCAGCGGCACCCGCCCGAGAGCGTCGCGCCCGCGGGGCATGAGGCGGATGTGCGTGGGCTGGCCGGGGCGGCTGCTGCGGAACTCCAGCACCAGCTCCGCGCCGTCGGTCACGATCGCGGCCGGCGTGACCACGGCGTGGCCGGCGGACTCCTGGGCCACCGTCCAGACCACGCCAGCGTCCGCGGGTGCGAACTCGAGGTCGTTCTCGACGAACGCCTCGCTCACGTTGCCGGCGGCGTCGCGCACGCGGAACTCGTAGCGCCCGCGGGCGAAGCGCGGGGCACCATGGTCCACGGGGGGCAGCACCACCAGCAGGCCACGCGTGCCCGCCTGCTCGCCGCCGCGCAGGATCTCCTCGGCCGCGCCGCCGGGCCGACGCACGAGCACCTGCAGGTCCGGCTCGAACTCCGAGAGTTCCAGCAGCAGCCGGGCCCCCTGTGCGCTCTCCTGCACCACGCGGCGGCGCAGCCCGAGGATGCGCGGCGCGCGCAGGTCGACCGCAGCGAACGCCAGCGGCGCCGACACCGACTCGTTGCCGGCAAGGTCTCTGGCCCGCACCCGCAGCACGAAGCCATCGTGACGGGCCTGGTCGGGGAACGCCCCGCCGAAGAGTTCCGCCGCGCTCGCGCGCCGCTGCACGGGCTCGCGCCCGAGTTCGAGGACGCGCGGCTCCCCGCCACCCTCCGCCGTCGGCTCGACCAGCAACACCGCATCGGCCAGGGTGCCGTCGTCCTCCACCGCGATGCGCAGCGCGGTGTGGCCGCACAGCGTGCCGCCCGGCGGCAGGTCCTCGACGGCGAGCGCCGTGCGCGGTGCCGCGTCGTCGATCCGGACCCGGGCGAAGCCGAGCGGACCGGCGTCGGGGGTGCGGAACTCCACGTCGACCGCCCCGCCGGCCGACGCGCGCGCGAGCTCCATCAGCACCGTCGCCCACCCCCGCGTGTCCGCGTCCACCACCAACCGGCCGCCCTGCGCGCCGCGCCGGGCGGCGACGGTCCACACTCCGCCCGTCCGCCCGGCCTGCGAGAGCCCGACGCGGAGCTGCTCGGGGGCGAAGCCGCCGTGCTCGAACTCGAGCACCGCCAGGGCACGCCGCTGCACCTCCTGCGCCGGCTCGGGCAGCGCGGCCGCGCTGCGCTCGAGACGCAGCGGGTTGCCGGGGCGTGGCACCAGGAACGCCGGCACGCGCTGCGACCATGCCAGCGCGGCGGCAAGCGGAGTGGCCACCAGGAGCACTGCGGCCAGTGCCTTGGCCCAGGCGGCGCGGGGCTGCAGGATGCGCTGCAGCTCGTGTGCCACCGAGGCCGCGCTCGCCGGCCGGCGCTGCGGATCACGCTCCAGCAGCCCGAGGACCAGGCGCTGGAGGCGGCGCGGCGTGCCCGAGGGGAAGGGCAGCGGACGCCGCACGCCGGCCAGCGTCGCGGCGGCCAGCTCGCGCTGGGTGGCGCCGGCCACCGGCGGCCGCTGCATGAGGCCTTCGTACGCGATGACCCCGAGGCTGTAGAGATCCGCCCGGCCGTCCACGTCACGGCCCTCGAGGTGCTCCGGCGCGGAGTACGGCGGGTTGGCGAAACCGCGCGGGGCCGAGTCCGGATCCTTGGCGGACGCGGACTGCCCCAGCGGCACGCCCTTGGCGATCCCGAAGTCGAGCACCTTCACGAACGGACGCCCCCCGCGGTCGATCAACATGACGTTGCGCGGCGTGAGGTCGCGATGCACGAGCCCGGCCTCGTGCGCCGCGGACAAGGCCTGGGCCACCTGCAGCAGGATGTCCACCAGGACCGCGGGAGCCAGGGGCTCGCTGCCGTGGAGCCAGTCGTAGAGCGTCGCGCCCTGCACCAGTTCCATCGCCAGGTACACGGTTCCGCCCTCGACCTCGCCCACGTCCAGGATGCGCGCGGTGTGCTCGTGGCCGACCTGCCCCGCCTTGCGCGCCTCGGCCAGGAACCAACGCCGGTGCTCCGCCTGCCGGGCGAAGCGCGGGTGCAGGACCTTGACGGCCACCGGCTGGAGCGAGATCTCGTGCACGGCGCGGAACACCGTGCCCATGCCGCCGCGACCCAGCACACCGCTGATCCGGTACTTGCCCGCGAGCGTGGTCCCGAGCAGTGGATGCGAGGCGTCCTCCTCGCCGCGCCGCACCGGGAACAGCACCTCCTCGGTGTCGAGCAGGCGCGCGCCGCAGGTCACGCAGCTGCCGAGCTCGCCGGCCGCGATGCCTTCGCAGGTGAGACAGATCTTCATGCCTTCGGCCCCGGAGCGCGCAGCCGCGCAGCGCGCAGCGCGCGACGGCCGGGGCCAAGAGCTTCGCATCCCGCGCGCTTCCGCGCGACCGCCTCCGGTTCCGGCGGCGCCATGGGCACCCGTGCACCGCGCGGGCCGCCCGCCTGCCGCGCCCGCGCCGCGGCGGCGCGCCGGCCCGGTGGTGGCCGGTGCCGGCATCGTTCACGGCCCGTGGCGACGGACCTGCCCGCGGCGCGGATCTTCAGCGCGGCGCCCTGCCACCCTGCGCGGGCACGGAGGGGCGCAGCCAGTCCTGCCAGCGGTTGCGCAGCCGCAAGTCGCCACGTTCGATCCCAGCCAGTCCGGGATGCGCCGCGAGCACCTTGCCGAGCACCTCGGCCAGGACCGCGGGCTCGGTCCGCGGATAGGCGCTGCCCGGCGGATGCCCGTAGGCGAACCAGGCGGCGCCGCCGTCGGCGCGCCGCAGCGCGATCTCGACCTCGCTGTAGGTGTCGCGGCTGCGCAGATAGCGGTAGCCGAGGTTGGTGGCGTCCACCTCGACCAGGGCCGGCGCCCCCGGCACGAGGGGGGCGATGACCTCGCGGTACTCCACCGCCACCGCAGCCGCCGCCACCAGGATCGGATCCGGATGCACCGCGCCGCCGGCACTGGCGGCCGGAGCGACCGGCACCGTGGTGCGCGGCAGGCCCAGGTCCAGGCCGCCCCCCGGCAGCCACGCACCGCCGGCGTCGAGGTGGCCCGCGGGCAGCCGCGCGTCCCCCACGTACACCTGCAGGACCGGACGCCGCAGGTCCAGGTGCACTTCGAACTGGTCCGGCAGGACGCGCACGATCTGCGCGCTGCGCACCCAGCCGGACTGCTCCAGCGCCGCGCGCAACGTCACGGCGGCCTCGTCATCCAGGACGCCGATGCGACCGCGCAGCGCCGGTTCGAGATCCGTGAGGATGCGCCGCAGGAGCACCGGCTGGTCGCGCAGCCACTGCGGCGGTTGGAGACCCGCCAACAGGCCGAGGTCCACGGCGGGACCGCGGCTGGCGGCAGAGCCCGCGCGGATCCGCGCCTCGACCACCGCGAAGGCACGCGGCCCGGCGAACCAGAGGGTCAGCACGAACGCACCGAGCACGACCACCCACACCGCCGGACGGAACGCCGTGCGGTGTCGGCTCGCGCCGTGCCTGGCTACGGGCTCGAGGACCATGGGCGGGGACCGGGGATCGTCGGGCGGCGCAACCGCTCTGGGGATCCCCGCCGGACGTCGCCGGCGAGGCGCCCCGGACACCAGCGCGGCCCCTGGGGCTGCGGCCATCCCTGGGGACGTGGTGCTCGGCGGTCGAGGGCGCCGCCCGCCGCCGCGGTCAGCTCAGCCGGGTGACCGCGGGCTTGTTCGCGTCCACGCTCGCGCGGGCGGCGGTGCGCTCACGCGCGACGCCGGTGTGCGCCACCTCGAAGTCCTCGATGAAGATCTCGACCGTGTCGAGCAGGTTCTCGACCAGGTCGCGCTCGAGGTTGATGTCCTTCGATCCCTTGGCCGCGCTCAGCTCGTGCTCGACCAGACGCGCCAGCACCTTGAGCTGCGAGAGCCGACGGTGCACGAAGTTGCCGATGCCGCCATCCAACTGCTTGTCCATGGGTACCACCTCCCTGTGGCATTCGTGTGATTGAGGGTTCTGACCACCCGGAAGCGCGGCGGAGCATAGCCAGCCCGGTGGAAGCGCCGAGAAGAAAAATCCGCGCTGGCGTGACCGCCGCCGTGACCCGATAACTCGCCCGGGTCGGCCCGGAACCGGCGTGCGGCAGGGTGGCGGCCGGGATCCGGATCCGGCGATCCTGCGTGCCATGCACTTCAAGGGCTACACCCTCAACTCCTTCCAGGTGCAGGCGGTGCGGGCCATCGCCGAGGGGAAGAACGTCCTGCTCTCCGCGCCGACGGGCTCGGGCAAGACCCTGGTGGCGGAGTTCGCGATCGAACGGGCCGTGCGCCAGGACCGCCGCGCCATCTACACCAGCCCGATCAAGGCGCTGAGCAACCAGAAGTTCCGCGACTTCAAGGCCGACGGCGTCGAGGTCGGGCTGATGACCGGCGACCTCACCCTCGACCCGCACGCGCCGGTGGTGATCATGACCACCGAGATCTTCCGCAACTCGGTGTTCGAAGACCCGCTCCGCTTCGAGGACGTGGACTTCGTGATCTTCGACGAGATCCACTTCCTCGACGACCCCGAGCGCGGCACGGTGTGGGAGGAGAGCCTGATCTTCGCCCCACCCCATGTCCGCTTCGTCGGGCTCTCCGCGACCATCAGCAACCTGGAGCAGTTCGGCGGCTGGCTGGCGTCGGTGCGCACCCAGGAGCTGGAGATCATCCGTCACGACCAGCGGCCCGTGCCGCTGCGCCACAAGCTCTTCCACCCCGCCGCGGGGATCTTCGATCTGGCGCAGAAGAAGCGCGCCACGGCGCTGATCCGCCGGCAGGCCGAACGCGAGCGCGCCGGCATCCGGCGCGCCCACTTCGCGCGCCAGCGCCGCCGGCACAAGGAGACCGGGCCATCACGCCGCTCGCGCGAGCAGATCCGCCTGGCCCATCAGGCCGCCGAGCAGCTGCTCGACTCCCTCCAGCGCGAGCGCCTCCTGCCGGTCCTCTACTTCTGCTTCAGCCGCAAGGAGTGCGAGATCAAGGCCGAGCGCAACGCGTGGCGGCCCCTGCTGGGGCGCCAGGAGCAGATGCGCATGGACACCCTCTTCGGCGAGATCTGCGCCAAGTTCGAGCTGCAGCCGGAGCGCGACCCCGTCCTGCAGGGGATCCGCGAGCGGGCGCTGCGCGGCGTCGGCTTCCACCACGCGGGCATGCTGCCGATCCACAAGGAGGTGGTCGAACGGCTCTTCACCTCCGGCCTCCTGCGCATGCTCTTCACCACCGAGACATTCGCGCTGGGCATCAACATGCCGGCGCGCACGGTGGTATTCGACGCGCTGCGCAAGTTCGACGGCGTGAGCATCGACTACCTGCGCGCGCGCGACTACATGCAGATGGCCGGACGCGCCGGCCGTCAGGGCATGGACGCCGAGGGACTGGTGATCTCCCTGGTCGACGAGGAGGACCTCGAGGAGGCGCCACTCGTGCCGCTCTTCAACGGCACGCCCGAGCCGATCCTGTCGCGCTTCAACCTCTCGTACTCAACCATCCTGAACCTCTACGAACGCATGGGTGGCGAACTGGTCGGCGCGTACGACCGTTCGTTCGCCGCGTTCCAGGCCGCCACGGGTTCACTCAAGGTGCGCGAGAAGAAGCGCAGCGCCGCACGTGCCGCCCTGCTGGCCAGGATCTCCGTCCTGGAGCGGGCCGGCTACCTGGACCGCAACGGGCTCCTGCCGCGCGGCCGGATCGCGCAGCAGGTCAACGGCTACGAGATCCAGGTCACCGAGCTGATCTTCAGCGGCATCCTGGACCGGCTCGACATCCACCAGCTCGGCGCGCTGTTCGCGTCGCTGGTGTACGAGGAGCGGCGCGGCGGCGACGGCGACGCCGCGGGGCGCGCGGCGTTCGGCCCGCGGCTGGCGCACGAGGTGGATCAGGTCCTCGGCCGCTTCGTCACGATCGAGCACGAGCACGGTTTCGCGCAGACGGTGAAGCCGGCCGGCTTCGGCATCGCCGCGGCGGCCCTGCGCTGGGCCAAGGGCGACGAGCTGGGTGCGGTCGGCGACCTCCTCGCGGGGGACTCCGGCGACTTCGTGCGCACCCTGCGCATGGCCATCCAGATGCTGCGCCAGCTGCGCAAGTCGCTGAGCGGCGACTACCCGCTCATCGACCGCCTGGACGAGGCCGTGGTGGCCCTGAACCGGGACGAGGTCGACGCCAAGCGCCAGTTCGAGCTGGGATGAGCCTGCGCCGCGCGCTCTTCGGTCTGGCGGCCCTCGTGGGCTCGACGCTGGTCCTGGTGCTGGCCCTCGAAGGCGTCGGCCGCGCGCTGCTCCCTCCACCGCCGGGTCCCGACACGCCGGAAGGGCGCACGCGCCGCTTCCAGGACGAGTTCTACGAGCCCGATCCGGACCTCGTGGTGCGGCTGCGCCCGAACCTGGCCACCACCTTCGGCCCGGTCACGCTCGGCCGCGATCTCCCGGTGCGCACCAATCCGGACGGGTTCCGCGGCCCGGCATTCCCCCCTCCCGACCCCGAGGCGCTGCGCATCCTGGTGCTCGGCGACTCGATCACGTTCGGCTTCGCGCTGCGCGAGGAACACGCGTGGCCGAGCCTCGTGGCGGAGCGCCTCGCCGCGGAGCTCGCGCCGCGCCGCGTCCAGGTGCGCAACCTGGCCGTGCCCGGCTACAGCTCCTGGCAGGGCCGGATCCTGTGCGAGCGCCATGCGCGCGGTCCGTTCCACCCGCACATCGTGGTGTTCGCGTTCGGCTTCAACGACGGGTTCCTGCGCCCGCAGACCGACGCCGAGGTGGCGGCGCAGCGACGCTACCTCGCCGAGGCGTTCACGGGGCGCCTGCTCGCCTTGGTCCAGGGCCATGCGCTGCTGCGCTGGCTGGCGCAGCGCAGCGCCGAAGTGCCGCGCACCGTGCGCGTGCCCCCCGCGCAGCTGCGCGAGCACCTGCGGGCCGTGGCCGGCATGGCGCGGGAGGGTGGGTTCGGACTGATCCTGGCCGACGTCAGCCTGCCCAACGCCTACCCGCGCCGCGCATTCGCGGAGGTCGCGGCGGCCACGGGCACGCCGCTGGTCGAGTTCCGGCGCGTCTTCGCGGAGGCGACGAATGCGGCGCAGGGCCGCCCCTTCCCGACCGCGCAGGAGCTGACGCTGGTGCTCGACACCGGCGGGGTGGCCGTGCCGGCCTCGCCCGACCACCGTCCGCCGCTCCACCTGCTCCTGCTGGACGATCCCGAGCAGCGGCTCCGGCACCGCACGATCGCCTTGCACGACGATGGCCGCGCTGGCGACGCCGCGGCCGGCGACGGCCGGTACTCGGCGCGCGTCGGCATCCCGGCGGGGGCGACGCCGGAGTACTGCCTCGGCGTACCGGGACTGGCCGCCACGCTGCCGGCGATGGCGAGCGACACGGCCCTGCTGGCCGGGATGCACTTCCTGCCGCTCCTGCCGGATGCGGGTGCCCTGCCGCCTCCCGGGGCGCACCCCTGGCCCGAGCTGGTGCTCCTGCCGGACATCATCCATCCCTCGGAAGCGGGAGCGTTGCGCATCGCCGAGGCCATCCTCGCCGCGCTGCGCAGCCACTCCGCGTTCGTCGGGTTCCGCGGGCGCTGATCCTGCGGGCAGCCGGCGCATGCGCGCGGACTGGCGCCGGGTAGCATGCGCGCCGCCATCGATGGAACGGAAGCCGCTGCACGATCTCGTCTCGTTCGCCACCGCCGACCTCCACGCCAGGGAGCGCCGCCCCGCCCAGGTCGCCCGGGGGCTGATCGGCTCGGAGATCCTGAAGATCGCGGGCGAGATCCGGGCCCTGATCCGCTCCGGCCGGCGGGTGTGCAACCTCACGGTGGGCGACTTCGATCCGCACCACTTCGCGATCCCGGCGACGCTGCGCGATGCCACCGCGCAGGCGCTGCGCGCCGGCGAGACCAACTACCCGCCCTCCAGCGGCATGCTGGAGCTGCGCGAGGCCGTGCAGCGCTACTACGAGCGCGAGCTTCGGCTGCGCTACCCGGTCGACTCGGTGCTGATCGCCGCCGGCGCGCGCCCCCTGATCTACGGCACGTTCCGCACCCTCCTCGACCGCGGCGACCGCGTCGTCTACTCCGTGCCGAGCTGGAACAACAACCACTACGTGCACATGGCCGAGGCCGAGGGCGTGGTCGTGCCCTGCCAGGCCGAGACCGGGTTCTTCCCCACGGCGGAGCAGATCGTGCCGCACCTGCGCGGCGCACGCCTGCTGTGCCTGAACTCGCCGCTCAACCCGACCGGCACGGCCATCGATCCACAGGCCTTGCGCGCGCTCAGCGAGGCGATCCTGGCCGAGAATCGCGGGCGCGCGGCGCGCAACGAGCGGCCGCTCTACCTGATGTTCGACCACATCTACTGGCCGCTGCACCTCGGCGGGCACCGTCACGTGACCCCGCCCGAGCTGCTGCCGGAGATGGCGCGCTTCACCGTGTTCGTGGACGGCATCAGCAAGGCGTTCGCGGCCACCGGCCTGCGCGTGGGCTTCGGCGTGGGTCCGGTGGACGTGATGGAGCGCATGGGCGCCGTGCTCGGCCACGTGGGCGCCTGGGCACCACGCGCCGAGCAGGTCGCCACGGCCAGGCTCCTCGACGATCCCGAGGCGATCCGCGCCTACCATGCCGGGTTCCTGCGCGGCATCGCGGCACGGATGCGGCTCCTGCACCGCGGGTTCCAGGCCATGCAGGCCGAAGGGCTCCCCGTGGCATGCACCGAGCCGATGGGCGCGATCTACCTCGCCGTGCGCATCGCGGCCGCAGGCCGCAAGACCTCCGCCGGCAGGGTCCTGGACAGCAACGAGGACGTGCGGCGCTTCCTGCTGGAGGAGGCCGACACCGCCGTGGTGCCGTTCCAGGCCTTCGGCGTGCCCGAGGAGAGCGGCTGGTTCCGCCTGAGCGTAGGTGCGGTCAGCGAGGGCGAGATCGAGGAGATGCTGCCGCGGGTGGCCGAGGCGCTGCGCTCCCTGCACTGAGGCGCGCGCCACGCCCGGATCGGTCCCGCGCGGGCGTGCAGGGGCGCGTCGCTCCTGCTCGAATCCCCACTGCGCCGCCCCCCACTCCCACGTAGAACCCACTCATGCAGACCCATCACCTGGCCTTCGCCCTTCTCCTCCCGCTCTCGGCCCTCCCCGCCCAGCTGCAGCGAGCGGTCGCACCCGCCGGCCACGCCAACCTCGACGGGATCACGCAGAACACGATCCCGTTCTGGTCGGCCTCGGCCACCTATCAGCAGGTGCACGACCAGTCCGACCTCGCGGTCGTGTTGAACAACACCCCCACCACGATCAAGGGGCTCTCCCTGCGCAAGGACGGGTCCACGATCCAGGCGGCGAGCCAGGCGCGCACCATGGACGTGCAGATCACGCTCGGCGTCACGCCGGTGGACTCCCAGACCGCGACCGCGACCTACGCCACCAACCTCGGCCCGTCGCCGACCGTCGTCCTGCCGTGGACCAACATCAGCATGCCGGCGATGACCAACATCTCGTTGCCGAATCCCTTCCAGGTGGTGATCCCGTTCGCCACGCCGCTGCTCTACCCGCCCGCCGCCGGCAACAACCTGTGCTGGGAGCTGCGCCTGCGCAACAACAGCAACACCGCAGCCGTGTACATCGACAGCACCGCGTTCCAGGTCGGGCTGATGGCCAACTTCGGAGTCGGCTGCACGGCGACCGGCGGGTCCGCCGCCGCCAAGATCGGCATCCGCACGCTGCAGATCACTTAGAACCCCGCGCCGTACCGCAACCGGCTCGAGAACGCGCTGCCCAGCACGCCCGCCGTGTTCCTCTTCGGCCTGCAGCGCCAGCAGATCGTGCTGCCGCTGTGCAGCAACCTGGAGATCCTGCCCCTGATCGACATCGCCGGCGCCACGAACAACCTCGGCCAGTGGGACCTCACCCTCCAGCTGCCCCCCTTCCAGAACACGCCCGCGGCCGAGCTCGTGGCCCAGTTCGCGTTCCTGGACGCGGGACTGCAGAACGGGATCGGCCTCTCCGACGCATCGGCCATCCGCACGCCCCCGTCGAGTTCGACCAAGCTGACCCGGCTCTACACGTCGACCTCCGGTTCGGCGACCGGCAACGAGAACTCCACCACCGCGGCGACGATCAGCCGCAACTACGGGTTCATCATCGGGATCGACTACTGACCGGAGCCCGCGGGCCGGCGCGGCTCCGCGGCCGCGCCGTCAGCGGTGCCGCTCCAGCTCCTCCGCCGTCCACGGCACGCTCCGTCCCCGGGTCGCCGCGCGGATCGCAGCCACCTCGGCCGGCTCGACCGTCCCGGCCCGGTTGCCGAACGAACGGCGCAGGAAGGTGAGCAGGTCCGCGACCTGCGCGTCCTCGAGCTGCGGCTGCCCGGGCATGGCCAGGTCGAACTCGCGGCCGCGGACGCGGATCGGCCCCTGCACGCCGTGCAGCAGGATGCGGATGCTGCGGGCCGGCGGGCCGGCCACCCATTCCGACTCGGCCAGCGGTGGCGCCAGTCCGTCGAGTCCGGCCGCGTCGGCCTGGTGGCAGGCCGCGCAGAAGGTCGTGTAGAGGATCTGGCCCCGCTCGAGGCGGCGGGGATCCACCTCGGCGAGCACGGCCTCCGAGTCGGGCCGGGTCTCCACCGCGGCGGACCTGCCCAGTCCGTCGCGCAGCGCCTCCGCCTGCCAGGCCGGCGCGCCGGCCAGCATCCCGCGCAGGTCCGCGAGCGCCGCGGCATCGCCGCGCCGCGCGACCGCCCGGCCGATCGATTGGAGCAGGTGCCGCCGGCCGGGAGAGTCGGCCGCGAACGACGGCTCCGCGACGAGCGCACGAGCGAGCTGCGCCTCGCGCCGGCCCATGCCGCTCAGCACGGCGCCCCGCAGGATCGCGTCCTCCGGGTGCGCCAGCAGGAGGCCGGCCGAGGTGCGCAGCACCTGCCCGGCCTCCGCCACCTCGGTCAGGGTGTGTGCGAGCTGCCAGCGGACGCGCGCGGCCTGGTCCCCCTGCAGCGCGAGGGCCGCACCGGCGAACTCGCGGTCGGCGCGCAGCAGCGGCTCGCCGCAGCGCAGCGCCGCGGCGCGCAGCGCGGGATCCGCGTCGCGCATTCCGGCCCGCAGGTCGTCCGCGGCCAGTGCCTGCAGACCCTCCAGGGTCCACAACGCGTGCAGGCGCGTGGCCGGCCGCCCCGCCGTACGCAGCGCCTCGCGCAGCGCCGGCACGGCGTCGCTTCCGCCGCGATCCACGAGCACCTGCTGCGCCAGGTCCCGGAGCGCGCCGATCGGACTCTGCAGGGCCGCCACCAGCCCCGGCCCGTCCAGTTCGGCGACGCGCGGCACCGGCGTGCGGGGTGCGCCCGCACGCACGAGCCGCCAGATCCGTCCCAGGCCGATCGGCTGGTCCAGGCCGCGCTCGAGCACCTGCTTGCGCAACCAGGTGGTCACGAAGTTGCGGTGCTGGATCAGGCCGCGGTAGAGATCCACCACGTAGATCGCGCCGTCGGGACCGTCGCGGAGGAAGACCGGCCGGAAGCGCTCATCGGCGCACTCCAGGAACGGCCGGTCGCGCTCGACCAGCTCGGCGCTCGGCGCGGCGTCGCGCGGACGCAGGCGGTAGCGGGCGATCAGGTTGGCCGAGGGTTCGCACACCAGCACCTGCGGCCCGGTCTCGGCCGGGAACACCGTGCCGCGGTGCACGAGCGGCGCGCAGGCGGCGGTGTAGGTGGCGAGGCGCCCGTCGTCGCGCAGCTGGCCCTTGCGGTAGCCGCGGTTGACCGTGGGCGTGGGGCGCGTGGGGAACACCGATTGGTCGCGCACCAGCTGCACGTTGACGCCCGCGGCCGCACCCATGGCGGAGTTGCGGACCGCGTAGTGGCCCGGCACCAGGTCCATCCGCAGCGCGTCGCTGTTGTAGTCGTAGTAGAGCCGCCCCTCGTCGTCCTGGCAGAGCCCCCACTGGCCGCCGCCGAAGCTCGGGGCGGTGACGAACTCATCCCCGCTGCGCCGCAGGCGCAGCGGCATGTTGGCGAGGTGGATCCAGTTGTCGAGGCCGCGCAGGAGACCGTTGCCGGCGTGCTCGGGGTTGAGGAGTCCGGCGTCGAACCCCGCGGCCACGACGCGGCGGGCGTCGCAGCGCAGATCCCCGTCGCGATCCTCGCAGAAGAGCAGGTGCGGCGGCTCGATCACCAGCGCGCCGCCGCGCACCGGGAGCACCGCGCGCGGCAGGACCAGCCCGGTCAGGAACTCGGTGCGGCGGTCCATCGCGCCGTCGCCGTCCCGGTCCTCGAGCACCGCGATCGAGCCGACGCGGTCCAGCTCGCCGCGGCCGTCGACGTCGGGCATGTAGCCACGCATCTCGGCGACCCAGAGCCTGCCCAGAGGATCGAACGCCAACGCCACCGGGTCGTGCACCAGGGGCTCGGCGGCCACGAGTTCGAGGCGGAAGCCATCGCTCAAAGTGAACGCCGCCAACTGCTCCGCCGGAGCGCGGGGCGGGGCAACGGGCAGGCGCAGCGCCTGCGGCACCTCGGGCTGGACCTCGCCCTTGGCGTCGCCACGCTGGCCGGGCAGCGTCACCGCCAGGACAAGGACGGCGGACAGGACTCGGTGCATGGCGCAGATCCAAGCAGATGGGCCGGCCGTCCAGAAGCGCCGGCTACCATCGCGCCGTGGCGCATCCACGGTCCCAGGCCGCCCTCGCCCTCGCCCTGCTCTCCGCGTGCAGCACCCCTGCGTTCGAGGTCCGAGAAAGGTCCGGACACGACGACCTCTGGCTGGGGGGCCGCTGGGTCCTGCGCGAGGTCCACGACCCCCGGCCACGCGGCACGCCGCCGCTCGTCCGCTACCACCAGCAGATCGTGCTGCCCGGCGGCTCGGACTTCGTCACCCGGGGCGAGGGCCCCGGCCTCTATCCGCACCACCGCGGCGTCTTCCTGGGCTGGAACCAGACGCGGCACGGCTCCCGCACCACCGACTTCTGGCACTGCCGGAACGGCGCCAGGATCGTCCGGGAGTCGGCGTCGACGCGGTTCGCCTCCGGCGCACTCACCCGCACCGCGACCCTGGCCTGGATCGACGGAAGCGGGCAGACCGTGCTGCGCGAATCGCGCCGCACCCGGATCGAGGCCGAGGGCGAGGACGTCGTGGTGCTCGACTACGACATCGAGCTGCACGCGACCGCCGGCGAGGTGGTCCTGGACGGCGACGCGCAGCATGCCGGCTTCCAATTCCGGGCCGCGGACGAGGTCGCCGCTCGTCCCGAGGCGACCGCCGTGGTGTTCGCGGAGGGTGCCCGGGAGCTCACCGACGTGCCCGCGTCCGCGAAGGGCGCGGCGTTCGCCGACGCGCGTTGGGTGGCCCAGCGCTACACGATCGGCGGACGGCCCTGCACGGTGCTCCATCTGGACCACCCCGGGAATCCGAGGCCGACGGTCTACGGGGTACGCGCGTACGGGCGCTTCGGCGCGTTCCCGCGGGTCCGCCTGGTGCCCGGCGCGCCGGTCCGCCTGCGCTACCGGCTCGTCGTCCTGGCCCTCGCCGCAGGCGAGGCACGCGCGGGTGCCGCAGCCTTGGAACGGCGCTGGCAGGAGTACGCGCGCGCCGTGGTCGACCCGCCGCGTCCGGGCGGGTCCGCCTCTCCGTGATCACTGCCGCGGCGGCGCCGGATGGCTGGTTCCGTCGTTCGCGGCCGCCGCGTGGCGGCCGCGGGCGGTTCAGTACACCTTCTTGCCGAACGGCGCAGGCGAGAGCGCCCAGTCCACGGCCGTGCCGAGGCTCGCGAGCCAGGCCCCCATGGTCAGGGGATCCTTGCGCCGCAGCACCATGCCGCCCTGGTCCACCGCGAGGGTCCACTCGGCCACGCCGGCCTTGGCGCGAACCTCGTCGACGCCCGGCAGGGCATCGGCCAGCGCGCCGTAGCCCTGCGCCGCGAGCTGCGGCAGCGCTTGCTGCGTGACCAGCGGCCAGAACGGGGCCGCCGCCGCCCCGAGATCGACGCGCAGCGACGCGAGCGCGGGGACGGCCTTCGGAGCCTCGCCGGACTTCTGGGACCTGGCCAACACCGCCTTGAGGTTGGGCACCTGCAGCGTCGCGACGATGTGGCCATCCACGACCGCGTAGGCCGGCGCGACGCGCACCTGGTCGCTGCCCGCCTCCAGGTAGTGGATCTCCACGCCCTGGAACGTGGTGTGCCGGATCGGCCGGCGCGAGCGGGCCTCGATGAGCTGGTTGAGCAGGGTCACGACCCGCTGGGGATCGCGCACCGCGAAGGCGAGCACCACCTGCGGCAGCGGCGTGCGCTGCAGCGGAACGGTGGCCCCCACCGTGATCTCGGGGCCCAGGAGCCCCGCGAGTTCGCGCACCGTCGCACCGGTGCCGTCCACCGGCGCCGCGAGCCCACGCTTCGACTCCTCGCGGAACGGCACCGGGAGCGCGGCGGCGATCCGCTCGATGCCCTGCACGATCGCCGCGCCGTCGCAGCGCACGCTGGCCACCGCGACCGCGTCCTCGGGCATCCAGCGTGCGGCGGCACCCGACACCTGGCTCGCTGCCATCTCCGGCAGGATCCCCTGCTGGGCGAAGTCGCATTCCAGCGACCAGACCTCGGCGCCGGTCCCGTCGCCGATCCCGGCCACCACCGAGAGGCCACGCACGCCCTGCAGCCCCAGGGCCCGCCCCAGGTCCGAGGCCTCGTAGGGCAGGAACGGCTCGAAGATGCGGCTCATCACCCCGAGGTTGGCGTAGGCGTGGAGCAGCGGTGTGCCGCCCGCCCGTGCCCTGGCGCGCCGGTAGCCCGGTTCCTCGGCGATGGTGCCGCGGCCGCTGCGTGCCGCGCTGAGGGCCTCCCGCACCATCCCCGGGCTGTTGCTCACCAGCAGCACGTCCCCCGCCATCGCCTTCACCAGCGTCGCGCGGCGCCCGAAGGAGTGCACCTGCACCTTCACGCCCTCCTGCTCCTCGACGGCGGGCTCGCCCCCCTGCGCGAGTCCGGTCCAGGTCTCGATCGCCAAGACCACCTGATCCAGCGCGCCGCGCCGTCCGGTCCCGTCCACGACCAGCAGCAGGGAGGGCATGCCCTGCTCGGGTGCGGCGATGGTGGGCCTGCCCACGGCAAACGCGACCTCGCCCTGGAGCACCTCGCGCAGCGCGGCCCGATCGAGGGCCAGCACGCCCAGACCGTCGTGCATCCGCGCGAGTCCGGCCCCGACCTCGCCGCCGGCCAGCTGGTCCAGGAGCGGCTGGCCGCCCCTGGCCAGGGTCTGGGTCACGAGCTGGTGCAGGCCGAAGCGGGCCGCGGCCTCCTTGCAGGCGCCGAGGCCGGCGAAGCGCAGCGTGGCGTACGACGAGCGAGGCAGGAAGCGCTCCAATCCCGCGGGATCCTGCGCGGCGAGCACCGCGGACAGGGCAGCGAAGACGAGCGAGCGGGAGGCGAGGGGATTCATGGTCGTGTGGATGTCGAGGATGGAGTTGCGCGCGCCCCTGCGTCCCGGGGAGGCGAGGATTGCAAGCCCGGCCAGGAGGATAGCGCAACCGTTCCGGGCCGCCGTCGCGGCGCCGGGCCTCAGCCGCGCCGCTGCGAACGAGCGCGCGGGAGGTCGGACCAGCCGAGCTTGTCGCGCAGGATGCGGAAGAACTGCCCCGGGCCGCGGGTGAGGTGCCGGAACCGCACCGTGGACGGGACGATCCGCACCTTGTCGCCTTCCGCGAGCGGAAGGGTCACCTGACCGTCCACGGTGAACGACACCGGCTCGTGGCCGCCGGCCTCCTGCACCAGGACCTCCACGGCGGACTGCAGGTGCACCACCAGAGGCCGGACCGTGAGCGCATGCGATGCCAACGGCGTCAGGACCAGGGCGTCGAGGTCCGGCTCCAGGATCGGCCCGCCGGCGGCGAGCGAGTAGGCGGTGGAACCCACCGGGGTGGCCACGATCAGGCCGTCCCCGGAATAGACCGCGATCTCCTGGCCGTCGTGCTGCGCGGCCAGCGTGATGATGCTGGACGAGGGGCCGCGCGTCAGGACCCCGTCGTTCACGGTGAGCACGGACTCGGTGCGCGAACCATCCCTGCGCACCACGAAACTCTCCAACAGCAGGCGGGACTCCTCGTGCAGGCGGCCATCGAGCAGCGCGGCCAGACCGGCTTCCACCTCGCGCGGGCCGAACGCGGTGAGGAAGCCAAGGCGCCCGAGGTTGATGCCGAGGATCGGCTTCTGGGCGGTGCCCAGTCGCCGCACCGTCGACAGCAGGGAGCCGTCTCCGCCGAACACGACGACGTACTCGGCCTCGATGTCGGCGAGAGGAGCGGACCGCTCCAGCACCACGTGCACGCGGGCCACGCGCTGGCGCAACCACTCGGCGTGCGTCTCCACCAGCCGGCGGGAACCGCCCTTGCGCTCGTCACCGACGACCAGCACCGAGACCATGGCTTCGCTCCGGTTGGGTTGCTGCAGGCCGCGCGGATCCTAGCGACGCGCCGGACCGGCTCCCAACGAATCCACCGCCGGGAGCGGGCACGCGGCCGGGCCGGGCAGCGGGGTCACGCCGCTCCCGCAGCCAGGGTCACAGGGGCCTGCCGCTGAGCGTCCCGCTCAGGAACCGCGCCGCGACGCCGCGCGCGTCGAGACCCAGCTCCTCGAGCAGCTGCTTGCGGCTCGCGTGCTCGGGGAAGAGGTCCGGGATCCCGGCCACCTGGAACTGCGCCCGCACCGGACCGTGCTGCGCGATGCACTCGAGCACGGCGGAGCCGAAGCCACCCATGACGGCGTGGTCCTCGAGCGTCAGCACCCGGTCGTGGCGGTCGGCCAGGCCCAGGATGCCCTCGGCGTCGAGCGGCTTGGCAAAGCGCGCGTTCACCACCTCGACATGCACGCCCCGCTTGTCGAGCAGCGCGGCCGCCTCGAGCGCCACCTGCACCATGTGTCCGTAGGCGAGGATCGCGCCGTCCTTGCCGCGGCGCAGGACCTCCATCCGGCCCAGCTCGAGCGGCAGCGACTCGCCCTCGCAGCCCGGCAGCTCCGCGGCACCCGGCGCGTCGCCGCGCGGATAGCGCACCGCGCTGGGCGCCCCGAGCCCGAGGCCGAAGCGCAGCATCTGCTTCAGCTCGGGACCGTCCTTGGGCGCCATCAACACCATCCCGGGCAGGGTGCGCAGGTAGGCGATGTCGAAGGCTCCGTTGTGGGTCGGGCCGTCCTCGCCGACCAGTCCGGCCCGGTCCAGCGCGAACACCACCGGCACCTTCTGCAGCGCCACCTCCTGGAACACCTGGTCGTAGCCACGCTGCAGGAAGGTGGAGTAGATCGCCGCCACGGGACGCATCCCCGCGGTGGCCAGGCCGGACGCGAACGCGACGGCATGCTGCTCGGCGATGCCCGCGTCCACGAAGCGCTCCGGGAAGCGCTCGCGGAACTTCATCAGGCCGGTGCCATCCGGCATCGCCGCGGTGATCGCCACCACGCGCGCGTCCTGCTCGGCGAGCTCCTCGACCCCCTCGGCGAACCACTGGGTCCAGCTCTTGCCCTTGGCCGGGGCCTTGGCCGGCAGCACCACGCATGGCTCCATGGGCACCGGCTCGGCCTTGGGTCTCGGCTTCGCGGCGTGGGCGCGGTCGTAGGCGTCCTCGGAACCCGGCACGCCGCGGCCCTTCTCGGTGCGCACGTGGAGGAGCGCCACCCCACCGCGGTCCTTGAGGCGCTGGAGGGTCTCCACCGAGTCCTTGAGGTCGTGACCGTCGATCGGACCGAAGTAGGTGAAGCCCAGCGCCTCGAACACGTGGCCCGGGTGCACGATGTTGCGCATCGTGTCGGCGATGTCCTCCAGGCGCTCGTCGAGGTCCTTGCCGATGAGCGGGATCGACTGGATGAGCTGGTGGACGGTCTTCTTCGCCTGGTTGTAGAGCGAGCCCGTGCGCACCCGGTTCAGGTAGCGCGCCAGCGCGCCCACGGTCTTGGCGATCGACCAGCGGTTGTCGTTGAGGATCACCAGGAGGCGGTCCTTCTCCAGCGAGCCGCCGTGATTGAGCGCCTCGAACGCCACGCCGCAGCCCATCGCCGCGTCGCCGACCACCGCGACGACGTGCCGCTGGCGGCCGAGCAGCCGGTCACCGACGGTCAGCCCGAGGGCCGTGGATGTGGCCGTGCCCGCGTGCCCGAAGGTGTAGACGTCGAAGTCCGACTCGAACCGGTTGGTGAAGCCGCACAGGCCGTGCTTCTGCCGCAGGGTATGGAACCGGTCCTTGCGTCCGGTGAGCAGCTTGTGCGGGTAGCTCTGGTGGCCGACGTCGAAGATCAGCCGGTCGTTGGCGAAGTCGAAGACGTAGTGCAGGGCGATCGTGAGCTCGACCACCCCCATGCTCGAGCCCAGGTGGCCGCCCGTGACCTGCACCGTGTCGAGGATGACGTGGCGCAGTTCCTGCGCGAGCTGCGGCAGCTGGTCGACGCCGAGCTGCTTCAGATCCTGCGGGTACTGGATCCGGTCGAAGAGCGGGGTCGGTGAGGCGCTGTCGGGCTGGGGGCTCAAGGATCAGGACTGCCGGGAGACGGTGAAGAGCGCAAGATCTTGCAGGAGCTGCACTCCGGCGTCCACTGTCGAGGCGGGGCCGGGTCCGGCACACGCCTGCGGCGCCAGGGCGAGCGCCTCGCGCACCAGCTCCTCGGCACAGGCGAGGCTGGCCGCAACCCCCAGCAGCGCCGGGTACGTGAGCTTGTGCGCCGCAGCGTCCTTGCCGGTGGTCTTGCCCATGGCCTCGGCGGTGGCGGTGACATCCAGGACGTCGTCGGCGATCTGGAACGCCCTGCCGATGCACGCGCCGTAGCGGCGCAGCGCCGCACGCCCGGGACCGGTGCAGCCGCCGGCGAGCCATCCGATCTCCAGCGCGGCCGTGATCAGCGCACCGGTCTTGCGATCGTGGATCCACTGCAGCTTCGGCAGCGCGAGCGTGTCGCGCTGCGCGCCCTCGGCCAGGATGTCGCCGGCCTGTCCCCCCACCATGCCGAGGCTGCCCGCCGCACGCGCCAGCACCGCGACCGCTTCGGCGCCGCCCTCGGCCGCCCCCGCGAAGGCCAGCGTGAGCAACGCGTCGCCGGCCAGGAGCGCCATGGCCTCGCCGTACACCTTGTGATTGGTGGGCCGGCCGCGGCGCAGGTCGTCGTCGTCCATGCACGGCAGATCGTCGTGGATCAGGCTGTAGGTGTGCAGCAGTTCCAGGGCCGCCGCGGGCACCAGGGCCCGCCCGACGTCGCCGCCACACGCCTGCGCCGCCGCCAGGGCCAGCATCGGGCGCAGGCGCTTGCCGCCGGGGAACAGGCTGTAGCGCATCGCTTCGTGCAGCACCGCCGGATCCTCGGCCGGGGGCGGCAGCAGGGCGTCGAGGGCGGCCTCGACGCGCGGCAGCCACTCGGCCGTGAAGCGCGCGAACGCGCCGCCGGGCCGCGGCAGGGGCGAGGGGGCACCCGTCATCGCAGCACGCGCAGCCAACCAGGACCGTTCATCGCTCGCTCACCATGCCCAACATCCAATCCTGGGCCTGCTGCGGAGTCACGCCGTGCAGGAGGATCGCGTAGCCCGAGTCCGGCAGGGCCGTCTCGCCGCCCCGCCGGCGCAGGATCCCTTCGGCCAGCACCAGCTCCACGGTGCCGCGGCCGCGGTCGGCCCGCAGCCACATGCGTTTCGCCTCGGCACTGCTCTCGAGCAGGCGGCCCTTGGTGTAGCCGAGCACCAGCACCTGCTCGAAATGGCCGTCGTGCACGCCGCGCAGGTCCCCGACCTCCCAGCGCGTTTCGGTCTCGGCGCCGGCCAGGACGCGGTTGCAGCGGCCGATCCACGTGGCCAGCACCCCCGGGTCCGGGCGGGGAGCCTGCCCCGCCGTGCCGGGACGCGGGTGCTCGCCGCTCACCCGCACGAGCATCGGCAGGCGCTCCTCCCAGAAGCGCGCGTCCACGCCGCCGAGTTGCACGCGCAGGCCCTCCGCGGGCAGCGGCGTGCGCCCCTCGGCCGTCACGCTGGCGCCCTCGCGCAGCACCAGCGTCAGCCTCGCCTGCGTGCGATCCAGCTCGAAGCCGACGCGGTCCGCCACGTAGAGCGTGGCGGCGAACGTGCGCGCGTCGTGGTCCACGATCTCCGCGCCGCGCAGCTCGAGGTCCTGCAGGGCGTCGGCGTGCAGGAAGCGAAGGGTCTCGTGCCCGTCATGGCGCAGGCACTCGGTGAGCCGCTCCAGTGCCAGGCGCACGCCGGCCGGCATGGCCCGGCCGAAGCGCGGGACCTCCTGCTCGGCGCGGGCCCGCTCCGCCTCGATCTGGGCGCGCACGGCCGCGAGCTGGTCGGCCATCGCCCGGCGCTGTTCCAAGGCCGCGAGGACCTCGCCCTGGGCGCGGTCCCGTTCGGCGGTCAGGGACGCCACCCGGTCCGCGAGCAGACGCTGCCGCTCGCGCAGCCGGCCGGCCTCGCTCCACGCGAAGAGCGCCGCCCCCAGGAGAGCCGCACTGGCGACGAGGAGCAGGAGCGGGAGGCGGCGCGGGGGGGAGTGGCTCATCGGCGGCGCTCGGGGCGGGCGTCCGCGCGGCCCCCCGTGACCAGGGCGGCGCGAGCCCCACCCCGTGGACGCACCTTCAGCTCTTGTCCTTCCGGTCCCAGTTCTCGTCCTTGTTCTTGTTCCACCAGCGCAGCCACTCCGGGGCCTGCCGCAGATCGTTCTGGCCGGTCAGCTTGGCCAGCGTGGTGTTCCACGGGTCGGTGATGGCCGCCAGGGAGTCGCGCCGCGCCTTCACCATCGGATCGTTGGGATCGACGTTGGCGTTCGCGCCGTTGTGGATCTCGTTGTACTTGTTGATCAGTTCCTTGGCGATCTCGCGGCGCACCGGCAGCTTGGCCCCCGCGTAGTTGCCCAGCGCCTCGCCCGCGGCCTTCAGCACCTCGTCGTCCTTGTCGCGGGTGGCGCGCTCGACGAGGAACCTCACCTGCGCGTCGTCCTTGGTCTTGCCCACCTCGCGCAGGAGGCTCGCGCGCAGGTCCACCCACTCCTTCTTGCGGAACTTCGGATCCTCGAAGGCGCGCACCAGCACCTTGGCGCCCGACGGTCCGAGCTGCCCCAGGCCGGCGGCGGCCGCGGTGTAGATGCCGCTGCGCTCCTTCTCGCGCTGCTTGGCCTTGAAGAACACGTCACCGATGGCGGACGCAACCGCGTCCTTCTCCTTGGCCGCCATGGCCGGAGATTCGGCGGTGGCGTCCTTGACGAAGGCGTCGATCATCTGGATCGCATCCTCGTCCTTCGCGAGCTTCTTGTCGAAGATCGCCTCCTGGAACGCCTTGATCCGGGACGGGAGGTCAGCCCCCTTCTTGGCCGCATCGTCGGTCTTGCCCTGGGCGGGGGCCAGCGCTGCGAACAAGGCGAGGGCGAGCACTGGGCGGAGAGCAGTTCGGCTACGGGTCATCGGAGCTCCTTGCGTCCTGGAAGCCCGGCGTCGCGGGCGAGACGGACGCTGCACCCATCGTAAGCAAGGCCCGTGCCCTACCAGAAGCGCCGGATGGCCTCCCGGGCGGCCGCCTGCGCGACCTCGGGTGGAAGTTCGTGCCAGCGCGAGACGGGCACGGCCGCGGCGCCGGATCCGGCGGTGTGGGCCACCACCTCGAGTGCAAGGCGGCGGAACCCCACGACATGGGTGGATTCGTCGTCTTCGCCTTCCAGGAAGCTGGCGATGTGCGCCAGCACCAGCCGCGTGTGCGGCGAGAACGCCAGGGCCGCGCTCTCGGCCCGGCCCTCCAGGTCGCCCTCCACCCGGTGTGCCGAGAAGCCGTTGCGCCACAGCAGCCCGATCACCCGCCAGAGGTTCGCCTCCGCCGGCAGGTAGTGGAATGCGTCGACCAGGTGGGCGCGCTCGTGCCAGCGGATCATGTCCAGGACCGCCCACGGCAGCGCGCTGTCCTCTTCTGGAGACACCATGGCCAGACGCCAGTGGGCGTCCACCGGGTCGTCGGCTTCCACCTCCTCGGGCACCGGGTCGCGCAGCAGCGCCATGCCGTCCTCGCGCACGATCCGCCGCCGCCGCTCCAGGCTCTGCGACCAGTCCAGGACCGCGTCCCAGTCGATGACGTAGTGGTGGAAGAGCGCGACACCGGCGAGGTCGCCGCCGTACACGCCGGTGAGCGAGCGGATCGAACGGTCCTCCCCCACCACCTCGTGACAGCGGGTCGGCAGGGGAAGTGGGCCGCCCCGCTCCAGCTCGGTGAGCGAGAGGCGGACCATCAGGAGCGCCTCCGGCGGCTGGCCAGCCCGCTGGCCGAGGACCAGATGGCGGTTGTAGGCGGCGAAGTGCCGGGCCAGCCCGTCCGCGAACGGATCCACCAGCTCGCCGAGGAAGGGGATCGTGAAGCGCTGCGGCTGCCCCACCACGTCGCGGCCGAGGAACTCCTTGCTGATCCGGCGCAGGTCGTCGAGCAGCTCCTCCAGCGAGCGCGCCTGCCCCGGGTGGGCGTAGCCGCGATAGAGCAGCCGCTGCAGGGCACCCTCGAACGCCAGCTGCCGGCGCGCCTCGTCGCGTGCGGCGCGGATCCCCTTCGTCGCCGCGGCCGGATGGCGCGCCACGGCATGGCCCGCCACCAGTTCGGCCTCCACCAGGAGTCCCGCGCGCATCATGGCGCGGGTCAGGGCCTCGGCGCGCGCCGGGTCCGCCAGCGGATCCGCTGCGGTGTACCAGCTGCCGCCGAAGAGTTCCTTCCACACGCCGCGGACCTGGTTGGTCTCCACCTCGAGGAGGGCGTGGGGGAACGTGGCGCGCAGATCCTCGAGAGCCTCGTGCACCCTGCCGTTGCCCAGGACCAGACGGCGCCACAGGCGGCGGGCCGCCGGCTCGTCCGGCGGGCCTTCGCCCGGCGGCGCCAGCGCCTCGAGGGCGGCGGGTGCGTTGCCGCTGCGCTGGAAGAGGCTCGCGAGCATGCGCGCGCCGCCGCCCTGGCGGAACCAGGCCAGACGGTCGGGATCGGCGCGCAGCAGGTCGAGCAGCTGCGCCACCTCGTCGTCGCCGAGGCCGCGCGCCAGCTGGCGGGCCGCCATGGCCCGGACGCCCGCGTCGTAGGGACGTGCCCGCAGCGCGTCGAGGAACGCCGACCAGCCCTGCTGCCTGCCCGTGTCGAACAGCGTCTCGGCGAGGCCGAGCGACCCCACGCCGGGGAGGTCGGGGTTCTTCCGCAGCTCCTCGTAGACCGCCACGGCCTCGCTGCGCCGCTGCGCCCCCTCGGGCTGGCGCGGATCGGCCTCCTGCAGCACTCCCGCCAGACCGAGACCCACGATCCACGAGTGGCGGGACCGCCGCCACAGCTCCCGGTAGATCTGCAACGCGCGTTCGGGGTCGCTGCGGCGCAGGGCATAGGCGAGACCCAGCCAGCCCCAGAACGACGATGGCTCCACGCGCACGGCCTCCTCGAACCACCGCAGCCGCGCCTGCGGCCATACCGCCACCCGCCCGCGGAGGTAGTAGCCCAGTGCCTGCTGCGGGGCCGCGGCGATGCGCTCCTGCGCCTCGTGCACGAGGAGCCCGATCCGCCCGCGCGTCTTCAGCGCGTCCTGCCGCAGCCGCAGCGCCACGACGTCGTCGGGGGCGGCCGCCAGCCGCGGCGCGAGCAGGTCCAGCGCGGCCCGCGCCTCGCCCCGGTCGAGCGCCTGGCGCGCGGCCAGCACCGCGGGCGCCCCGGCACGCGGATCCGGCACCTGCTCGAGGCGCTCGGGCAGGATCGTGGGCGGCGTGCCGCAAGCGGCAAGGATGCCGAGGAGAGCGGCAGGCGGTAGCCGACGCATGGCCGCCCTCTTTAGCTCGTGGCGGCGCCGGCCTCCAGGAAGAGGCACTCCCGCGGTGGCGCGTGGGCACCGCGGGCGCCCGGCCGCGGGTGGCCCCCCGACCACCGCGCGCGGCACTTCCTCCCCGTCCAGGAGTCCCCCACCCCGGAACGGAAAGTGCGAAGGTCCCCTTGTCCCGCACAACCTTCGCTACGCGCATCACCCCCGCCGGCGAGGCGCAGGGTGGTGGCGAACCTCGTGTTCGTCTTCGCCCGGGGCAAGCCCCGTGCGCACGCCTTCTATCGGCACGCGGCGGGACCGATCTGCAACTTGCCTCGCAACCGACCGGTGGCAGCGCTGCTGTGACGCTGCGCTTCGCCTCAAGTCGCGCGGCGCGCCAGCGCACGCACCGCCAGGAGTTCCTTCATGACGTCGCCGAGCGCTCCGCGCCGTGGGCCGAAGGCGTCGTGCAGGCGCTGGTAGAGGCGGTGGAGGCGCTCGTAGACCGGCACCGATGCGGGGTCCGGTGCGTACGCGCGGGCCGGCGCGGGGCACAGGCTGCGCTGCGCGGTGGTCACGTCGGGGAACCATCCGCCCGCCACCGCACCGCAGATCGCCGCGCCCAGGGCGCAGGTCTCGCCGGCGCCGGCCACCAGGACCGGTCGGGCCAGCACGTCCGCGAGCACCTGCAGGACCAGCGGGCTCTTCTGCGCGATCCCCCCGCAGGCGATGAGGCGCCGCGCCGGCACGCCGCCGGAGACCAGGCGCTCGAGGATCACCCGCGCCCCGAACGCCGTGGCCTCCACCAACGCGCGATAGAGCTCCGCCGGCCGGGTCTGCAGGCTCAATCCCACCACGAGGCCGCTGAGCTCCGGATCGACCAGGACGCAGCGGTTGCCGTTGTGCCAGTCGAGGGCGAGGAGGCCGCTCGCGCCCGGCGGCATCCGGGCGGCCTCGTGCTGCAGCGCCTCATGACCCGCCCCGGAGAGCCCCAGCGCGCACCAGTCGAAGAGGTCGCCCACCGCCGACTGGCCGGCCTCGAAGCCCACGAGCCCCGGCACGATCGAGTCGCGCACGATCCCCGAGATCCCCTCGATCCCGGGCAGCCGGTCCAGCCGCGCGACGGCCATGTCGCAGGTCGAGGTGCCCAGCACCTTCACGAGGTCGCCCTCCGCGATCCCCGCACCCACCGCGCCGAGATGGGCGTCCAGGGCGCCCACCGACACGGGGATCCCGGGCGCCAGTCCCAGGGCCGCGGCCGGCGCGGCCGCCAGGCGCCCGGCGCTCCGGCCGGCCGGGGCGAACGGACCCTCCAGGCGCGCCCGCAATCCGGCGAGGGAGGGGTCCAGCCCGGCCAGGAACTCCGCGTCGGGCAGGCCGGCCCAATCCGGCGCATGGAGTCCCTTGTGCCCCGCAGCGCACACGCTCCGCGGCAGGGCGGCGAGTCCGGCGGCCCCGGTCAGCCATGCCACGACGAAGTCGCAGCATTCCAGCCACGCGTGCGCCGCCGCGAACACCCGCGGGGCGACGCGGCGCGCGTGCAGGACCTTGGCCCAGTACCACTCCGAGGAGTAGGTGCCGCCGCAGCGGGCCAGGTAGTGCGGCCGCCGCTCCCTTGCCAGACCGGTGATCTCCGCGGCCTCGGCCTTGGCGCTGTGGTCCTTCCAGAGCCATGCCCACGCCGCCGGGTCGTCCGCGAAGCGCGGGTCGCCGGCCAGCGGCTGCAGGCGCGCGTCGACGGGCAGGGGCGTGCTGCCGGTGGTGTCGACGCCGATGCCCACCACGTCGACCGGACCCTGGCCGCGCGCCGCCGCGAGCGCGGCGCGCCCTGCGGCGCCCGCCGCGGCGAGGTGATCCAGCGGGTGCTGGCGCGCCACGTCGGGGTCGTGTGGATCGGTGCGGGTCCCGCGCGCATAGGGGGCTTCCGCGGCGCCCAGGGCCGTTCCCGTGGCGAGGTCGACGACGAGGGCGCGCGCGCTCTGCGTGCCGAGATCGAGTCCGAGGGCGGCGGTGGGCACGCGCGGATCGTCCGTCCGGCGGCTCCGGCCGGCAACGGCCGGCGGCAAGGGCTCAGCGCTTCGGCGGCTGGAACTGCGTGCGCGGCAGATCCTGCCGCAGGTCCAGGTGCACGGTCTGGATCTCCAGCGCCGGGGTGCCGTCGGGGAAGAGCACCACGCGGCGCGTGGGCATCTGCACGCCCAGGAAGCGGCGCGGATCGAGCAGTCGCAGCGTGCGCCACTCGCCCAGCGGCCCGACCCGGTAGCGCAGCCCCACGGGCTCGCAGGTCTCCGGCACGCACAGCACCTCGAAGCGATCGCCGTCCTTGGCACGCGGGTCCGGCCCGATCCGTTCCGCTTCGGCGGGATCGCGCGCCTCGACGCGCACGCGCACGAGGTTCCGGCCGGTGCCCGGTTCGGTGCACGGCTCCGGCGGGAAGACCGTGAAGCGCGCGGCGTCGGCGAAGCACCAGGGCGCGCGCAGCAGCCAGCCGAAGAGCTGCAGCTCCTCGGCCGCCTGGCGCTCCAGCGAGGGCAGGCCGATCCCATGCTGGGTCGCCCAGGCCGCGCCGCCGTCGCGGCCGTAGATCCGGCCGCCGCTCCCCGCCGCCGGGCGCGGGACGGCGTCCGCCCCAGGGATCCGATCCGTTCCCGTGAACAGCAGCCGGTCCCGATCCGGGGCCGCGAGGTCGGCCTCGTGGTACAG
Source organism: Planctomycetota bacterium (assembly GCA_020849665.1). Taxonomy (GTDB): domain Bacteria; phylum Planctomycetota; class UBA1135; order UBA1135; family UBA2386; genus JADLFX01. The sequence continues at coordinate 10,665 of JADLFX010000034.1, read as the reverse complement.
CTCGCGCACGGCCACCTCGGCGCCGCGCGGATCGAGGACGCGCAGGCGATAGCGCACGATAACTCCCTTCAGCGCGCGCAGGTCCTCGGGCGTGCCCACGGCGCGGAACACGTCGAGGAGGGGCGAGCGCACGCCGCGTGCGTCGGCCGGACGGGCCGCGCCCTCCGCCGTCTCGGCGGCAGGGCGGGCTGGCGGGCCGGCGGGAGCGTCGAAATCGGTGCGCGGCGCGGGCCGCGCCTGGGTCTGCTGTGCGGCGCCCCCGCCGACCAGGGCCAGCCCCGCCACCAGAGCGGCTGTGGAGATCCTCGCCATGTTCCTCTCCGAGATCGGCCGCGGGGGCCTCGCCACTGGAATCGGGACGCGCGGGCAAGCGAAGATCCGCCCATCGTGCCGCCCCCCGCCCCGCGTCCCCTCGCCTGCAGCGCACTGGCCCTGTGCCTCGCCGGCTGCTCGGCACCAGGCACCGGGTCGGGCGCGGCGCAACTCGGGGCGGGTGCGGTCGTGACGCCGCTCGCCGCGCCGCTGGCGGCGGGCACGATCCTGGGAATCGCCGAGGTCACGGTCTCCGGCAACCCGGGCGCCGACCTCGACCACCTGACCCCCCTGCTGCGCGAGGGCCTGCGCCAGAGCGCCCGCTTCGACGTGGCGGGCGGCATCGAGGAGGTGGCGGCGCCGTGCACGCTGAGCGCGCATCTCGACGTGGGCAGCGCGCGTCTCTCGGCCACGCTCCTGCGCTCCGGCGAGGCGCCGCGCGCGCTGGCGCAGGTCGACGCGGGTCAAGACCTCCACGCCGCCGTCGACACCCTGGCCCGCGCCGCCCTCACCGCGCTCGGTGAAGACGTCGGTGCGCTGCCCTGGATCGCGGCGGGGCGCGCGTTCAGCGGCGACCCACGCGCCATCCGCCTCACCGAGCGCGCCCTGGGCGTGGCCGCCGGGGGCCAGACCGCCACCGGCCTGCAGCTGCTGCGTCAGGCCCGGCCCCTGGATCCGGGCTCGCCGCTGCTGCTCTGCGCCCTCGCGACCCTGCTCCTCGACCAGGGCAATCCGGCCGAGGCCGTCAAGGTCGCGCGCGAGGCCTTGAACCTCACCAACCGGCTCACCCCCACCACCCAGCACCGCCTCGTCCGCGTCCTCCTGCTCGCATCCGCGGCCGACACAGACCTCGAGACCCTGGGCCGCGCGGCGTTGCGGGAACGTCCGCACGACCCGCACGGCCGCTACACGCTCGCGCTGGGTCTGGACTTCCAGCGGCGCTTCGCCGAGTCGCTCCCGGTGCTGCGCGCGCTGCGCAAGCGCTGGCCGTACAACGCGGCCGTGGCATGGCACCTGGCCTTCGCCGAGTGCGCCGCCGGCGAGGCGGAGTCGGCGCTCGCGCTGCTCGACGCCGTGGCCCGCCAGCTGCCCGCGGAGGCGGCGTTGCGGCCGCGCGCGGTGGCCCTGTTCACGCTGCGGCGCTTCACGGAGCTGCAGGCGCTCTGCGACGACACCGCGCTGGCGCTGGAGCGCGGGCCCGAGCGAGGCGCCGACACGCGCGCCCACGAGGTCCGCCGCATGCAGGCCGCCGCGTCGCTGCTGCGCGGCGACGGGCAGGCGGCGGCCCGGCATCTGCTCGAGGATCTCGAGTGGCTGCGCCGCCGGCCCGGACTCCTGGGCCCACTCTCCCTGGACCTGGTCGAGGCGGGCGAGGTGCTGGTGCGCCTGCGCCGGGCGCGCGAGGTGCGCGAGGCGCTCACCGGGCTCGCGGCCATCCACCCGCAGCCCCCGGAATACGCCCACGCCCTCGCCTACCTCGGGGCCCTGGTGGACCTGGAACTCGGACAGGAGCGGCCGACCGCGGTCGAGGCGACGCTCGGCGCCGAAGGACTGACGGACTGGACCGGACGCCTGCGCGCCGCCTACCACCAGCGGCGCGGCGAGCTGGCCGAGGAGACCGGCGCCCTGGTGCAGGCGTCCCAGGCGGGCACTTCGTACCTGGTGCGCGCGGCCCTCGCCCGGGCCCTGCAGCTCACCGGCCGCGAGGCGGAGGCCAGGGACCTGCGTGCGATCCTGCGCCGCGAGTTGCAGGCCATCGACCTGCGCCGTCCGCAACAGCACCCGGTGGCCAGCCCGGCGGCGGCGCTGGCGTTCCTGGCCACGGAGTAGCTCAGGCCACGGGCTCGGGCTGCTTCGCTTCCGCCGGGGCCGGGTCCGCCCCGGCATCCGCGCGCGGGGCATCGGCGACCACGGCCCCCTGCGGCGGGTGTTGCTCCAGCCACTCCAGGAAATCGTTGAGCTTGTCGGCGAGCTCCGTCAGGTGGTCGCCATCGCGCAGCTTGATGCGCGTCGCGAACCGACCCTGGCGCACCTCGTCCACGCACTTGCTGATCCGGTAGATCGGGCCGTAGACGCGATGCGAGGTCTTCAGGCCGTGCCAGAGCAGCGCGGCGATGGCCGCGAACAGGAAGCAGCTCGCCCCCAGGAACGCGGCCAGCAGGAGCGGTGCCTGCGTGCCGCTGCGCTCCAGCGTGGCGTCGATCTCCACGTAGATCCACGACATCGCACATGCGGTGACGGCCAGGATGATGGACGGCGCGAGCGCGATGCCCAGCAGCATCCGGGTCTGCTGGACCGGATCGACGATCAGCCGACGACGGCGGTTGTTGGGAAGCGGCATGATTCCTCCTGCGTGTGCGATCAGTTCTTCGGGTAGATGCGGAAGCTGCGGGTCGTGGTCACCGGTTCACCCACGGCGGCGTTGCGGCGCACGCCGCTGATGGTGACCTCGAAGTAGTTGGTGCCCGTGGGCTGCGTGATGCGCAGGTCGGCGATGCCGCTGGCCAGGAGCGCGGTCGTGTCGTCCTGGGTGCGCACGACGTTGCCGCCGTCGCGCAGCGCGATCTCGACCTCCGAGGACCAGAATCCCGACACCTCGGCGCCGGACCGCTCGGCACCGATCAACTTGGCGAAGCGGATGCTGCGGTTGTCCGTGCCCAGGCGGAAGCGGCTGCCGGCGATGCTGGTCGCCTCCAGCTCCTGGCGGAGGGCGGACACGACGTTGCGCTGCATCGAGGCACGGCGCACCAGGGCGTCGCTCTCGCGCGTGGCGGTGTGCACCGAACGCACGCCGGCGGCGACCATCGCCAGCACCGCCGTGGTCAGCAGCGAGGCCACGGCGGTTTCCGCGAGGCTCACGCCGGCCTGACCGGCGCGGCGGACCGACGCGGGCGCGTGATCCGGTCCGCACAGGAATCGCAGCAGCGAGCGCATGACCTCAATCCCTCCTGGTGTTGGCGAAGTCGGCGGCCCGCATGGTGCGGAACATCAGCCGGTCGTTGGCGAAGACCTCGATGGCCAGCAGGTCTGGCCGGCCCTCCCGGAAGCCGCTGGCGACCCCGTCGCCGTCGAGGTCGTTGCTGATGGCGACGCGCCACTGGGTGGTCACGCCGTCGCGGGTGGTCGCGAAGGTGTGGCCGGGTTGCGCCGGAGCCACGCTGACCTGGCGCAGGGTGACGTTGCCGAGGTCCGCATCGTCGTCGAAGAGTTCGGTGAGCTGGTCGGCGGTCGCCGCGGGGTCGCCAGGAGCGCCGAACGGGATCACGAGGAGCCGCTGCAGGAACTCGTGCGCCTGCGCCTGCAGCACGTCGGTGACGTGGGTGCGCTGGCGGGTCTTCACCGTGGAGAGCATCGAGCTCTGCAGGGTGAGCATCATCAGCGCGGCGAAGAGCAGCATCACGGTGACCTCGATCAGCGTGAAGCCGCGCTCGTCCGCGCGCGCCGCGGCCTGACGTTCCTGGCCACCCCGGTGGCCGCGTGCCGGATGCAGGCGCTTCATCGCCGCCCCCGCACGAAGATCTCGATGCCCTTCCAGCGCTCGCCCGACTCGGCCTCGAACTTGCGCATGCGCCGTTCCTCCTCGCTCAGCTCCAGTTCCGGCGGGGGCGGAGGCGCCTTCGCCGCCAATCCCCAACTCGTGCCCACCAGCGAGTAGCTGGCGTCCACGCCGGTCTCGGTGGCGGCTTCCATGGGCCCGGCCGTGGTCCTGGCCGGATCCTGGTCCGGGCCGGAACGGAGGCCGCTGGTCAGCAGCCAGGCACCCAGGCCGAGGAACCCGACCACCAGGCCGCCCAGGAGCAGGCGCATCGGGGTCGACATCTCGCCGGGTTCGTCCGGCGCGGGGCGGTTGCGCCCGGTGCGGCGCCCGGCCGCTGCCGCACCGCCCCCCTTGCCCTTCGCGGCCTTGCCCGCCCCGGGTCGGGTGGCACCCGGCTTCGGCTTGCCGCCGCCGGCTCTGCCCCGACCGCCTCGTTCCTCGTGGACCATCTCGTCTCCCCCTCCCTGTGTACCCTCGTCGCTCCGGGCGGCGGGCCGCGCGGCCCGCCGCCCCGCGCGTCAGTCGATGACTCCCAGCTTCTGGCCGCTCGTCTGCAGGATCCAGGTCGGCTGGGCACCCTCGAACATGAACGGCGGCGGCGCGTTGTTGCCGCTGGTCAGCAGCAGGTTCTGATCCATGACCGACTCGCCGGTCTCGAACCCGGCGCCCAGGTTGCCGTACTCGTCGATGTAGGTGGCCACCGGCCGGTACCGGCTGACGATCCCGCCCAGCCGGCGCAGGGAATCGCGGACGTAGGTGGCGTTCCTGGTGTCGAGCGAGGTCGACACCTCCCGGCCATCCACGGACACGGTGATGCCCTCGAAGCCGACCGCGCCGCCGGCGCTGATCAGCGAGGCGTTCACCTCCATCCGCTCCGGGCACTCCTTGGCGTAGACGATGTCGCCCTTGGCCATCACCGCCAGGAGCGAGTTCCCGGCGTAGCTCGGGTTGTCGGTGTACGGCTGGGTGGGATCCACTCCGTTGGCCATGCGGGTCTGCCCGGCGTCGTCGACGTACTGCACGCTGCCGGTCAGCCGCACCTTGCCGGAGGTGATCAGCGAGACGCGCCCGTTGAGCTGGCCGGCCATCTTGCGCACGTCGCCCTTGAGGTAGATCACGCCGTCCGCGGGCACGCGCTCGGTGCGCACCAGGGTCTCGGCCACCCAGCGGGTGCGCGTCACGGTCTCCGTGTAGGTCTCGTAGACCGGCACCTGGCGGGTCTTGGTGACGTCGACGTAGCCGGTGATCTCGCGCAGGATGCGGGTCTCGTCCCTGGTGCCGGTCTGCACCTGGCGGGTGCGGGTCACCGGCACGTCCGTGTAGCCCGACACGTAGGTCTCGAGCTCGTCACGCGACACGCTGTTGTAGCCGGTGAGCACCCGATCGGTGCGGTAGCGGGTCTCGGTCTCGTAGCGCTCGACGTACTGCTCCTGGTACTGGACCTGGACGGTCTCGGTGCGCCAGTAGCCGGCCAGCTGCGTGCTCGAGCCGACCGTGCCGGCGCTGCCGCTCAGGCTGCCCTCGTCGAGCGGCACCCACACGCGCACCGTCTCGTCGCGGGTGGCGGTACGCGTGCCGTAGACCGGGACCTGCACGGTGTACGAGACCGTCTGGTCCGCGTAGACCGGCTCCTGGTAGGTGCGGGTGACCGTGCGCGTGGCGTAGACCGGCTGGCTCTCGGTGGTGACGTAGGTCTCGGTCGTGTAGACGGGGACCGTGACCGTGTACGGGGTCTCGGTGTAGACGGGCTCCTGCTCGACGTAGGTCTCGGTGTCGTAGCGGAGCAGGCGCGTGCGGGTGCGCGTCGTCTGGTACTGCTCCTGGTACGCCGGCTGGAAGAGCTTCACCTCCACTTCGTTGCCGTTGAACTGCACCTCCGAGATCAGGTTCTCGGTGACCGAGAGCGCCGTGGCCCGGCTGGCGAGGCTGTCGAAGTCGACGTTGGCCAGGATGTCGTAGGCCGGGGCGTTCGGGTTGGTCACGCCCGTGAACCTCGTGTTCTCCTGCGTGGCGCCGGCCACGAAGTTGAATCCTTCTCCGGCAGTGACCTGGTCCTGGTAGAGCCCGTTGCGGAAGTAGAAGTCGATGTACTTGTTGGTGTGGATCGCGCCGCGTGGCCGCCCCGACAGACCGACCGGGTGGTCGATCACGAACAGGTTGTACGACGAGGCCGGCGAGGTCTGGCGCACCACGGCCTCCGAGTTGCGCAGCACGCCCATGTGGGCCGCGGTGGTGGTGAGCCGGAAGTAGCCCGTCGTGCCGATGCGCTCCACGCGCACCTGCGTGCCCGCGATCATCCGGTCGGCGCGCGCCACGGCGGCCAACAGGACCTCGTTCTCCATGTCCGTGTTGTAGGGCGAGGCGTTGACCAGGTTCTTGGCCAGCTCCAGCTGGCTGTTGGCCATGACCTGGGCCTGCAGTGCGTACAGACGGTGCGTGGTCTTGTGGTCCTCGGCGACCACGGATGTGAGGCTCGCGGTGACGAAACCGGCGAAGCAGACGAACAGGATCATCAGCACCACGAGCACGGTGCCCTCCTGTGCGCCCGTGGCGTGCGGCCGCGAGGCCGCAGTGCGAGCTGCGTCGATCATCTTCTCCCCCTCGTGCAGTGAGCGACTCTCCCGGATCCGCGAAGGCTCGGCCTTCCGGCAGGATCCGGCCTGGGAGTCTAGCGCGAGCCATCGATATCGGTCGGAACCCGACCCCTCTGGGCTTGTGGGTACATCCGGATCGTCTCAGGACGGGACACGGCGCCGGCCGGGCGCTGCTCCACTCCGCCACACCATGGCGGGAGCGGAACCGGCCGGGGCGCAGATCGGACTCAGCCGCGCAGGAGCAGACCGCAGCGCTCGAGTTCGAGCATCCCGGCGCCGCGGTAGGCGGCCAGGGCCGGTTGGTTGTCGGAGGCGACGTGCAGGCAGACCAGCGCCACCTGGCCACGGACCCTGGCCGCCACCGAGGCCACCAGGCCGGAGGCCAGCCCCTGGCCACGCGCCTTCGGCTGGGTGAACACCCCCTCCAGGACCATGCCGCCGGGCCCCTCGCTGCCCACGTCCAGCTTGGTGAGTGGATCCCCGCGCGGTCCGAGCACCCAGGTCGTGCCCCGCTCGATCCGTCTGGCGATCGACTCCCGCAGCCAGCCGCGGTTCACGCGGCGCGGGTCGACCCGCAGATCCTCCTGGTTCAACTGCAGGGACGCCGCGACCAGCACGGCGAGATCCGCGGGCTCGGCCAGCCGGATCCCGGCCTGCGCCTTGGCCGCGCGCGCCTGCTCGGGCGCCATCCCGCAGTAGACCTGTTCGCGCAGGACCAGGGGTGCGGCGCGCTCCAGCGCGGCGAGCGCGCGCACGACGGGGAACGGGCCCAGCACGATGCGCCAGCCGAGTCCGGTCTCGGCCACGGCCCGCGCCACCGCCGCGGGCTCCAGGGCCGCCGCCTCGATCACCACCAGGTTGCCGCGGGCGCCGAACCAGAGCAGGCCCACGAGGCGATCCGAGCCGTGCAGCAGCACGACCTCCGCCGTCTCCTCCAGGTCGGCCGCGCCGGCCAGGTGGTTGTGCACGTAGGCGCCGTGCGCGCCCGCCGCGGCGGCGACCGCGATCGCGGCCGGACGATCGAGCGGGTGCAGCGGCCGGGCGGCAAATGGGATGGTCGGCGCCAACGACTCAAGGATCCCGCACCAGCGGCCGATGAGCAATCGCACCCCCGCCGCCATGAGCCCAGGAACCAAGAGTGCTGCCGCCCCGGCAGCGGCCCCGGACCTCGAGACCCTGCTGCGACGATTCGAGCAGGATGCATGGTCGCTGGACCTGCCCGAGCGCGCGACGCTGCGCGCGGCGCACGCCGTGGCGCAGCGGCGCTGGCTGGAGCGCCTGCGCACCCTGGTCGAACCGCCCGCGCCCGGCGCGGAGTTCCCGGCCTTCCTGCTGGCCCTGCCGGCCTTCGCGCGCCTGGAGCGCGCCATCGGCAACGCGCAGGGCATGCGCGACCTCGACACCGGGACCGCGGACCTGCTGCAGCACTTCGTGGACCACTTCCGTGGCTGGCTGGTGCAGCGCGATCCCGTGCGCCAGGACCTCGCGATCGCCCGACTCCGCGCGGCGGGCTGAGCGGGCCGGACCCGCTAGTCCAGCAGGCGCGCCATCTCCTGGCGGCGGGCCTCGCGCTCCCGGGCGAAGCGCTCGATCCCGGCCAGCAGCGAGTCGGGATCCAGGTGCGCCTCGGCCACGATCTCGTCCAGGCTCCCGCCGGTGCGCCAGCGGTCGTCCCAGTCCGGCGTGAGGGCGTACGTCTCGGCCCAACGATGCGGGATCCAGTCACGCATCACGCGCCGGCCCTGGTTGGCGCAGAGCATCGAGTCGAAGAACTCCCGCGCCGGCAGCACCCGGTCACGGTACGCCTGGTCCTGGAGCCGGAAGAGCTCGTGGCTGACCGCCACCACGATCTTCACGTTGGGGCCGCGTTCCCGCAGGCGCGGCAGGAGCTTCACCAGGTTCGCCACCACCGATGTGCCGAGCGCGATCACGGTGCCCGCGTGCGGCTGCCCCGGGGTCCAGTCCTTGAGCAGATAGGCGCCGCGCGCCGCGAGCAGGTGTGAGTCGATGCCGAGGCGCACGCGGTCCGGCACCTCCACCGGCGGCCGGGTGAGGTGCAGCGCGATCACCGCGGCCTTGGTGCGCAGCGCCGCCGCCAGGGCCGGCACCACGTCGTTGTACTCCCAGGGGTAGAGGTTGATCGTGTGCCCGTCGGGGAAGAGCTGGGTGACCCCGGGCGCGAAGATGCCGAAGTGGGTGCGGCTGTCCTCGGCCGTCTCCGGGCCGGAGTGTCCGGCCACCCAGATCACCTTGCCGGTCTTCAGGGGACAGTCCTGGGCCAGCTGCGAGAACAGGCGCATGAGGCCGTACTTCAGGTAGCTGAACGACCCGTACGTGGAGCACGCCGCGAGGAAGCCGGCGTAGCGCCGTTCGGGGTCGCGCGCGAAGTTCACGCTGGCCAGCCCCGCGCAGATCCCGGCATTGGTGAACTCGGTGATCTGCTGGGGCAGGAGCGCGCCGTGCGGGTTCCGGTCGCGTTGGTACCATCCCGTGCCCTTCCTGCCGCCGAACTCCTTCATGAACCCTGCGATGTTGGTGCTCTCGGCCAGGTCCGCGGCCATCGCGATCACCAGCGGCCGGCCGTACTTCGCCAGCGCGAGCGAGTTCAGGTAGGCGCCGTAGTCACCGAAGGCCTTGCGGTTCGGCACCTTCTCGCCCGGCTTGGCGAAGAGCGCCGCCGGCAGGCGCGCGAGATCGGTGAATTCGGGGTCGTCGAGCAGGTCGCGGTCGCGGTCCACGACGAGCCCCGGCAGCGTCTCCGGCACCGAGTCGCCGACCTCGACCAGCCGGTCGCTGACGAACTCGATCGCGGCGCGGTTCCTGGCCATCGCGGCGAGGACCGTGTCGAGCTGGGCGCGCGCCTGGGCCGTGGCCGCCTGGGCGTCCGGCGTGTCCGGGGCGCCGAAGTCCGGGAACGCCACCCCGTAGCGGTCGGCGAACTCCTTGCGCAGCTGCCAGAAGAGCTCGTGATTGCGCTTGTGCGGCGTGCCGTGCGACTTGTAGCCCTCGACCTTGTAGCCGCGGCCCTTCACGGTGCGGAACCAGGCGCAGCGCGGCGCGCGCTGCGGATTGTCGCCCCACACCAGGTCGTGCAGCGTCGGGATCACGCCCTCCCACTCGCTGCCGCGCTCGGTGCCGAGCACCCGGAAGCCGTACGGCTCGAACCACTCGCGCGGCGTGCCGTGCACCACCGAGGAGACCGCGTTCTCGTCGATGCCCCAGTCGTTCCAGTCGAGCATGTAGATCAGGTTCGACAGGCCCAGGCCGTAGGCCGAGTTCTTGGTCTCGTGGTGGGCCCCCGCGGTGTGCCCCCCCTCGCCCTCGAACGCCCAGACGTTCACCTCGCCGGCGCCGGCCAGCTTCAGCGCCAGGGCCTCGCCGGCGGCGGCCGGCGCGCCGTGGCCCGAGGGGCCGGTGTTGAACTTCACGAACAGCGTCTTGCCCTCCATTTCCACGTGGCCCGGGAGGCCGCGGTTGCGGCGCAGGTGGAGGAGGTCGCCCGTGAGCAGCCGTCGCTCGGCGCCCCCGGCCACCTCGTAGCGCGCGTCGCCGGTCCACTCGTGCCGCAGGCGCAGCGCCTCGTGGCAGAAGCAGAGGGTGGCGTACACCAGGGGCGCGCAGTGCCCGGCGACCAGGACGAAGCGGTCGTTGAAGGCCTTCTCGGGATGGCGCAGGTCCACGCGCATCGCGCCGGTGAGGAGCGCGCCCACCAGCTGGTGCACCTTGGAGCGCGACCCGCCGGGGTGCCCGCTCTGCCGGTGGTTCAGCATGATGTCGATGAACTGGTCGACGCAGTCGGCGACGAACTGGTAGTGCGGATACTCGCGGCGCAGGTCGTCGAGCGAGGGGCGGCGCGCTTGGCTGGAGGTCGTGGCCATGGACGGTTGAGGGGTGGCAGGGCGGGGCGGTCGCGGTCGTACCGGACCGGCCGGCACCGCGGTTCCGCCGCGCCCGCATCGCGCCCGACCGGGCGCGCGGCAGGGGGCGGGAACCGAAGGGGCAGGAGTCTAGCGAAGCCGGGCCGCGCCGCACCTGCGAGCCGCGCTCTCCGCGTTGCGGCCAGGGGCCGGGCCGCGCCCCCGGCCGGGCCGCACTCAGACAGGATGAAGCGGTCGGCCCGCTGCGCATGTGCGCGGGTTAGCCTCGAATCGCTTCGCGGCCAGAGCCGCAGGCGGAGGGACCGACCGATGACCAAGACTAGCCATCTCGCGTTCGACGTTC
>JADLFX010000033.1 GCA_020849665.1 Planctomycetota bacterium | reverse complement strand
TCGGCGCCAACAACCCCGTGTTCGTCGGCTGGGGCGGCGTGCTCCTGCCCGACGGCAGCGCCGCGCCCCGCCTCGTCGTGCCCAACGTGAGCCTGCAGCCGTTCACGATGCACATCCAGGCCGCCACTATCGATCCGCTGCGCCTCACCGGCATCCGTTCGCTCGCCAACCTGCACGTCCTGCGGTTGTGAGCGGGCCGGGAACCTAGCGCCGGGCCAGGGCTGGGACCGCCTGCAGGTAGCGGCGCACGACGTCGCGCACCGAGACGATGCCGACCAGGCGCCGCGAGTCGTCGACCACGGGCACGTACTGGACGTCGTGCCGGCGCATCAGCTCGATCACGCGCTCGACTGGCTCGGCCGGGGTCACGCAACGCACGACCTCGGCGCAGTCCTGGAGCAGAGGGCGCGCCAGGTCCACCGAGCCGAGCAGGGCGCCGTACACGTCGTTGCGCGTCGCCACGCTCACCAGGCGGCCCGCCGCGTCGACCAGCGGCAGGCAGTGGAACGGCTCGCGGCTCATCAGCTCCAGCGCGTCGCGCAGGGTGGCGGAATCGGGCAGGCTGACCACGGGGCTCACCATCACCTCGCGCACCGGGCGTTCCATGAGTTCCCGCGGCACGCCGCGCGGCAGGATCTCGCCGCGCGGCAGGAAGCGGTTGGCGCTGCCCTCGAGCAGGCGACGCAGCGCGGTGAATCGTTGCGTGAGCTGGTCGAAGTCGCGCGCGGGGAAGGCGAGCACCGTCGATGGCTCCAGCGCGACCGCCGTGGTGCGGCGCACACGGTTGCGCAGGAGGGACCCCTGGCCGAAGTGCGCCCCGGCGGTGAGCTCCTCGCAGAGCGTGACCTGGCCCGCCTCGTCCTGCTGCGAGAGTTGCATGCGCCCGGATTCCACCACGTAGAAGGTGGCGCTCACGTCGCCCTGCCGGAACAGCACCTCGCCCTTCTCCAGGTGGATGCGGGCGAGGCCGCGCGTCGGCTTGGGATCGACGAACGTGAGCTCGCGCGGGAAGAAGAGCCGCAGCGTCCAGTCGGTGACCACGCGCAGCTTCCGATCCAGCCCCGGCAGCTTGAGCAGGTAGATGGTGCGCCACAGCCACCATGCCAGGAAGCCCGAGAACTTGAGGCCGCGGACGTACGCCACCGCGTTGAGCCGGCCGAGCGTGGCCATCTGGCCCTGGCTCCGGTGGCGGAACGGCGCGGGCGGCGCGCCGCGCAGGGCGGCGGCGATGTTCTCGGCCACCCTGCGCCCCATGCGCGTCGCGAACTGCGCCGTCGGCGGCGCGATGCCGCCGTGGCCGTCGGGGACCCAGGCGCCGTCGCCGAGGGCCCACACGTCGGCATGACCCGGCACGCGCAGGAACGCATCGGTGGCCACGCGCCCGCGCTCCAGGCGCAGCGGCAGGTCCTGGAGCACCGGGTGCGGAGCGTTGCCGACCGTGCACACCACGGTGCGCGTGGCGAGCGTGCTGCCGTCGTCGAGATGCACCGCCTCGGCCGACACCGCGCGGGTGCGCGTCTCGAGGAGCAGCTCCACGCCGCGCCGCTCCAGCAGGCGCCGCGCGAACGCGCCCAGGTCCGGATGCAGCTCGCGCAGGATCGAGGCGTTGCCGTCGACCACCAGCACGCGCATGCGCTCGCCGCGCAACGACGGATAGAAGCGCTGCGCGTGGCGCAGCATGTCCCACATCTCCGCGGCCGTCTCGATGCCGCTGAAACCACCGCCCACCACGACGAAGGTCAGCAGGGCCGCGCGCTCGACCGGGTCGCTCTCGACCACCGCGCGCTCGAGACGCGCCACCAGCGCGGCGCGGAGCGCGAGCGCGTCGGCCAGGTTCTTCATCAGCAGGGCGTGCTCGCTCATCCCGGGCGTGCGGCTCACGTCCACCACGGAACCCAGCGCCAGGACCAGGTGCCGGCCCGCGAAGCGCGAGCGCTGCTCCGCGCCGGGCTCGTTCCCGGGCGTCGACACCTCCACCTCCCGGCGTGCGAGGTCGATCCCCACCACCTCGCCGCGCACGACGTGGGCACGCCGCACGAGGTGGCGCAGCGGAGCGACCACGTGCCCCGGGTCGAGGTTGCCGCCGACGACCTCCGGGAGCAGCGGCTGGAACACCAGGTAGTTCTCGGCGCTGACCAGGGTGATGCTGGCCGTGCGCGGCAGTAGCCGCTCCAGCCGCCGGGCCACCTCGACGCCGGCGAAGCCGCCGCCCAGCACCAGGACGTCGCTGCTTTCGGTCATGGCTGCGTATAGTGCGCCCGTGCGCTCCATGTTTCGTCTGGCTGTTCCGTTCGCCCTCGCGAGTCTCTTCCCGGATGTTCCGGCCACGGCCCAGGACCCGGGAACCAAGCCCACCATCCCTGCCGACACGGAGGTGAAGACCACTGCGAGCGGCCTCAAGTACTGCGTCCTGGAAGCCGGCAGCAAGGAAGGCAAGCGCCCCAAGATCGGCGACACGGTAAAGGTGCACTACACCGGCTGGCTGCCCGATGGCACGGTGTTCGACTCCTCGTTGCGGCACGGCCAGCCCATGAGCTTCCAGCTCGGCCGGGTGATCGAGGGCTGGAACGAGGGCGTCGGACTGATGACGCCGGGGGCGCGGTTCAAGCTGACCATCCCCCCCGAACTCGGCTACGGCACGCGCGGCGCGGGCGGGGTGATCCCCCCCAACGCGACGCTGATCTTCGAGGTCCAGCTCCTGGAGGTGACCGAGGGCAAGACGCCGCCCGCATTCGCCAAGCCGGTCGCCGAGAAGCAGCAGAAGACCGAGTCGGGCCTGAAGTACGAGATCCTGGGCGAAGGCGAGGGCGACGCGCCCAAGACCGGCGAGATGCTCGAGCTCGAGTACGCGTTCTGGACCACCGACGGCAAGATGCTCGACTGGTCCGGGTACCAGCAGCAGGCGACCAAGACCCGCATCGAGGACCTGCGCCTCGCGTTCCTCAAGGAGGCGCTGCCCATGATGAAGCCCGGGGCACGCTGGCGCTGCGAGGTGCCGCCGGAGCTCAGCTTCGGCAAGGAGGCGCGCGGGCCGCTGCCGCCCAACTCGGTGACCATCTGGGAGGTGAAGCTGGTGCGCGTGATCCGTCCCCTGGCGGTGCCCAAGTTCCAGGCCTCGGCCCGGGAGAGCCTGAAGAGCACCCAGAGCGGCCTGCAGTACGAGGTCCTGCAGGAGGGCAAGGGTCGTACCCCCAGCATGGGTGAGGAGGTGACCGTGCACTACGCGGGCTGGCTCACCGACGGCACGCTCTTCGACGCTTCCTACGAGCGCGGCGAGCCCACCAGCTTCCGCCTGGGCCAGGTGATCCAGGGCTGGAACGAGGGCCTGCAGCTGATGAAGGAAGGCGCCATCTACCAGTTCACGATTCCTGCCGCCCTGGCCTACGGCAAGTCGGGCTCACCGCCCAAGATCGGGCCGGACGCCACGCTGGTGTTCCGCGTCGAACTGATCTCGGTGAAGTGACCCACCCTGCGCGGGCGGGCCGGTGGTGATGCCTGCGCATCGCCACCGGACCACGGTCAGAGACGCAGCTGCAGGACCACCGCGTTCGTCACCGCGGTGAAGCGTGCGGAGCCCGGATCGTAGAGGGCGGCGGCGAAGTGCGTGGTCCAGGCGGGACCGATCACGGGTGGCAGGTTGAAGAACGCCTGCCCGTTGCCGCTGGCGTCGAGGGTGCCGAAGAAGTTGGCGAAGATCGGCCCGTTCAACATCGTCAGGCAGGACGAAGTGCACGCGTCGTAGTTGAGCGGCAGGAGCGGGCCGCCGGGCAGCTGCGTCCCTGGCGCGCTGCCCGAACACCCCCAGAGCAGGAGGAAGCGCTGGCCTGGCGCGCAGCGCGCCGTCACCGAGGGCAGCGACAGGCCACCGGTGGCCAGGGTCAGGGCGGCGGCGTCCTTGGGGTAGACGAGCGGATCGCGGAACTCGAGCGTGGGGGTGCACGGACCCGTGGTGACGCCGATCGCGGCCGAGCCGCCGTTGTTGCCCTCGTTGGCCTCGGGCACCTGGTTGAGGCGGTCGAGGAGCACGCCGAGGTACCAGGGACCAGCCTGGGCGAACATCGGCACGCGCATCGCCGCACGTGGCACGTTCACCTGGGTCGCCGCGGGCAGGCCGGGGTAGTCCACGCCGCCCAGGTAGACGTCCTGCGGCGTGATCCCGGCGTCGTTCGACAGGAACCACTCCACGCGGAACGGCCCGGCCGCCACCGGCCCGGCGTTGCGGAGGACGGCGACTCCGTCGACGGACCCGCCCTGCGCCACGCTGCCGAGCGAGGGTTGCACCGATACCACCGTGAGATCGGCCAGGGTGGGATCGAGCACGTCCACGGTCCACGTCCGCGTGCGCCGCAGGAGGCTGCTGGGGTCCTGGCGCACCAGCGGCGTGCGGTCCTGGAACTCCACGCTCACGGTGTGGCGGCCGGTGGCCACGGCCGTGCTCTGCAGCGTGTGCCGGTTCACTCCCACGCCCTGGGCCACGACCTGGCCGTCCACCCGCCAGGTGGCCAGGCCATTGCTGCTGGCTGGCGCGATCCAGCCGAACGAGAACTCCTGGCTCGCGGGCCGGTTCAGGGTGAGCACCGTGGCCGCCGGCTGGGGCTGGTCGATCGGGTTCACCACCTGGTACTTGCGCAGCACGTGCTGCTCCTGGCACACGGCGCACAGATAGGTGCCCAGCGCGCGCATCAGGCAGTTGATGCGCGGCCGGAACAGCCCGAAGCGGTAGTAGCCCGCGCCCTCGAATGCGGCGATCCCGTCGAAGCCGTGCCAGTGCGCCCACTTCGCGCCGGTGCGCTCCGCGGTGATGTTCTTCGTGCCCGGCTCGCCGCCGGTGTAGGTCTGGTTCGGGTAGTCGTACTCGTCGGCGAGCCCGCCCAACGAGTGCCCCATCTCGTGGATCTGCACCTCGGTCATCGACGTGCCGTTGTACGAGACCGAGAAGGTCGACGCGCAGCCGCCGTAGCGCGGGTCGTTCACCATCACCAGGATGCGGCCCTCGTTGGCCGGCGCCAGCGCCGCATCGGCGAGCGCCGCGCTGGTGTTCTTGATGTACAGGCAGCGATCGGTGCCGCCGTAGTTGTAGGTCGCGTCGTAGACCGTGTCGCGCACGATGGGCGGGTTCGCGTCCGGGTGGTCGGCGCCGGACTCACGGCTCGCGCGGAACACCGTGTGCACGTTGAAGTAGTTCGCGAAGGTCTTGTACGGCTCCTTCTGCAGCACCGCCTGCAGCAGCGCCTGGCAGTTGGCATCGAACGTCGCCTGCTCCGCGGCGGTGTACCCGTCGCCGAGCACCACGATGTCGTAGCGGTTGGCGGTGGGTCCGGTGTTGTAGATGGTGCGGACCGTGGCCTGGGCCGCCAGCCCGCCGGCCAGCAGCATGGCGATCGCGAGCGCCCTCATCGCCCCTGGCCCTCGGCCAGCAGCCGGGCGAACGCCGCGCCCTCGACCGCACCCAGGAGCACGTCGCCCCGACGCAGCTCCAGCCGCGCCGCGCCGGCGAAGTCGGGCACGTTGGTCAGCATCGCCACGCGCGCATCCCACACCTCGCAGCCGGCCACCCGCGGGGCCTGGCCGATCCGCGCCGGATCGAGGTCGAAGCGCGACAGGTCGAGGGGGTAGCGGCCCAGCTCGGCGCCGGCCGCATCCTGCACCACCACGGCATAGGCGCTGGCCACGCCCACGACCGGGTTGTGCGGGTCGGGCTTGCGCGTGATCCGCGTGACCTGCAGCGCGCGCGCGTCGCCCTCGACCTGCAGGATCAGGTGTCCCGAGGGCAGCGCGGAGTCGCCGGACGAGGGCCGCGCCAGGAAGGCCACCACCCCGAACAGCGGAACGAGGAACCAGAGCAGGAACGCGTGCATGGAGAGGACGAGGCGGTACGGGAGGACCCGCGCCGGGCAGGGACGCGGTAAGGCGCGGATGAGAGTCGAGCGTCGCCTCCGGGTCAAACGCCTGTGCGGATCTGCCGCGCGAGCCCGACCGCGCCGTCACGCGGCGCGCGAGGCCCACCGCGTGGCGCCGCATCCGCGCAGCGGCGAAAGCGGCGAAGTAAAGGCCCGGTGCTGCACTGGTTCGGACGGCACGCGGGCGCGGTATGGTAGCCTCGCGCTCGCCGGACGCCGCACGCACCCACCGCCAACGACGAACTCGCGATCGGCCGGCCGTACACCTTGCGGACACGCGAGCACCGGCACGCGGGTCGCAGGGTGCCGGCGGCGCCGACCGCACCGCCGCCGACCGCACGCTCTCCCCCAGACCCGCACCACTGCGCGAGCGACACTGCACCGCGCCGCTCTGCACCGCTCACCCTGCACCGCGCCGCTCTGCACCGCTCACCCTGCACCCGCCACACCGCACCGCACCCGTCACCCGTCACCCTGCACCCGTCACACCGCACCACCGACATGGACGAGACTCCTTCCCGCCGTTCGGTCCTCGCCTCGCTCTGCGTGCTGCTCGGCTCGCTGCCCGTCCTCGGCGGGCTGTTCACGGCGCTGCGCGCGGCGCTCGCTCCGGCCCGCAGCGACAAGCCGGCGCGCCTGCCGCTCTGCCGCCTCGACCAGGTGCCTGCGGACGGCATCGTCGAGCAGGCGGTGAGCTTCACCATGCGCCGCGGCCCGGCGGTGGAGAGCGTGGGCAAGGTGGTGTTCGTGACCCGCGATCCCGCCAGCAAGGAAGTGATCGCGATGAGCGGCGAGTGCACGCACCTGCGCTGCCCCGTGCAGAAGGCCGACGACCCCAAGGCGCCGCTGCACTGCCCATGCCATGGCGGCCGCTTCTCCCGCCTGGGGGAGGTGCTCGACGGCCCGCCGAAGGCGCCGCTGCGCCGGCTGCGTGTCGAGCTGCCGGCGGACGGCAAGGGCATGATCCACCTGCTCGAAGTCTAGCGACGGACCCGCCATGCAGCGCCTCCTCGCCTGGCTGGACCACCGCCTCGGGATCGTCACCCTCGCGCGCGCCTCGCTGCTGGACAAGCATCCGCCGCGCGGCATCGGCTTCCTGCGCACGCTCGGCTTCGCCGCGCTCGTGGTGCTCGCGCTCCAGTTCCTGAGCGGCATCGCGCTCGCGTTCCACTACGTGCCGTCGGCCGAGCTGGCCTACGACTCGATCCGCGCCTTCGAGCAGGACGTGCCGTACGGGACCCTGGTGCGCTCGCTGCACCACTTCGGCGCGAGCGCGTTCGTGGTGTGCGCGGCGCTGCACATGCTGCGGGTGTACTTCACGGGCGCCTACAAGCGTCCGCGCGAGTTCACGTGGCTTACCGGCATCGTGCTGCTCACGCTGGTGCTCGGCTTCGGCTTCACCGGCTACCTGCTGCCTTGGGACCAGAAGGCGTACTTCGCCACCAAGGTCGGCACCGAGATCGCAGGCAAGGCGCCGGTCGTGGGCGAATTCGTGCGCACCGCGCTCAATGGCGGCGACGAGGTCGGCCCCCCCACGCTCACGCGCTTCTACGTGATCCACGTGGTGCTCCTGCCGCTCGGCCTCCTGGGCGTGCTGCTGGTGCACCTCGCGCTCATCCAGCGCCACGGCGTGGCGCCGCCTGGGCTGCCGGTGGACCAGGCCGGCGCCAAGGGTCCGCCGTACTTCCCGCACCACGTGTTCAAGGAGGTCCTGGTCGGCATGCTGGTCGCCGGGGCGCTGTTCTGGCTGGCGAGCCGCTATCGCGCGCCGCTCGAGGCGGTGGCCGAGCCGTCCGACACCAAGTACCAGCCGCGCCCGGACTGGTACTTCCTCGGCCTCTTCCAGCTCCTCAAGTACTTCCACGGCCCCTGGGAGACCGTGGGCACGCTCTGGCTGCCCACGCTGGCGCTGGCCGGGGCGGTGCTCCTGCCCTTCGTGGACCGCAACCCTGAGCGCCGGCTCGCCCGCCGGCCGCTGGCCGCCGCGTTGGGCCTCGGCTTCGTCGCCGCGGTCGGCGTGCTGACCTGGCTGGGATGGAGGGACGCACCCCACAACGAGGCCGTGCTGGAGTATCCACTGGGACTCACGCCCCAGGAGCGGCACGGCTACATGCTGGTGCGCCGCTCGAACTGCACCGACTGCCACCAGCACGTCACCAAGGACGGCCGCAAGATCGGCGAGCGCCAGCACGACGCCCCGAACCTGGAGAAGCTGGACCGCAGCGTCGACGAGGTCGCGGCGATCCTCGAAGACCCTCAGGAGGCGATCGGCAGCGAAGACATGCCCGACTACGCGCACCTCTCGCTCGAGGACCGCCGCGCGATCGGGATCTACCTCAAGACCCTGCGCTGAGCCGCGCGGCGCGCCGGGTCGCCGCCAACCACAGCAGGCCCGCGTAGAGCGGCGCGTACTCGATCACCTTCACCCAGGTCACCTCGCGCCACACGCCCTCCGCGAGCCAGCCCGGCAGCACGTGGTAGTTCAGGTACACGGTGATCGGGAAGGCGAGGAGCAGGAGGTTGGCGCGGAGGCAGAGGAAGGGCAGCCACAGCGCGACGTACCAGGGATGCAGGGTCGGCGCGCACACCACGAAGAACGTGAAGAACGCGAATCCGGTGCGGTGCGCGGACCAGCGCCACAGCCAGGCGATGCACAGGAGCGCGCTCCCGGCCAGGAGCAGCGGCAGCTTGGCGAGGCGTTGGGCCTCCTGGTAGTGGAACCATTCCGGCTGCCATGCCATGACACGCTCCACCAGCCACTGCACGACGCCGTACGCGCTGTCGTTGTTGCGCCAGCGCGCCGCGTACTCGAGGGTGCCACGGAACAGCGCCGCCGGCGGACCCCAGAACGGCAGATAGAGCGCCACGAGCACGAGCCCGAACGCCGCCACCGCACGCCATGAGCGGCGCTGCAGGGCGGGCAGGAGCGCCGCCGGCAGCAGCTTGGCGCCGGTGGCGAGCGCCAGGGCCACGCCGGCCGCGCCAGGGCGGGCGGCCAGCGCCGCCCAGAGCGCCAGCCACAGGCAGAGGATTCCGAGGCTGTCGCTGTGCCCCTCGCCCGCGAACTCGAGCACCACCAGGGGACAGAGCCCGTACAGGCACGCGCGCGCCGCGGGCACGCCGGCCAGCGGCAGGAAGCGCCACAGCACGACGAACACCAGCAGGTCGCAGAGGCCGAAGAGCAGCTTGAACACCATCGGGTGCGGCCACGCCCACGTGCACGCCGCGAACACCAGCTGCAGCGTCGGCGGATACACCGAGGCCACGTCCTTGTTGTTGACGCGCGACCACCACGCATCCCGCAGCGGTTCCAGCTCGGGAGCGCCCGGCGCCACGAGGAACGGGTTCTCTCCGGCCAGCACGACGCGCCCCTCGAAGAGGTAGCGGTACACGTCGTCGCTCAGCTCGGGCGCGAGCGGCAGGGCCAGCAGGCGCAGGGCCGCCGCGAGGGCGAGGGCGGCGCGGAACGAGGGCGCCCAGGTCCCTTGCAGGAGGTCGCGCGCCAGGAGCAGGTAGCCCGCACCGGCCACGAAGAAGAGGCCCGCGCCGCGGCCGAAGTCCGCGCCGCGGTGCGGCACCAGGAGCTGGGCGGCCACGCCGGCGACCAGGAGCACGCATGCGAGCGCCTGCCGGCGCCGCGCGCCCACGGACACCGGCTGCGGAGGAGACGCGCTCAAGCGGATCTGGTGCGGGGCCCGGCCCGGGGCGGACTCGAGGTCACTTGTCGCGGCGCGGCGGCTCCCCGCCGGAGGGAGGGGGCGGCGCCTGGATGGGTGCGCCGGGACGCGACGCCGCGCCCGCGGCGCGCTCCTTGGCGAGGCGCGCGTTGCGCTCGCGCACCAGGGCCGGCTCGCGCGCGTGGATGGTCAGCGTCATCTCCGTGCCCGGCGGCGGACACACCTTCTCGTCGATCCAGAAGTTCTCGTCCTCGCGCGCGCGCTCGTGCGCGATGGTGACCAGATGGTTGGCGGAGCCGAAGTAGATGCTCGACACCAGGTTGCCCTCGTAGTCGGCCACGAACACCGGCGGCTCGTTGCGGTAGAGCGGCGCCATCCGGCCGCCCAGGTAGATCCACTGGGCGTCCTCGAGGGGCCGCTGCGTGGTGAGGTCCACGATCAGGTCCTCCACCGCCAGCTCGTGCGCCTTGCCGGCGTCGTCGGTGTACTTCACGGTGAACCACACCGGCATGCCCTTGGGGGGCTCCACGACCAGGGGATCGGCGCCCTTCTCGATCTCCTCGCGGCTCGGCGGCGGATCCTTCTCCTTGTAGGTGGCATTCCGGCCCTCGCGGAAGCCCAGCAGCAGCAGCCCGCCCTGGATCAGGCTGGCCTTCACGTCGGTCACCAGCACGGCCTCGTGGCGCTTGCCCATCCGGTGGATGAGCACGAACTCGATCGGGTTCTGGGGCGCGTTCATGCGCACCGGGATCGACACGGTGGCGCGCTCGAGATCCACCTGCACCTTGCTCTTCGCGAGCTGCGCCACCAGGTCCTGGGGCCGGGTCCCGGGGCCCTCGGCCGGCCTGGGCGCCGTGGTCTGTTGGGCCAGGAGCGCCGACGAGAGGAGGAGGAGCGGGAGGGAACGGATCATCGGGAGATCTCCTTGGCGAGCTCGGCCACGCGCGCGCGTGTGGCATGGTCGCCGAAGCCCAGGTCCTCCGCCACCGCGAGCGCCGCGCCGGCGGCGGCGCGGTCGCCGGAGCGCAGGGCGAGGCGCGCCGCGAGGAGGTGCGGCTCGGCCGCGAGCCGCGCCATCGGCACCGCGCCCGCCGCCGGATCGGCCTCGCCCAGGAACAGGCGCGCCAGCACCGGCTCGGCGACCGGCAGGAAGCCGTGCAGCGCCGCCGAGGCGTGGCGCCGCGCGGCGGCCAGGTCGCCACGGCGTTCCGCTGCGCGCGCCAGGAGGACGTGCGCCGGGCCCAGGAAGTACGGGTCGGGGTCCGCGGCCGCGACCAGGACCTCGGCCAACGCGCCGGCGAGGGGTTCCGCGCGCGGCAGCTCGGCGGCGAGCCCGAGCAGGACCTGGCCCAGGCGGGCGCGCAGCAGGAACGGCGCGTTCGGGTGGCGCGCGGCCTCCGCCGCGGCCGCCGCGATCGCGGGCGCGGCGTGACCGTCGCGGTCGTGGCGCAGCAGCTCGGCCACCGGTCCGGCCTCCGGGAACGCACCGCGTGCCAGCGGACCCGACACCTCGCGCGTCCGCGCCAGCTCGGCCACGCCCTGGCCCAGGGGCAGCAGGAGGAGGAAGCGCGCCACCAGTCCGGCGTCGGCCGCCTGCAGCGGCGTGGGGAGACCGCCCAGCAGCTCGAACGCGGCCTCGACCTCGCCTTCGCCCAGGGGTCCGCCCAGCGACGCGGCGATGCTCGCGCGCAGCGCGGGACCCTTCGGTCCGGGCAGCAGGGCCCGCAGCGCCGCCAGCGCCACCTCCGGCTCCGGATCCCCGCGCAGCGCCACGAGCCGGTCGAGCACCTCGGGCTCGGCGCGGCCGCGCAGCCACGCGGCCAGCTCGGCGCGCAGGAACGCGTCCGCATCGCCCGCGCCCAGGGTGCGGGCGATCCGCGTCGCCTGCTCCGCGTCGAGGCGCGGGGCGAGGGACTCGCGCATCTCGCGCAGGCGCGCCACCGGCAGGGTGTGGGCCCGCTCGACGAGCCGGGCCAGGGCCGGGCGGTCGCCGTTCCGTGCCAGGGCGTGGTCGAGCCGGTCGGACGCCTCGGGCGGCATGCCGGGCGCCGAACGCAGGCGCTCCGCCTCCGCGCGCAACCACTCCAGCGCGAACGCGGGCGGCTTCAGGCCCAGCCACTGGTAGGCGGCGATCCGGTCTTCCGGCGCGGCGCGCCGCTCCAGCGCGGCCCGCGCCCGTACCTCGCTCGCGTGGAGGATCAGCGCGCGATCCGCGTGCTGCGGCAGGTCCTCGTCCGCGCTGCGCGTGGCGAGATCCTCGAGCGCCGCCTCGGCGGCCGGCGTGAGCGGCGCCTGCACCAGCTTCGCGATCGCCGTGACGACCAGCGCCGCATCGGACTCGCGCAGCGTCGCGAGCAGCAGGTCCTCGGGCAGCCGCGCGCGCGGCAGGCGTCCGAGCAGATAGGTCATCCGGCGCGCGCGCTGGGCCGCGTCGTCCCAGGCGAAGGCGCGCACCCGCTCGTCGAACACCCCCGCGCCCAGCAACGCGACGAAGGCGGCGTCGGCCAGGTCGCCGTCCTGGGCCGCGAGCAAGGCCTCGATCCGCGCCACGCGCTCCTGCGTCGTGAGCAGGTGCGAGATCTCCCGGACGACCGGCGGGTCGAGGTCCTCGGTGCCGTCGACCGCGGCCTCCAGGTGGCGCGCGAGCGCGCCGCTGCGGCGCGAGGCCAGCCAGTTCAGGAGCGTGGTGCGATCGGGGCGCGCCAACGTGCGGGCCGCGGCGAGCAGCTGGGCCTCGCCGGCGGCGCCGATCCGGGACAGCGCCGCGAGCACCAGGTCCATGGGCGCGCCCTCGACCCTGGCCTGGATCGCCGCGGCCGCCAGAGAGTCCGCGACCGGGGCGGTCATCCGCGCGGCGGCGCGGTGCGCCGCCTCTTGCAGCGCGGGGTCCGCCGCCACTGCGTGGCGCAGCACGTCGCGCGCCATGGCCGTGTCGATCCGCCCCTCGGGGAGCGCGGCCAGGGCCAGGCAGGTCTCGGCCGGGTCGAGCGCCGGGTCGCGCAGGAGCGCCTCCAGCCACGCGGTGGCCGAGGCGCGCGGCCGGTCGGCCAGCCCGCGCAGCAGGAAGAGGCGCAGCGCCGGATCGGCACCGGCGGCCGCGAGCAGGCCGGGAGGCAGGGGCGCCACCAGGAGGAGGAGCACCTCACGCGCGACCACGGCCACGCCGGCGTCGGCGTCGCGCAGCGCGCGGAGCAGCGCGCCCTCCGGCGCCCCATGCCGCGCCAACGCCAGGAGGGCGGCGCGGCGCACGCGCGGGTCCTGGTCCTGCAGGAAGGCATCCAGGTCTGCCGGCGTGAGCGCAGGCGCGAGCGCGACGCGCACGGCGGGATCGGCGTGCCCGCGCAGCGCCTGCAGCGCGTCGCCGCCGAGCCCGCGCGCCGCCAGCACCTCGGCCGCGAACACCACGCCCTCGACCTGCGCGCCGCCCAGCGCGGCCACCAGCGCGGCCTCGGGCAGGAGCTCGCGCGGCAGGGCCCAGAGCCGGAAGCGCGCGGCGAGGCGGAGGTCGGGATCGGGGGAGGCCAGCTCCGCGGCCCAGCGGCGCGCGGCCTCGTCCTGGCCATGGGCCGCGCCCACCAGGGCGAGCGCGAGGAGCAGCGCCCTCACCGCCACACCTCGGCCAGCGCGTCGGGCAGGTCCTCGGCCAGCAGCCCCGCCTCCGAGCGCCGCCGCGCCACCAGATCGCCGGCGCGGCCGTGGGCGTGCACGGCGAGGCACGCGGCCGCGAACGGCTCCATGCCGAGCGCCAGGAGCGCCGCGAGGATTCCGGTGAGCACGTCGCCGCTGCCTCCGGTGGCCATCCCCGGGTTGCCGGTCGTGTTGGCGAAGAGCCTGCGCCCGTCGCAGACCAGCGTGCCGGCGCCCTTGAGCACCGCCACGCCGCCGCCCGCCCGCGCGAGGGCGGCCGCCGCGGCGCGCCGGTCGGACTGGATCGCCGCCACGTCGGTGCCGAGCAGCCGCGCCGCCTCGCCCGGGTGCGGGGTGAGGACGATGGGGGCACCCGCCGCGATCGGCCGGCGCAGCGGGGCCAGGACATTCAGCGCGTCCGCGTCGAGCACGAGCGGGACAACGCAATGGCGCAGGAGCGCGTTCACCAGGCGCCGCGTCCCGGCCGTGGCGCCGAGCCCGGGCCCCACCGCCACGGCGTCCAGCCCGCCCAGCCAACGGCGCGGGTCGGGATGGCGCGCCAGGGTGGTGGCGCAAGGTACCGCGATCGTCAGCGGGACGCGCAGCGCCTCGGGCAGGACCACGCGCACCAGCCCGGCCCCGCTGCGCAGCGCGCCGCGCGCCACCAGGATCGCCGCGCCCAGCATCGCCGCGCTGCCGGCCACGACCCCCACCGTGCCGAACGCACCCTTGTGCGCGTCCCGTTCGCGGCGCGGCATCCTGGGAACCCGGCGCACGGTGCGCATCACGGCAACCTACCAGGAGAGGGCGCTGACCACGTGCCCCACGACCCGCTTCTGGGTGTTGCGGACCGGGATGCGGCGGAACTCCTCCAGCCGCTGCGGCACCTCCGGCCACAGACCCAGGCGGAGCAGGACCTCCACCACCACCGGCAGGTAGCCGCGCTCGTTGCCGTCGTCGACCTTCAGCGCCACGCCGATCCCCGTGCCGGGCAGGGCCAGCGCGTACACGCCCTCGGCGCCGTTCTTCGGATACACGCGGCCGCGCGCCGACTCGATCAGGGCGAGGCAGATCCGGCCCTGCCCCGCCAGGTAGAAGGGCTCGGCGCTGATCGCGTCCAGCAGGCGCTTGCACGCCACCGCGCGCGGCAACGGCAGGTCCTTGGGCGTGCCCAGGCGAGCGAACGCGCGGGCCAGCGCCAGCAGCGGCATGCGGAACGTGGGCGCGCCGCAGCCGTCGACCGCCACGTCGAGGGTCACGGGATCCACGCCGGCCATGGCCGCCAGCGTCTCGCGCACCAGCATCTGCCCCGCCGACTCGGGATCCAGGTAGTGCGCCGGGTCGACGCCGAGCTCCCTGGCCAGGAGCAGGAATCCGGTGTGCTTGCCCGAGCAGTTGTTGTGGACCCTGCCCGGCCGCTCGCCGCGACGCGCGAGTTCGCCCGCCGCGCCCTTGTCGAACGGCACGTGCGGGCCGCAGAGCAGCTGCTCGGCGTCGAGTCCGCCGCGCTCCAGCATCCCGCGCACGATGGCGACGTGGCGCTCGCTGCCCTCGTGGCTGGCGCTCAGCAGCGCGATCTCGCGGTCGCCGAAGCCCAGGCGCTCGGCCACGCCGCGCTCCAGGAGGGGCAGGGCCTGGAACGGCTTCACGGCCGAGCGGCACCAGATCGGCAGGTCGGGGTCGCCGTACGAGCGCACCACCTTGTCGTCCTGGACCACCACCAGCGAGCCGCGGTGCCAGGATTCCACGTGCGCGCCGCGGAACACCCGCGCGAAGAGCGCACCGGACGGACTGGAGCTGTTCCTTTCCATGCGTCGACGGCTAGCTTAGGAACCAGGGCGCACGGGTCCACCGCGCAGCCCACAGGCCCATGGACGAGATCGTCGAACTCGAGCTGGCCCGCCTGGTGATCCAGGAGAAGGGCGATTCGCAGTACATCCACCTGCGCGAGCGCGGCGGCGAACGCACCTTCCCGATCGTGATCGGCTTCCACGAGGCGGCCGAGATCAACCGCAAGCTGCACGGCGCGGACACGCCCCGGCCGATGACCCACGACCTGCTCGGGCGGGTCCTCACCACCCTGGGCTGGAAGCTCGGGCGCGTGGTGATCAGCGAGCTGAAGGAGCACACCTTCTACGCCAACCTCGTGCTGCAGCAGGACGGCGAGACCCGCGAGGTCGATTGCCGGCCCTCGGACGCGATCGCGCTGGCGGTGCAGGCGCACGCGCCGATCTTCGTCGCCCGCCGCGTGCTCGACGCCGTGGCGCCCGCCTGAGCGCGCGCCCGGCTCAAGCCCGCCGCACGGGCAGCAGGAGGTCGAGCAGCACGAGCAGGAGCAGGGACCCCGTGCACATCGCCCACGCGGCACCGGACGCCGCCAGCACCGGCACGAGCCAGGCGGCCTCGCGCGCCGGCAGCCACGTCGCGAGGTCGAGGACGAGCCCCACGCCGGCCGCGAGGATCAGCCAGCCCAGGCCGCGCCGCGGCCAGCGCGTGCCGAGTGCCAGCAGGATGGTCACGGCCGTGAGCGACCCCATGCCGAGTGCATGGGTGTGGGCCGAGGCGAGCACGAGCGGCGCGTCGGTGGGCAGGACCTCGCGCCCGAACGCGACCGCGCGGACGTCGTCCCAGTACTCCAGCGGCACCGTCCTGCCGATGCCCTCGCCGCGCGT
Source organism: Planctomycetota bacterium (assembly GCA_020849665.1). Taxonomy (GTDB): domain Bacteria; phylum Planctomycetota; class UBA1135; order UBA1135; family UBA2386; genus JADLFX01. The sequence goes on along the minus strand of JADLFX010000033.1, from coordinate 2,773 downwards.
GGCGTTGCGCGCGTGGCACTCCAGACAGGCACGCGCGAGCACCTCGGCCGGGGCACGCGCGCCCAGCGCCTCGGCGTCGTAGCTCTCGGCGATCCTGCCGCCGCGCAGCCAGGCGAGCAGGGCGTCGCGGTCGTTGGCGGCGAGCTCCTCGGGATGCCGGCGCTCCAGGGCCGCTTCGAGCGGCGCGCGCGTCCGGATGCCGTGGTACGCGCCGACCAGATCGTCGAGGCTGAAGCCGGGCCGCTGGTCGCGGGGCGCGTGGTGCGCGTGCAGGTGCGCCGCGGACGCGACGAGCCCGCCCAGCAGGACCAGCACCACCGCGGCGAGGCCCAGGCGCAGCGGGAGCGGCAGCACGGCGAGGCGCAGGCCAGGAGCCGCGCCCCCCTCGGGCGCCGGCCCGGGTCGCGGATCGGTCTCCGGCGCGCTCATCCGAGCTCCAGCTCCTTGGGATCGATCGCGACCTCGCTGCCGCTCAGCACCGCGCGCTGCGCGGCGACGCCGAGGACCGTGGCGCGCAGGCCCTCTTCCGCGGAGCACGCCACCGGAGTGCCGGCGCGGATCGCGTTCACGAACTCCACCAGGGCGTAGTAGAGCGGCGGGTGCGGCAGGCTCACGCCCTCCCTGAGCTTGCCCTGCTTGGCGAGCTTGGTGGCGTCGGCGATCAGGGTGATGCCCTCGTCGTCGTGGAAGGACTCGCGGTTGGCGTACACCTCCCAGCCTTGCGTGGGGGCATCGGCCTCCTTGAAGAGCCAGCCGGCGGTCCAGGCCAGGCGGATGGCCCCCATGGATCCTTGCAGCAGCTCGTAGCGCCCTTCGTAGCTCGATCCCAGGGTCGCCGACCAGCCCAGCTCCACGCCGTCCTGATACCGCAGGGCGCAGTGCGCGGTGTCGGCCAGTGTGCGCCCGTCGGCATGCACCCGCACCGTGCCGCGCCCGCGGACGGCCACCGGATAGGCGCCCAGGAACCAGTCGACCACGTCGAACTGGTGCGTGCCGAGTTCGCCCGGCAGGCCGGCGCTGCGCGCGGGATCGAGGCGCCAGTTCAGCGCCGCCTCCGCAGCCGGATCCTCGGACGGGAAGCGCCACGAGGTCTTGGCGTGGTCCTGGGCCCGTGCGGCCACGATCCGGTCGAGGACGCCGGCGCGGTGGAACGACCAGGCCAGCCGGTAGATCGGATCGCTGCGCGCCAGCAGGCCCACCTGGAAGGCCTTGCCACCCGCGCGCGCCGCCCGGGCGATCGCGCGAGCCTCCGCCACGGTGTGCGCGAGCGGCGCCTCGCAGTAGACGTGCTTGCCCGCCGTCACGGCGTCCACCGCCACCGCGCGGTGCGCGTCCGTGGCCGTGGCCACCAGGACGGCGTCCAGATCCTTGACCTCGGCCAGGAGCGCGCGGTGGTCGGCGAATGCCGCGGCGCCGGCAGCGCGACGCGCGCCCGCGCGCAGCCGGCCGGCCACGGCGTCGCACACCGCCGCCACCTGCACACCCTCCAGCTTCTGCAGCTCGGTCAGGATCGCACGGCCCTGGCGGCCGGCACCGACCACGGCCACGCGCACGGGCGCGCGCCCGGGCTGCAGGCGACCGAACCGGGACCACGCCGGCTGCAGGGCCATGGCCGCGGCAGCCCCGGCTGCACCGTGGAGGAAGGACCTGCGATCGGTGGGACTCATGGCGCCGCCGGGGAGGTGGACATGGAGGGGATCTCGAGCCAGGGAGCGGGGTCGCCGAGCGCGTGCCAGCGCACCGCGCCGCTGTCGGTGCGCAGGGCGACCACTCCCGCCGCGGCGGCGGGGAGCGCGAGCGCGCGCCCACGCACCGCCAGGGCGGTCGACCATGCGTCCGCGTCCCGCGCGCTCGGGCACGTCACCGCCGCGCACACGACGCCGTTCGCGGCGCTCGTGCCGCGCTCCGGATCGAGGAGGTGGTGCAGGTCCACGCCGTGGATGCCATGCACCACGCGCCCTCGGGGGGCCGATACCCCCAGGGCCGCGTCACGCAGGCGGATCCGGGGCGCCATGGGTGCGCGACCGAGCGTCACGCGCCACGCATCCCGGTCCGGGGGCGCGCCCAGCGCCAGGACCGAGCTCGTGCCCGCGTGCAGGAGTGCCGCGGCGACGCCGTGGCGGCGCAGCACCGCGCCCGCGAGGTCGAGGGCGTGGCCCTTGCCGATCGCGCCGAGGTCGAGCGCCATGCCGGGGCGCAGGAAGCGGACCGTGCCCCAGCCGGGATCCAGGTCGATGCCGTCCCAGCCCACGGCCGCATGGGCCGCGGCGCACGCGGCGGCGTCGCCGGTCCCGGCGCCGCGGAAGCCCAGCGCGACGAGCAGCGGCCCCACGCTCGGGTCGAAGGCACCGCCGCTGGCGCGGTGCACGCGCGCACACGCGACCAGCAAGGCGAAGGTGTCGGGGTCGACCGGCACGGGCCGCTCGTACGCCTCGCGGTTCACGCGCGCGATCTGGCTGCCGGGCCGGAACGGGCTGAGCGCGGCCTCGCAGGCCTCGATCTCGGCCAGGGTCTCCTCGCCGATCGCGCGCAGGCGCACCGGATCGCCACCGGCCAGGACCAGCTCGAAGCGGGTCGCCATCGCGTGCACGGCGAGCCGCAGCGGATGTCCGGCTGCGGCGGGCTCCAGGACCGCCGCCACCTAGACCGCCAGCGCGGTCAGGGTCTTGGGATCGAACGAGAACGCCTTGCCCTCCCAGAGGGATCGCGTGGCGAGATCGACGATGACCATCACCTGCGTCCCAAGGTCGACCTGGCTCAGGTTCGGCGCGCG